>SLOU01000072.1 GCA_007132385.1 Balneolaceae bacterium | reverse complement strand
ATCGGGAAGTTGTTTATAATCTGTCAGCCACCTGAAATTCATGCCCGGGATTCAACGATTCAAATAAACTTTAATAATTACGAAATACAATGTCCGATAGACAAATTTTGCGATCCACAGCCAGTGAATTGAACCTTCTGACGAAACAGGTAGAACAGGTTGTCAAACTATTTGATAATGGAGCAACGGTACCTTTTATTGCCAGGTACCGGCAGGAGATGACCGGCGGACTCGACGAGCAGCAGCTCCGTTCAGTTCAGGAAAAAGTGGAAGAGTACCGGCTGCTTGAAAAAAGAAAAAGTTTCATCCTCGAAACTATCGAAGGTCAGGGTAAACTGACCGATCAACTTCGTGAATCGATCCTCAATTGCCGGGATTTTACGACGCTTGAAGATCTGTATCTTCCATTTAAGAAAAAGCGAAAAACCCGTGCAGATCAGGCGATTGAAAAAGGACTGGAAACGCTGGCAGAAATGATTTGGGAGCAGAAAACGCAGAAAGGAGACCCCGAGGCGCTTGCCCGACAATTCGTGAACAAGGAGAAAGAAGTAAACACAGCCGGAGAAGCACTGGAAGGAGCCAGGGATATTGTAGCCGAACGAATCAGTCAGCACCTGGAGGTTCGGGATATGCTTCGAAAACAGCTTCGGCAGTATGGAAGTATGACAAGTAAATTGTCCGGAAGCAAAGCAAAGAAGAAAGATAAAGTAAAAGTTTTTGAAACCTATTATGACTTTTCGGGTAAAGTCAAATTCCTGAAACCATACCAGGTTTTGGCGATTGACCGTGGAGAGAGTGAAGGGATCCTCAAGGTAAAGGTGGACGTATGGGAGGAACGTACCCTGGAAGAGATTGATAAAATTATCATTACCAATGAACGAAGTGTTTTTGTTGAAGAGTTGGAAGAAGCAGTTTTCGATGCCTGGAAACGGTTGCTTTATCCCTCACTGGAAAACGAACTTCGGAATGAGCTTACTGAACAGGCTGGTGAGCATGCTATTGAAATGTTTGCTGAAAATGTCCGCAACCTGCTTCTGCAGCCCCCACTTAATTCCAAGGTCGTACTGGGAATCGATCCTGCCTATCGTACCGGATGCAAGGTTGCGGTTGTTAGTGAGACCGGGGCATTTCTCGAAGGATGTACGGTTTATCCCACACCCCCTCACAAAAAAGTGGAGGAGGCTAAAAAGGAAATCTCTCAACTTGTCAGAAAGTACAGGGTCGATCTGATTGCAATCGGTAATGGTACCGGAAGCCGTGAAACTGAAAAGGTAATTGCTGATATGATTGGTGAAATGAAGGATACAAACCCGGAAGTCGATCTGGCCTATATGATCGTTAATGAAGCTGGAGCTTCGGTCTACTCGGCTTCGGATCTAGCGCGTGAGGAATTCCCGGAACTCGAAGCGGCTCAACGTGGAAATATCTCCATCGCACGGCGAGTTCTCGATCCGCTGGCTGAACTCGTTAAAATTGATCCCAAATCGATCGGTGTAGGCTTGTATCAGCATGATGTAAACCAGGTAAAATTAGCCAATAAACTGGATGATGTAGTGGAAAGTTGTGTAAATCACGTGGGAGTGAACCTCAATTCAGCAAGTGCCGCACTACTTAACTATGTTTCCGGACTCGGAAAAACCACGGCTCGGGAGATCGTTAAATATCGTGACAAACAGGGGCGATTCAATCAACGACAAGAACTGCTGGATGTGGATGGCGTGGGCCCCTTCCGGTTTGAACAGGCGGCCGGATTTCTTCGAATTCCGGAATCCCTCAATCCGTTTGATAATACAGCGATTCATCCCGAAAGCTATCAAGTGGCCGGGAAACTATGTAATCTATTGGGAATTGACCCTCAAAATCTCTCAAAAGAAGCTGAACAGATTGGTCAGAAACTCAAAAGCATTAATATAAAACAACTGGCTGAAGAGGTTGGAGCAGGGGAACCCACCCTTGAACTGATCATTGAAAATCTGATGAAACCGGGCCGCGATCCAAGGGATGAAATGCCCAAACCGGTTCTTCGCCAGGATGTATTGACGATGGACGACCTTTCAAAAGGTATACAGTTGAAAGGGACCGTCCGGAACGTCGTGGATTTTGGTGCATTTGTCGATATAGGGGTGAAAACAGATGGTCTGTTACACATCAGCAATATGCGGTCTGACGGCAATCGAGTAGAGAACGTCCATAACGAAATGAGCGTTGGGGATGTCATCGATGTTGAAGTACTGGAGATCGATGTGACGCGTCAGAGAATCGGACTGAAAAGAGTTTAAGGAATTTTCCTTCTATATTTATTCCCGACAGTATTCATCAGATGTAAATAATCCCAAAAATGATATGATCCTATGAAACGGCTTACACTCTTCTTTTTTTCATTTTTACTGTTAACTGTAACAGCCTGTGCCCAGGACCAGGATGTATCGGTCGACCGGCATGAACTTTTGCGGGATGTCCGGATTCTGGCCTCAGATGCCCTCGAAGGACGCTATGCAGGATCGGTTGGAAGTAGAATGGCACAGGAATTTATTATCCACCGGTTCGAAGAGTTGGAGCTGAAAAATTTCGGGGAGAGTTACAAGCAATACTTCGATCATACACATCCCGAGACGGGGGAGGAGTTCGAAGATGCGGTCAACCTGATCGGATACCTGGAGGGATCCGAATACCCTGAACGCTTTATCGTATTGACGGCACATTACGATCATTTAGGAGTGCAGAATGGAGAAATCTACAACGGGGCTGACGACAACGCATCCGGGGTGGGTGGTTTGTTGGCTGCTGCCCGATGGTTTTCCGAGCACCAGCTTGAAAACAGTATTCTTTTTATCGCGTTTGATGCTGAGGAACAAAGGCTTGGGGGTGCGAGATACTTTGTGCAAAACCCGGTTGTACTACTGGAAAAAATGGTTCTGAATATTAATATGGATATGATCAGTACCAATTTTGAAAATGAACTTTATGCAGTCGGGACATATCATTATGAATATCTCAAACCGATGATAGAAGAGTCAACCGATGACTCACCTCTTGATGTACTTTTCGGATATGACTCGGACGAATGGGATCAGGACTGGACCCTTGCTTCTGATCATGGCGCGTTTCATGAAGTGGGAATACCTTTCATCTATTTCGGAGTGGAAGATCACCCACATTATCATCAGCCCACAGATACGTTTGAGAACATTAATCCGGATTTCTACCTGCAATCAGTGACAACGATCATCAAATTTATCAGAGATATCGACGGTCGTCTGGATGAAGTTGTCGAAGCTTCCGGGAGATAGTTAAAAATAAAACCGAAGCTCATGGAGATTCGGCGTTAGGTAAAAGTTTCACTTAAAATCCGGTTTCCAGTCGATGAGAACTCTTTTTGAGGCAAAAGATCCAAATCAAAGCTTTTTACTTTGAATTCTGAGATTCATATCGAAAACGACTCCGGCCTGACCCGCACAAGAAAAGCACTTGGCAGAATATCGATACGGACATTCACCCTTGTCGGTTTTATTCGGCGTGCTGCATATTGATGTTGTCGGGTCAACGATGTTCGGGTTTGCCATGTCGTTACTTTACTTGCGAACCGGATCATTATTTGCCCCAACCCTGATTCATATGCTCAATAACCTGTTGGCACTGCTTCTTTATTATTTATCTGGCAGATTTGATCAGCCGGGTATGGAAGGTCCCGGTTATTATCAGCAGTATGGATGGTTCTGGATTTTATTATTGGTTGTCTCTACAGCCTGGTTGGTCTGGTATATAATCGATCACTGGCATCTTGTTAAAAAGAAAGAACCGGTTTCCCTGGATCGTGATCCGGAATGAGGCCAACCGGACTCCTTTTTTTCTCTATGGGATGAGTTGCATATATGGAGAAATCAGGATTCTTATTCCGGCAGGGCAAATGCCACATAGGTGTCTCCCGATTTGGTTCCCATTTTGCCGCCGCCGGCCGCTATCACTACGTATTGACGTCCTTCAGCCCAATAGGTGGACGGTGTTGCATAACCGCCGGCCGGCAGATCGGTTTCCCATAACAGTTCACCGTTTGATTTGTCAAATGCACGGAATTTTTCATCCTGGGTTGCACCGATAAACAGCACGCCTCCGGCTGTTACAACCGGACCACCATAATTTTCCGTACCTGTTTGTGGTATTCCGCGCTCTGATAATTCTTCAAATTCACCAAGACGTATATTCCAGACGTGTTCACCGGTATTCAAATCAATGGCATTTAAAGTACCCCATGGGGGTTTAACGGCCGGATATCCTTCTGAATCCAGCCAACGGTTATAACCTGTATGAGAATAAAGAACCTGTGGAGCCTGGTTCATGTCAACCCTTACAGGCTCGGCATCATCGGCTTCCGGATCCCTGAGGTATCGGATCAGATTGTCCACCTCTTCTTCGGAAAGATGACTGAAGCCAGGCATCACACCCTGTCCGCCGCGTATAACGCTTCGCAGTTGATCTTCATCCATCCTTTCCTCGATGCCGGTTAATTCCGGCAGGTCTCCGCGCGGGTCTCCGCGGCGGTCGGCACCATGGCAAGCGGCACAGTTTAATGCATAAATTCGTTCTCCCATAGAAGCCGGTTGATCTTCATCAGCATCAATAGGCACCATTTCCAGAATCCAGGGCATTTCATTGGCGTTGACATACAGGATGCCGGTTTCAGGATCAAAAGCCGCACCGCCCCATTCGGCTCCGCCATCGAAACCCGGGAAAATGAGAGTACCCTCTGTGCTGGGTGGATCCCACATATGATCTGTACGGATTTCTCTGAAGCGTTCAAGCAGTTTTTCATGATCACCAGGAGTGATATCGGAGACGTCCTCTTCACGAAACTCTTGCCGGGCGAACGGTTCCGGTTTAACCGGGGCAGGTTGTGTCGGCCAGGCCTCTTCACCCCGAAGGTCAGATGGAGGAATTTCCACTTCTTCGATCGGAAACAGAGACTCTCCCGTTTCCCTGTCAAAAACAAAGACATACCCGGTTTTGGTTACCTGGGCGACGGCATCGATCCATTCACCGTCTCTTTCTATGGTAATCAGGTTGGGCGCTGCCGGCGGATCATAATCCCAGATATCATGTCTTACAAACTGGTAGTGCCAGATTCTTTCACCGGTATCGGCATTCAGTGCCAGAAGTGACGTACCAAAAAGATTTTTTCCGATACGATCGCCTCCATAAAAATCGTGTCCCGGCGATGCGGTAGGCACATAAACGATACCCCGTTGGCGGTCCAGGCTCATTCCCGGCCAGCTATTGGCATTGCCGACTCTTGTCCAGGCGTCTTCAGGCCAGGTGTCGTATCCGTAGTCGTCCGGATAGGGAATCGTACGAAATATCCACTCAATTTCTCCCGTACGTGTGTTAAATGCCCGGATATGGCCCGGAGCCCGGTTAAAAACCCGGGTGCCGTGGATCAGTAGATCCTCATGAACGATCCCGGGAGAGGTGGCTGTCACCTCTATATCCAGAGCATCCCGGTCGAGCCCGGTTGCAAAATCGATTGAACCGTTTTCGCCAAAATCTTCACTGGGTTCACCAGTATCGGCATTGATGGCATATAGTCTCGGTCCGGCAACGTAGTAGATCCGACTGTCACCTTCTCCGTCGCTCCAGTAGGAAACACCCCGATTTACCCCTCTCGAACGGGGTTCCTCATCTTCAAAAGGGTCAAACATCCAGATCAGTTCTCCTGTGGACGCATTGAGTGCAAAAACCTTTTTAAGAGGAGTCGTGCTGTATAATATGTCGTCGATTATGATCGGATTTGCCTGAATCTCGGTACGTTCTCCATCAACCAGATCACCGGTTGAGAAGGTCCAGGCGATTTCCAGCTCATGGACATTACCGGTTTGAATCTGATCAAGACTGGAATATTGGGTCGACTCTTTGTCACCCAGAAACGAATTCCATGTTCGGTATTCCTCTCTTTCCAGGTCGAGGATGTCCGGCAGAGAATCCGGTTCCGAGTCCTCACAAGCGGCAAGCAACCCAATGAGAATTATAAGAGACAGAACGGGTATTGCCAGGTAAACAGAATGGATACTCGGAGTGGTTGACATCGGTTTTTACTAAAGAATTATGGTTTGTTCTCAAATTTAACCAGATTTTTAAAATGCATAAAAAATTTATTTTTCCCGCTATTATGTTATCCTCATGGATACTTCTTATCTTTAAGGCTTGAAATTTTTTCTAACGATATGTCAAAAACTGCTACAGATACGAATCTGATTCTAAAGGAGGCGAAAAAGCGCCGGACATTTGCGATTATTTCGCATCCCGATGCCGGTAAAACAACACTTACCGAGAAACTGTTGTTATACGGTGGAGCGATTCATGAAGCCGGGTCAATTCGCCAGAGAAAAGCTTCAAAATATGCTGCATCCGATTGGATGGCGATTGAAAAAGAGAGGGGAATTTCGGTGACCTCTTCGGTTCTCCGCTTTGAAAAAGACGGGATCAAATACAACCTTCTGGATACCCCGGGTCACAAGGATTTTTCCGAAGACACCCTGCGTACCCTTGTAGCGGCCGACTCCGGTCTCATGGTGATAGACGTAGCCAAAGGTGTCGAGGAGCAGACCGAGAAACTGTTTGAGGTTTGCAAGATGCGTCAGGTACCGGTTATTACCTTTGTAAACAAATGTGACAGGCCGGGAATGGAGCCTCTTGAAATCCTCAGCAATATTGAAAATAAGCTCGGTATTGAAGCGGTACCGGCTAACTGGCCGGTTGGCTATGGACAAAAATTCCAGGGGATCTATGATCTGATTGGAAAGGAGATGCATCTTTATCGAAAAACCGACCACGGGGCCAAAAAAGCTCAAACAGAAATTCTCGGATTGGAAGAGGGACTGACTATATCAGATCTCTCGGAAACAGAAAAGGAGCACCTTGAGGAAGAAATTCTGCTGATCGAGGATATGTTTGAAAGCATGGATTCTGAAAAATTTAAAAACGGAGAGGTGACTCCGGTCTTTTTTGGGTCTGCACTGCATAATTTCGGACTGGATGTGTTTTTGCGATATTTCCGGAACCTGGCACCTTCACCACAGCGGTATGAAGATGGCAAGGGTGAGAGACGATTGCTTGATGAACCTTTCAGCGGATTTATTTTTAAGCTTCAGGCAAATATGAACCCGGATCACCGCGATTGTGCAGCTTTTGTAAGGATCACTTCAGGCAAATTTGAAAGAGGACTGGAGGTAATACACGCCCAGACAGGGAAGAAAGTACGAATGTCAACACCTCATACATTGATGGGAGATGAGCGTAATATTCTCGAAGAGGCCTATCCCGGGGATATTGTATCCCTGTTCAGTCCCGGTTTTTTCCGGATTGGCAGCACACTTTATAGCGAGGAACCGGTTGAGTATAATGTAATCCCTTTGTTTACTCCCGAACATTTCATGAAAGTATCTACGAAAGATCCGTTTAAACGGAAACAGTTGAGGGAGGGACTCAAACAGCTTTCTGAAGAGGGGGTGGTTCATGTATTTGAAGTACCGCAGGGGGTTGGAAACGAGTTATTGCTGGGCACAGTAGGTGTGCTGCAATTTGATGTCGTTGAGCATCGAATGCTGGCTGAATATAACGTTGAATTAAACATGCAGTTGATGAATTACCATTCAGCTCGCTGGCTTCCGGATAATCCTTCGGTGGCAGAGAAACTTGAAAACAGCTATTCCACTCATATAACCAAGGATCTTGAAGAAAATCCGATCGTGCTTTTTGACAGTCAATATGCCTTGAATCAGGCCGAAGAAAAAGCAGGGGCAGAAAACCTTTTCAAGTACAAACAGAACTAATCAAGAGTCTGTGCTCCAATAGTTTAAGAGTTTCCCTGTAAAGCTTACCGACTGGCAGATAAGTGTGAAATTTTTGGAAAAAGTAACATTTGCTTGATTATTAAAGATAAATTCATTAGAATTTTCTAATAAAAGAGAAGAATGAACCGGAGAGTTATGAAAAATCTGATCTGCAAGAGCGTGATTTTACTATTATTTGGCTTCAGTTCCTGCCATATAATGGAAGAGGCGGAAAAAACATTTTCCGGCCTGACTTTGGAAGAAGGAAAGGTTTACCAGGTAAAAGGAAAAACACCCGATAACGGAGAATTAACACGCTATTATGAAAATGGAAATATCAGAATGTTGCTCCGGTTTGAGAATGGTGAGCAGATTTTGACGATTAATTATTATGAAACGGGGCAGAAGAAAAGTAAGGTGGAAAAAACCGATCAGGGCCACAACATGACATCCTGGTATAAAAATGGCCAGAAAGAAGAAGAAATCCTGCCGGGAGTGGTCAGGAAGTGGTACCCGAACGGCCAGCTAAAAGCTGAAGTAAGAATGAATGAAACGAAAGATTATCATGGCGACATGCGTAAATGGTGTGAAAAGGGCACATTGTTGGCTCATGAAGTTTATGAAAATGGCAATCTGGCAGAGAAGATCAAGTAATCAGGCCCGAATGACTGCTACAGGCAAGCAAGACCGGGTTCCTGCAACAGGGGGGATATCAGTCAAGCCCATGACAGTTGCCAGAATTGGCAACAGAGGCTCCTCTTTTGTTAGCTCCAGTGCAGGGATTTTGCAAAGATGGATCGAATCAGTTCTGTTGAAACGCAGCGATATCGGCCAGGCAGAAATCATCCAGGTCCGGAATCGGTTCACCCAACAGGTTGGATAAAAAATCGGTGGTATTCACCGTGTGATACATGACGCACTCGTCTTCCGAACAGTGCGGCCCGTTTTCCTGATGATCCTCCTCCATGTCAAGGTCACTGCCTACAAGTCCGAATAGGTGCCCGTATTCATGGCGGAGTACCGTAGCTTCAATCTTGACTCTCGAAGGTTGTGTAATGCCACTTCCGCTGTTATTATGTATCGTTTCCCCAAAATAGGCAGTGGATGTATTAGAATAGGCGATACCCAGCACATTCTCCTGTTCAAATTGTCCGTCCACAAACAGGCTGTAAGATGCCAGCGCAGATCCTTCCGAATAATGATTGCGATGTTCTTCTTCAAGATCACGAATATCAGTTGCTGTATAACTTTCCTGTTCGCCTGAAGGGATTTCTTCGGGTTCAAGCAGGGTAATCGTTTTGCCGGTATGTTCATGCAGGAAAGATTCTAATTCTTCCAGTGATTCAGGTTCGGGTTCAAAGCCGGGCATAAATTGTACTTCAACCAGCAATTCCGTAAAGCGGTCGTCCAGCAAAAATTCCCCGAACGACTGGCCGGGTCCGGCCGTGTGTGAAAAAGGGGCATCGCCATTTCCGTTTGGAGGCTGGTCGATATTGGCATCACCCGTGTCTGTCGGAGAGCTGTCGCAAGCGAATAGCACAACGAGTGTTATAATAAAAGTTAAGATCACTGTAATAAGCCGGTATTTCATCTTGAATGAGATTTTGTTAGTGGTAGATGCAAAAGATTAAAATGATAATGCGGGAAATTGTTCCGATATTTTAAATCAATTCCAAATAATCAATTAGTTAAAAAATTGGCTGGAAATGAAAGAAAACAGGATTACCGTTCGGGAAGCCGATTTGTTCGACTCAAAAGACAGCGAGGCTGTTTTGTCTGTTTTGGACAGTTATGCCCGCGATCCCATGGGTATGAAAAAGTCGCTGCCGAAAACTGTATGAACGTGAAGGGTTCAGCTATGGAGCCCCCACAATGTATTTCATGACTAAAGATCTGGATTAACCTGAACAGCAAGGGATAAAGACTGTTTAAAAGTGTCTTCGAAGTTCCTTAAATTGTACTGCTGAAAAAACGATTTAAATAAGCTGACAGCCGGCTTACTTTGGATTGCTAACAACTTAAGAAAACGGAAAAAGTATCATGGCTAAAGAATTTGATATGTGTGTTATAGGCAGCGGCCCGGGTGGTTATGTGGCTGCAATCAGAGCATCTCAGTTAGGATTTAAGACTGCTATCGTAGAAAAAGGAGACTTGGGGGGCGTTTGTCTGAATATCGGGTGCATCCCGACCAAAGCCCTGCTCCGTTCGGCAGAGGTGTATGAGTCGATTGAGAATGCCTCCCATTACGGAGTGAATGTAAAAGAGTATTCTGTCGATTTTCCGGGAGTCATCAAGCGAAGCCGGAATGTTGCCGACAAAATGAGCAAAGGTGTTCAATTTTTAATGAAGGCGAACAAGATTGAGGTACTCAAGGGCAAAGGAGTCTTCAAGTCGGACAAAGAACTCTCCGTACAGGATGAAAAAGGAAAGGAAACCGAATCGGTTAAAGCCAAACACTTTCTAATCGCGACGGGTGCCAGAGCCCGTGAACTGCCTAATATTAAAATTGACGGCAAAACAGTGATCGGATATGAAAAAGCAATGAAACTGGAAAAACAGCCCAAAAAAATGGTTGTGATCGGTGCAGGAGCGATAGGTGTAGAATTTGCTTATTTCTACCATTCAATCGGAACGGAAATTACGCTTGTTGAACTACAGGATACACTTGTTCCTGTAGAAGATGCAGATATCGGCAAGGAACTCGGCAAGTTATACAAGAAAAAGGGGATGAATAT
>SLOU01000152.1 GCA_007132385.1 Balneolaceae bacterium | reverse complement strand
CACGCAAGTAAAGAAGTTCCGAACCATCATACCAGGCATCAGCATTTGCCAGCAGGCGGCCCTGATCAATTCCGATCGCCAGGTTGAGGGAATCGATTCGTCCCTCGTTCATTTCTATTTGGCTGAACTGCATATCCGTATCGGTCCGAATCAACCCGTTCTCATGGAAAAATTCGATACTGCCGCTCAGAAGAGCTTCTGCATAAAATTCATCGAGGAATGAGCGTTGCAATGTACCGAGATCCAGTTGTTGGGCGTCCAGTGTAATTTCCTGCCGATGTTGATCCAGGTAGGGTATGGAAAGCTTCAGGAATGCCACCTCATCGGACGACTGTATATGCATCGTGTCCATTTCGACAACACTTTCTCTGAATCTGAGTTCAAAATTTTGCTGCAGTTCCAGCGCCCGGTCTGGAGTTTGAAAGGTAAAATGAGTTGTGGTGTAGTTCAGGTCGTTTTCCAGGTAACGAAAATCACCTGCGTGATGGATGGCATTTTCATCGTCTTGCAGGAAACTGATCTGCAGATTTCCGTCCAAAAGCGAATCAATCAAAGTGGCACGGCTTTGCAGGTGGATCGACTGAAGCGTAAAAGCTTCCGTCCCCGGCCTGTCAATTTCCAGGTCGAGATTCAGTACCGGATGTTCAAGTAGTAAAGCATCCGCCTCTCCGCGGATCGAATCGATAGTGAAGAGAGTATCGTATGCGATTTCCCGGAATTCAGCCGAAGTTGTGAATTGAAGCTCTCCATCCTCCTGCCGAAATAACCGGCCGCTCATGGTTCCAGAACTATGTATCGATTCCACACCAAAGAGCGGTGATAACGGGTTGATATCTTTAACCGTCAGATCAAAATCCAGCGTATTTTCCGGATCCCGAAATTCAAGCAGGTGCTGGCGCACAAACAGGTTTGCATCTGCAATAGGGCTGACCAGTACCGCATCCTGCAGGGTCGCAACCTGATCGCGGATCTCCAGGTATGCCCGGAATTGATCGATCGGCTCTCCATTCACCAGGCTGGAATCAAATTCCATTGTCGTATTCAGCTCCATATTTTCGAGATCGAAATATCTTCCCTCCCCTTCGATACCGGCATTCAGATAGGTCGGGAAATTTTCCAGGCCGGCGAAGTCGGCTGTATTCAGTGCATCGATCCGTGCGGTAAAACGATAAAAAGGTTCCGACTGCCAGCCAGTTGTGTTAAAATCAGAATATATCCGACTGCCACCGGTTACGAAATCTGCAAAACCGTTCAGTTCATTTTCGTTTATCTGCCCGTCAAAATGGAAATAGTCGAACGGCTGGTTACCCCAGCGGCTTTCCGTAAGTTCAAGGTTAATCTCAAAGAGTTCTTCGGAAAGTTCAAATCCGCGGCCGCCGGCCGTAACAGTTATATTCAGCTCGCTTTCCAGTGCCGGGTCGTTCAGCCATTCTGCTGCATCAATCTGATTTCCATTCAGGGACATCGCCCATTCAGAAAGATCCGTAAACAGATTTTCTACCGTGATTCTGCCTTCAGCCGTCTGCGCAGCCTGTACAAAAGAAAAGTCGATACCAGCACTCTGACCCTGCCAGTCAGCGGCCAGGCTGAACTGCTCCAACTCGTACTGATCCCAGATCAACCGCTCCATGGTCAGCTCACCCGACAATTGGCTCTCCTCAGGGTTGTTAAAAAAGACAGGCCCCTCCGAGTCAAACCGCAGCATACCTACCGACGGCATAAGCGTATCCCCGGTCAGTTGCGTCCCGTTAAAATTGGCAATACTCAAATTCAGATCTCGTAATGAGAGGTTATCATTCATCAGATCGGTTCTGCCTGACAGGTTCATCGATTCCAGCCCGTCGGCCGACAGATCGAGCTGAAGGTATAAATCGCTCAGGCTGCCTGAAGCTGTCAGTTGTGCAGTTATATCTTGTTCAACCGGCTGATCGAGGTAAGCATCCAGGTCGAGCCATGAAAGCGGATTCAATGCCAGTACCCCCTCGATCTGATCGGTACCCTGTACCTGTAACCGGGTTCTTGCTACTGTACGGCCCGTATTAACGATCAGGTGCTCAAGAGAAAAATCCTCTCCCTGCAGAAACGCTGCTGCATCGATATCAACCGGCTGTAAGAGCCGGCCTTCATCCACACTGAACCTGAGTTCATTGGCCGTACCGAACCACCCGCCTTCCAGATAGCCCACACCTCCAAGAAACTGAAAGTCGCTCACCGATACCCGGCCATCCGGCAATTCCGGAGATATGACTGATACAGATGAACGAGCAATTTCAAGCCGATGGATTTGCCATAGCAGCATCTCGTCTGTTTCGGTGTCTTCCTCTGTTTCCAGATCAGGCAGTAAAGCTATAAAATTCCAGATACCATCTTCAAACTGTTCTCCATACAATTCAAGCCGGTCTGCCGAAACCACATCCAGCCGGTGCGGTTCGAAAACTAGAGAAGGAATGGTATAGCGCAGGCTGATCTCTCCTGCACGAAGCACGGTTTCTTCATTTTCATCAAGCAGTTCGATGTCCGAAAACCAGAGTCCGAAAAGCAGATCTCCTTCAAGTTCGCCGATTCGGAGTGACCCGTTCAGGTTGGCTGAAGCTTGCTCTTCAACCATCTGCCGAACCTGCTCCATCAGCCAGTCGCTCTGCAGCAACCATCTTGCCGATGCAAAAAATAACAGGATCAAAAGCGGTATGATCAGCCACTTCCAGTACCTGCTCCAGGTTTTCTTCTGGGTAATATTTTCTGATGTTTGTTTTGTCATTAAAATGCCTGGCCTATGCTGAAATGGATGCCCAGCCTGCCGAGTCCGGATCCATAATCTTCACCCTGGTAGATATTCAAATCTTCGTCCATCGGGTTCAGTTTATATCCCAAATCGACCCGTACCGGACCGATCGGGGATTCATAACGCAATCCTCCCCCGGCTCCAAACTGTACCGGCCGCTGATCGAGGTCATCGAAGGACCTCCAGATCTGGCCGCCATCCAGAAAAGCCGCAACACCCAGGCCCGGTATCACAATATTGAGCTCCTGTCTTAGCTCAACATTGAAATTAAAAAGCACACGTCCGCCAATCGGCACATATTGATCAAACCGCCCATCATTACCAAAATAGGCGGATTTTGGGCCAAGATTTTGTCTCGACCACCCTCTCACCGTATTGGTCCCGCCGGTGAAAAACCGTATAGCTGAGGGCAGACTGTCTTCAGAAGCTGAAAATATCTTTCCACCCTGGACCCTTTTTGCAATCATCAGGGAATTGGTGAGACGTGTGTATCTGCGAACCTCCAGCGTAGTTTTTTGAAATTCGAATGTACCTTCATCAAATAAACTCGAGATTTCAACAAAAGGTTGTATCACCCAGCCTTCCTGGCCTCTTGACAAACCGGTGACGTAGTAAGCACTCAATTTAATGGATGCTGTATTAAAGTTTAGAATGGTATCCGGTAAAGCGGTTTCTGCATGTTGTTGCCGCGACATTTCCTCGTTATACGTCAATTCATAGGAGAGAGAAGAGGTCAGATTGCGTGAATATTGATAGATCAAGCTGTTGGAAAATCCGACCCGAAAAAGCTCAAAGGCCGGTTCAAGCCTTTTTTGTACATATGGGGAGGTAACGAAACTGCTTCGTGTGTTAAATACATACGGAATCAGATACTCCATACCGAGACGTTGTTCTATAAAAGAGCCCCTGCCGGTAATGCTGTAACGGTGCCCCTGCCCGGCTACATTCCGATGAAGCCAGGTCACTTGCCCCCTGAGTAGTTCCTCCCTCCCGAACCCTATTTGTGTCTGAAGGGAGCGCTGCGGATATTCCCTTACCCTCATGGTAAGTGTAAGAGTGCTGTCATTCGGTTGATCCGGAATACTGATAGTTGCAAACCTGAAAAGGTGGTGGTTGAACAATTCCCGTTGTGCTCTCTGCATTCGGGACCGACTGTAAAGGTCATCTTCGCGGATACCGGTTTCCCGAATTACCAGGCGTTCATCGACCGACAAATCACCAATCACTTCAAAATTAGTAAAACGTTGCTGCAGCCCGGTAATGCAGTGTATAGTCAGATCCACCTCTCTGCCGAGTGAATCGATTTCAGCTTCGATACGGACTTCGGCATAGGCAAAACCTGCCTCTTGCATCGCCTCGATAAACAGTCCTTCCACATCCGATGTCCGAACAGTTCGAAATCTTTGGCCCGGCTGAAAATCGTGGCGTTGCATCGCCCGCTCGAATTGCCGGCTTTCCCGGATCGTCTGTTCACTGTCATCTGAACTTTCAAATTCAAGAGCAAGATTGCGTATTCGCAAAGGAGTCCCTTCATCAATTTCAAAAGTTACATAACGCTGCCAATCCCGGCGCCCTTCTTCAATCCGGTGAGTAACTTCCACCTGGTCAAAACCCCTCCTTTCATAATATCGCTGGATACGGATAACATCCCGGCGTACATCGTTTTCCCTTAAAACAAATGGTGCTTTCCGGCGAAAAATACGCTGAGCGATTGACGGGCGGGAGGTAGCGATAATATCTCGCAAAACTATGTTCGAAAAGGTCTCGTTCCCCTCAAATTTTATTTTCCATGAAACCACCTCAGGATCCTGGGCTTGAGTGGAATCTACACCCCCGTTCATTATCACAACGAGGCTGATCAAAAAAATTAACAGTGAACCGGCATTACGGACGGCGAATGAATATGGAAAAAACATAAACAAGCTTAAAGAAATAGTCAGGACTTTACAGACACAACGGGCCGGATTTAGATGCACTCACATAACAGAGTCAAACAGATAATATTATAAAGCTACGGAAAACTTTTGAATAGATCTTCGGATTCAAAAAAATTCAATTTTTTAGCATCTATTCGCTTATGAGAGATATGTTATGAACAAACCGGGTTAAACGACCGTTCATTGTCTTACCGGAAGTTCCACAGCAAGGTCTCCATAATTGGCAAAATGAAGGGTAACTTCAACCTGATCGCCTTCCTCAATCGATTGGCTTACCTGGATAAACATGATATGCAATCCACCGGGCTCGAATGTAACTGTAGACTGGGCCGGGATAGTTAATTCGGGGACCTCCCTCATACCCATCATCCCCTCTTCCCGTTCGTAGGACTCATGAATCTCGGTCAATTCAGCCGCTCCTGATGAAATACCGGTCAGTGTATCGTCGACATCTTCAAAATTTGTTATTAAAAAATATCCTGCACTCATCCGCCCGGCCCGAGCCGGCCGCACCCAGGATCCTTCCACTGAAATTCCTTCACCATCAATCGCTGCCGGCTGTTCTTCACTCTCATCGCCAGCTCCACATCCCACCAGGATGACTGCCAGAAACAGTAATATCGCAGGTAAAAGCCGTACTGGTGAGATTTTTTCAGGTCGTTTCATTCAAGTCACTTTTTAAATGGGTTTATATGAAATTGCAGAGGCGGATTATAGATGTGAAAAACAAACCCGGAAATCCTTTAGGCGCAATAACTTCTGCATAAGATCAGAGTTTTTCCAAGTCTTCGATCAGGATATTGGTGGGTGTCATACTTCCACCGTAATCAAATATCAGTTGGGCATTCTGATCAATGAGTAAAATTTTATCACTATGATTCATAAAATAAAGTTCCTCGCCGTCATCCGTTTCTTTTGTATACGACACATCGGTCCGTACACCCACCCTTTCCATCAGGGCATCTACCTGATCGGGCGACCCGGTGAGAAAACGAAACGGTGGCTGATCCATATTAAACATCGAAGCATAGTGTTTCAGTTCTTCGGGTGTATCCCGTTCCGGATCAAAGGTTGCCACAATAAAATGGATATCCTCCGGTTCTCCCATCTCCGAATAGACTTTATACAGGTTAGCGGTAATAAACGAACAGATATCCGGGCAATTGATATATACAAAACCCATCAAAACAGGCTGCCCCTTTAGATCAGCAGGGAAATTGAACGGATCACCATTTTGGTCGACCAGGTCGATCGACACATCATTGAAATCATCTTTTACCTCATTCTCACAACCGGTAAACACAGTTGAAAGAAACAAGAGGACAAAAATTTTAGACAAGAATACTTTGAAAGTTGGAAAAATCACTATACTGATTAGTTACCAGATTTCGGTTTGATATTTGATTTAATTGGACCCGCCAAACGAAAAAGAGGCTCAACGGGTGACGACTCTGAGCTGATTTACAAACTTGACAAGTAGAACGGGTATTAAAATAGCAGTTTTTGATGAAAAATTGGTGAAGAAAAAGAATTCTTACAGAAAAAATAAGCTGCTCCGGAAGAAACCGAAACAGCTTATCTTTCTGTGCGTTTGATTAATTGACCGGAACAGTGTCTGTCTCTGTTAAGACACCTTGATTTTTCTTCCTGCTTTTTCCTTCAGTTTGGGTATCGTGATGGCCAAAACTCCGTTTTCATAGTTGGCCTCGATTTTTTCAGCATCAATGACATTTGGTAATGGCATTGATCGGCTGAAGGTTCCGAAACGGCTCTCAACTCTGTGATAACGACGTCCGTTTTCTTCGTGAGCCTTACGCTCTCCGCTGATGGTAAGGACGTTGTTGTCCAGACTGATGTCAAAATCTTCCTTGCTCATGCCAGGAAGTTCAACGGTAATTTCGAACGCCTTATCGGTTTCATAAATGTTTAGTTCAGGTACAAAAGGACCTTCTGTCCAGTTGAAAGCATCTTCAAACACCTCATCCAGCCAGTTGGAGAGAGTTCTTGGAGTGGTTGTTCGTTCTCTCATCAACGCAGGAAAATTGGATCTTCTTACCAGCATAGCTAATACCTCCTAAATTTTTGGGTTTAGAATTTAAAAGGAATTACTTAACAGTTACTGTATTTCCATTGGCTGTTAAGCCATCATTTCAAAATATAAATAAACAAATCTTGTGCCATTCGTTGAATGCGCTCATTTGAACTGACATTTTTTAACTCTGCCTTACAAACTGACAATTTTCGTATGAAAAAATGACAAACTGCAGGCCTGAATGACGCACCTGGGTCCGACGGCTACCGGGCAACGCTTGCAAGAAAGAAAAACCCCGATCCGGTTGTGGTACTTGTAACTTCAAAATGAATACCTTAAAACCAGGCTCTCGTTTTCAATTATCAATTTTCTTTCGTGCTTGTGAATGTCAACCCCGGAAAATTGACTATTTCTGCGGCTGAAGCAATGCTTTATGGAAGTATGCTTTTCCCCGCTATAAACATGCAATATCCTGATTTTTTTTGGTTGTCTAAGAAAAGGTTTATTTTGCAATTAAGGTAAATCGTTGTTCTTTAAACAATTGTTCTAACCATTAGGGGTGTGTTGACCCGGCAGGGCGACACTGAGAACAAACCCTTAAAACCTGAACCGGATCATGCCGGCGGAGGGAAATGGACGGTTCACTTCACACCAGATAGATGCATTTTTAAATGGATACAGTTGAAGAAAAAAAGCCATTCTCCCAAAACGTCGGGAAAATGGCTTTTTAATGTTTAACCCAAAAAATTATACGTTTTTATGGATCAATCTGATGTAACCTGGAACCACTTACAGATCCTCAGAGATAAAGCTCCGCTTATCCACAACATCACCAATTACGTGGTGATGAATAATACTGCGAATGCCCTTTTGGCATTGGGAGCATCACCTGTCATGGCCCATGCTAAGGAGGAAGTAGCCGATATGGTTTCCATTGCCAGCGCTCTGGTTATTAATATCGGTACACTGAGCCCGGGCTGGGTTGAGGCGATGGAAACAGCGATGCACGCTGCCGGTAAAAAAGGCATTCCGGTTGTCCTGGATCCTGTCGGCGCCGGCGCAACACCATACCGGACAGAAACTGTCAAAGCACTGATGCAAAAAAACCCGCCGGATATTATCCGGGGAAATGCTTCGGAAATTGGTGCACTTTATTCCGCTGAAAACCGAACCAGGGGAGTTGACAGTACGCAGGACAGCCAGGCTGCCCTGGACCCGGCACGGTTCCTGGCCCGGGAATATGAGGCGGTTGTTGTAGTGAGTGGCTCAACGGATTATATCGTAACAGATCACAATGTATCCACTGTACAGAACGGTTCCGAACTCATGGGCAAAGTAACCGGCATGGGATGCACGGCAACTGCAGTCGTCGCCGCTTTTGCGGCGGTTATTGAGAACCAGGAAAAAGCGGCTCTTACAGCAATGAGCGTAATGGGAATTGCCGGTGAAATCGCAGCTTTAAAATCTTCCGGGCCGGGAACTTTGCAGCTTCACTTTTTGGATGTCCTGTACAACCTGGATGAAAAGGATTTAAAACAGAAATTAAAATCTGAAAACAACCATGCGTAAAATTATTGACCTAAGTTTATACCTGGTTACTGACAGAAGTATGCTCAGGGATTATTCCTTAACGGATCTGGTCCGCCAGGCTACTGAAAATGGAGTGACAGCCGTACAACTTCGTGAAAAAAAGGCACTAACACGCGAATTTATTCAACTGGCACTTGATCTGAAAAAAATACTCGATCCATTACATATACCACTTATTATCAACGACCGTGTGGATATTGCCCTGGCTGTTGATGCCAGTGGTGTACACCTGGGTCAACACGATATGCCAGTAAGCCTCGCACGTAACCTTTTGGGAGATGACAAAATTATTGGACTCTCTGTTGAATCGGATGTGGATGTCGAAAATGCAGACGCCCTGGACGTTGATTACCTCGGGGTCAGTCCAATCTTTCAAACACCAACCAAATCCGATACCGTCGCTGAATGGGGGCTGGAAGGATTGAAAAAAGTTTCCCTGGCAAGCAGGTATCCACTTGTAGCCATTGGCGGAATCAACCATGAAAATGCAGAACGTGTAATGCAAAACGGAGCTGATGGCGTTGCCGTTGTTTCAGCTATTTGCGCATCTGAAAATCCCGGAAAAGCCGCTTCAGAACTACGTGATTCCGTAGAAAAAGCCCTGGTTGGGTAATGGATATTGTTTCAGGCCGGGATAGCAGACAAATTTTATTTTCCCTGAATCTAATTTCACGAACTGATGACGCAAAATAATAAAAACACGGTTTTCAGTGACGTTCGCTCTTTGCAGGAAATGGGCGAGTTTGGCCTGATCGATCGGATACAACGGCTGTTCAACGGTAACACGGACTCTCAGGGAATCGGCATCGGGGACGACTGCGCCGTCATCCCGATCGACAACGATTATTCAATGTTGGTAACGACCGATATGCTGATTGAAGACCGACACTTTCGGCGTGATTGGATTTCTGCAAAAGACCTGGGCTATAAATCATTGGCTGTAAACCTGAGTGACATCTCTGCCATGGGTGGTAAACCGGAACATGCCTTTTTAAGTATTGGGCTTCCGGATGATATCTCCCCCGGCTGGCTGGAGGATTTTTTTCTTCAAACACATACCGCCTGTGAACAGTATGGGGTCCGGTTGTCGGGGGGAGACACAACCAAAAGCCCCCGGCCGATCGTAATCAATTACACAGTACTCGGCCGAATCTGCAAGAAGCATATCCACTTGCGATCCGATGCAGTGCCGGGCGACCGGATCGCATTGCTTGGAAATCCCGGTGATTCGGGCGCAGGATTTCGTCTGCTAAAGGAACAGGTGCCTGTGAACGATAATCGCCATCTCCGGTTGATCGATGCCCACAACCGCCCTCCTCTGTTTGTGGATGAAGCACAGTTCTTGGCACAATATTCAGGTGTTCATGCCCTGATCGACCTTTCGGATGGCCTTCGGCCAGATGCAGGACATATAGCCGAACGTTCCAATGTCATCATGCGTATTGAACTGGACACTCTCCCATTATCACCCGAATTTACAGAAACGTGCCGGGAGTTTTCTTGGGATATGTACAATCTTGCCCTGACAGCCGGTGAAGATTATGGATTGCTATTTACTCTGAACCCGGAGCAAGCTGACGGCCTGGCCCGGGATTTCGAAAGCCGGTTTGGATACCGGTTCTCGATCATCGGGGATGTCCAGGAAGGAAAGGCTGATGTTGTATTCAAACTGGATGGCAGGGTGAAAAAAATTCAAACCCACGGATTTGACCATTTTCGAAGCCCTTAAAAGGCCAAAACAAGCTTTAGCTTGAAAGCAAAATCCCGTTGCCAATTCACAATATATAATCATAATACTGAACATCCGGATCATGACAACCAAAACATATACCAGAACCCTTACAATAGCCGGTTCAGACAGCGGCGGTGGTGCCGGAATACAGGCGGATTTAAAAACCTTTTCAGCACTGGGCTGTTATGGAATGTCAGTAATCACAGCGCTGACTGCCCAAAACACTCGAACAGTTGCCGGTATTCATGAAGTCAGCAGTTCGTTTGTCGGACAACAAATTGATGCAGTCATCGAAGATATCGGCGTGGATGCAGTAAAAATCGGAATGCTCTTTTCGGCTGATATCATCCGGGTTGTGGCCGAACGCCTGACAGCTCACAATGTGGGATGTATTGTACTGGATCCTGTGATGATAGCCAAAAGCGGCGACAAACTGCTCCAGGATGAGGCCATAGATACGATGGTCCGGGAACTATTTCCCATTGTAACCCTGATTACGCCCAACACTCCCGAAGCCGAAGTGCTTACGGGGATTGAGATTCAAACCGAATCTGATTTGCCTGTTGCAAGCGGTATTTTATTTGGCAAGGGTGTCGATAATATTCTGATCAAAGGCGGGCACCTGAAAGATGAAACCGCAGCAGATTTTTTATACTGTAAAACCGGCGACTCACACGACACCTACCGATACCCGGGAAAACGTATAGAAACTAAAAACACTCACGGCACCGGGTGCACCTATTCCTCTGCCATTGCAGCATACCTTGCCCAGGGTTGTGACCTGATCAGCGCAGTCAAGTTTGCCAAACAATATATGGACGGAGCAATCAAAGAAGGAGCTGGTTATACACTTGGTTCCGGGCACGGCCCGGTAAATCATTTTTTTGATACCTGGAACAGGTGAGCACAGGGTGGAAGTGTGACTCCAAATAAACATACATCAATAACTTTATGAAATTTACTGAAAACCTGTGGAAAGAAATCGAACCTCTGTATGATGCAATTCTCGATTTACCCTTTAACAGGGAACTGACGGATGGTACCCTGGAGAGGGGAAAGTTTGCCTTTTACATGAAGCAGGATGCACTCTATCTTGCCGATTTTTCCAAAGCCCTGGCCATTGCAGGTACCAAAAGTTCTTCAAACGAAGAGCTAAAGGATTTTCTTGACTTCGCAACTGGTACGGTTGTCGTGGAACGAGCCCTGCATGAAAGTTTTCTAAAAAAATTTGACACACATATTGATGTCGGAAAATCACCTGCCTGCTCATCTTATACCAACTTCCTGCTTGCAACAGCTGCTTTGGACGAATACCCTGTGGTGGTGGCTTCACTTCTGCCCTGCTTCTGGATCTACCGGGAAGTGGGACTCTTTATTCACGAACGTGCAACAGAAAATAATCCGTATCAGGAGTGGATCGATACGTATGCCGGAGAGGATTTTTCCCAAAGTGTAAACCGCGCCATTGAGATCACAGACCAGGCAGCCGGTCAAACCACCGACAAAATTCGGGAACGTATGACCGACGTTTTTATCTTATCGACCCGCCTTGAATGGATGTTTTGGGATTCAGCCTATAGACTGGAAAAATGGCCGCCTGAGTAATCGTGTTGTCTACACATTATCAGGAATTACCCACAGTTACTTATATCCAGATGTATACGATGTGCAGGATGATAATACGCACAATATAATTTAGCTGAAAAATGCATTGCAATACATGATTTTTCACCTTATTTTTCGAGACTTATCAATTTTACAAGATAAATAGAGAATTATCGTGAATACGATCAGTAATAAAACATACTCGGCGAAGCCGGGTGATATCGATAAAAAATGGATTTTGTTTGATGCTGAGGATCAGCCACTTGGGCGGCTCAGCAGCCGGATTGCTTCAATTTTGCGTGGCAAACATAAACCCGAATTTACACCGCACATGGACACCGGCGACAATGTAATTGTCATCAATGCGGATAAAGTGAAGCTGACGGGCAAAAAAATGTCTGATAAAAATTATTTTAAGCACAGCGGATATACCGGCAGCGAAAGCTTTACGACGGCTGCTGAAATGCTTGAAAAGGATCCCACTTCGCTAGTCACAATAGCAGTCAGAGGCATGCTTCCAAAAAACAGGTTGGGGCGAAAACTGCAGACCAATCTGAGAGTATATGCCGGGCCTGTCCATCCGCATACAGCACAAGAACCTGAAAAATTAGAACTGTAAACCATAGATGTCACAAGCAAATTACATAGGAAGAAGAAAAACGTCCACAGCGCGCCTTTATATTGAACCTGGAAAGGGGGAATTTCTCGTCAATAAGAAAAAGCTTGACGATTACTTCTCTTCCCAGGCACGGATTAACATCGCGTTGCTTCCTTTGGAAGTAACCGAACTTCAGGGGCAATATGATGTTAAAGTTACTGTCAGAGGCGGAGGAACAACCGGCCAGGCCGGATCCATTCAACTTGCCCTGGCCAGGGCTCTGGATGACATCAATGAAGATCTGCACGCTATTCTGAAGAAGAACGGATTACTGACTCGTGACGACCGAATGGTGGAGCGCAAGAAGTACGGCCAACCCAAAGCCAGAAAAAAGTTTCAGTTCTCCAAGCGTTGATTTTTAAACTTTTCCGGAGACATTCCGGACATTTTCACAATAAACCACACATACACAGCGACTTCACGCCGGGTGTTCCATGTCCCAATTAACGGGGCAGGGATTAGCGTTTGAAGGCTGACCTGTGTAGCGGATAAACTCAAACCACATACGAATTATATTTATGCCAAAAGCAGCATCAGTAGAAGAACTTCTTAAATCAGGCGCCCATTTTGGCCACCTGACCCGCCGCTGGAACCCGAAGATGAAGGAATTCATCTTTATGCAACGAAACGGCATCCATATCATCGATCTTAAAAAAACCCATCAGTATCTGACGGAAGCTCTCGAAGAAGTAACCAATCTTGCACGTGCCGGTAAAACCATCCTTTTCGTAGGCACAAAGAAACAGTCGCAGGAAATCATTCGAACCGAAGCAATACGCAGCGGAATGCCTTTTGTAACCCATCGTTGGTTGGGAGGTATGCTGACCAATTTCAGTACGGTGCGCAAAAGCATCTCCCGCATGGAGGAGATCGAACGCATGAGCAAAGACGGGACCTTCGACGAACTGACAAAGAAGGAAGGCCTGATGCTCGAACGCGAACGGCAAAAACTGGAAGACACGCTGGGAGGTATCGCCAATATGACACGGCTTCCGGGCGCCATTTTTGTTGTTGATACGATCAAGGAACATATTGCAGTAAATGAAGCGGTAAAATTGAATATTCCGATCATCGCTATGGTTGATACAAACAGTGACCCGGATATCCCCGATTATATCGTTCCCTGCAACGACGATTCAGCCCGTACAATCAAACTGGTTACCGGACTGATTGCCGATGCGATTATTGAAGGTAATGCCGAACGTGAAGCGATGAAGGAAGAGCAACTGATGGAACAGGCCGCCGAAGAAGCACGATCATCGAAAGATGAGGAAGGTCAAACCAGTGAAGCCGATGTAAAGGTTAAAACCAAAACCCGCCGCCGTAAACGAAAAAGAAAAGATCCTGAACAGCAGCTTCAGCCACAGGAGCAGAATGAAACTGATTCCGATCCTGACAGCGACAGTGAAAAGGATACCAAGGCTGAAAGTGACGAGACTGGCAGCGTCGGTGAAAAAGATACCGAGGCAGGCAGCGACAAGGCTATAGATAAAGATACCGAGACTGATTCTGATGCCACCACAAGCAAGGCAGAAGACGATTCCGGTGTATCTGCCGATGAAAAAAAGGAGCAGAAAACAGAGGCCGGCAAAGTACAGGATAAAGAAAAAACAGCACCGAAGCCCGATTCTGAGCCCAAAGAAACAACTGCTGAGGAATCCGCAGAAAAAAATAAAGATGCCTGAAGTTTCTTCATTGAATACAAACACATTAACTAATTAGTATATCAACCGATGAGTATTAGTGCGAAAGATGTTAAAAAGCTGCGTGATATGACGGGCGCAGGCATGATGGATTGTAAAAAAGCGCTGAAAGAAGCCGATGGCGATATGGACCGCGCGGTGGAAATTCTGCGCAAAAAAGGTCAAAAAGTATCTGAAAAACGGGCCGACAGAGAAGCCAATCAGGGATTAGTCGTAACACGTTTGAGTGATGACGGCAAGAAAGCCGCTGCACTCGAAATCAATTGTGAAACAGACTTTGTGGCAAGAAATGAAGATTTCCAGAAAAGTACACGAAAGTTTCTCGATGTTGTTTTTGAAAACGAAATAGCTACTGTCAAGAAATTGCTCAGCCAAAAGGTGGACGGCCTCACCGTGGAAGAACACCTGAAAGAGATGGTTGGCAAGATTGGTGAAAAAATTGAAATTAACCGTGTCATTCTGATCAAAACCGAAGGATCACTCGTTGAGTACATTCACCCGGGCAATCAACTTGGAGTTCTGGCCGAATTCGAGGGGAATGTGGCCGATCCGGATATCGCCAAGGATGTTGCCATGCAAATCGCAGCCATGAACCCGATTGCCGTTTCACGAGAAAATGTGGATGCTTCGATTGTTGAAAAAGAATTGGAAATCGCCAAGGAACAACTGATTAACGAAGGCAAGCCAGCAGAAATCGCTGAAAAAGCTGCCAAAGGAAAGCTGAGACGGTTTTATGAAGAACGAGTACTGCTGGAACAGAAATTTGTAAAAGATAACGGTATTTCCGTCAGGGAATACCTGGAAAAAAATGACACACCGCTGGTTAAATCCTTTCACAGGATCCAGCTTGGCGAAGATTCAGAATAATCGATCTTGCATAAAGGCTGCCTTTTCGGTAGCCTTTTTTATTATAACCTGAAAACCTTACCAACCTAATTAATTGTGGCAAATCTCTATAAACGAATCTTACTTAAACTGAGTGGTGAGGCCCTTCTGGGTAAACAGGGACATGGCATCGACGGAAATATATTGACACAATATGCCGATGAAATAAAATCACTTCATGATCAGGGCGTTGAGATCTCTATAGTGATCGGAGGTGGAAATATCTTTCGGGGTGTAAAAGGTGCAACGGAAGGAATGGACCGGGTGCAGGGCGATTATATGGGAATGCTAGCTACCTTGATTAACAGCATGGCGCTGCAGGATGCCCTCGAGAGAAAAGATGTTAATACCCGCCTGATGTCTGCCATCCGCATGGAGGAGATTGCAGAACCCTATATTCGCCGTCGCGCAATCCGGCATCTTGAAAAGGGACGAGTCATTATCTTCGGAGCCGGAACCGGAAACCCTTATTTCACAACCGATACGGCTGCCGCACTGCGGGCCATTGAAATCGAAGCTGAAGTCATTCTGAAAGGTACGCGAGTTGCAGGCATTTACGACTCCGATCCGGAAGTGAACCCTGATGCAGTCAAATTTGATACCATCACCGGTGATGAAATCCTCAAACGCAGATTGTCCGTCATGGACCTGACCGCTTTTACACTCTGCCGGGAAAATAAGACGCCTATCATCATTTTTGATATGAATGTAGAAGGAAATCTGAAACGGGTTGTCTGCACGGATGAACATGTGGGCTCTACCGTTGTTTGGGATGAAGAATAGTTTTCTTAAATTACCGTTGTTGCGCGGTAAATTACTGTAAACTATTGAAAATATTAAACTTGTCGAGTTATGCTTCCAAAAGAATTATCTGCTATCATCAATAACTCCCAGCGTTCGATGAAAGAGGCAGTTGCTTTTTGTAAAAAAGAGTTTTCCCTGATTCGGGCCGGCAAAGCCAGTCCGGCTCTTCTCGAAAATATCAGGGTAGATTATTACGGTTCACAAACGCCGCTCAACCAACTGGCTAATGTGAGTGCTCCTGAAGCCCGGCTGCTGACCGTCGATCCTTACGATAAATCCATTATTGAAGATATCGAAAAAGCGATCATGTCCGGCGGACTCGGTCTGAACCCGAGCAACGACGGCCAACTGATCCGTATACCGCTTCCCATGTTATCGGAAGAAAGAAGAAAAGAACTTGTGAAAAGAGCCCGGGAAGTAGCTGAAAATGCACGAATCAGTATCCGGAATGCCCGGCGGGATGCCAATGACGAGATCAAAAAAACGGTCAAAAGTAACTCCTTGCCGGAAGATTCACAATACGATGGTGAAAACAAAATTCAGGAACTCACCGACAAATATATCAAACTGATCGAGGAAGCTCTCGAACAGAAAGAAAAAGATATCCTTACAGTGTAGCACCTGCCGGGATTTTTCACGATCATTCCTGTGCCCTGCTTACCTGTAGTGTTGAAAGATTAATCCGGGATATTTTTTGATTTTAAATTAAGAACGCAAGATTTACACAGCTACATGTACATTTCCGAACTTGATCTACATGGATTCAAAAGTTTTGCTTACAAAACCAAGGTCAAGTTTGATGATGGAATCACAGCGATTGTAGGCCCTAACGGGTGTGGAAAATCCAACATCGTTGATGCCCTTCGCTGGGTGCTGGGAGAACAACGCCCTACCCTGCTTCGATCCACCACAATGAGCAACGTGATTTTCAACGGCACATCAGCAAAAAAAGCACTCGGTATGGCGGAGGTGTCGCTCACGCTGGTAAACAACAAGGGGATTCTGCCAACCGAATACAGTGAAGTAACCATCACCCGCCGGCTTTTCCGTTCGGGCGACAGCGAATACCTGATGAACAATACCGTTTGCCGTCTCAAGGATATCATGGAACTCTTTATGGATACGGGAATGGGTGCCGATGCTTATTCGGTTATCGAGCTGAAAATGGTTGAGGAAATCCTGAATGACCGCAACAACGACCGTCGCCGGCTTTTTGAAGAAGCTGCCGGTGTTACACGGTATAAGGAAAAACGGCGGCACACGTTCCGGAAACTCGACGAAACGCTGAAAGACCTTCAGCGAATCGAAGATATCCTGGTGGAAGTTCGAAAAAACGTGCGTTCTCTGGAAAAACAGGCTGCAAAAGCCGCCAGGGCGAAAAAATTCAGGCAAGAGCTAAAAACCCTCGACAAAGCGTACAACCGGCACGAATACCTGAAAATCAGAGATGAACTGCAACCGCTGAAAGAACGTATCAGCAACGCCGAAAAAGAAAAAAAAGAGATTCACTCTGTGCTTGAGGAACTGGAAACCCGGGATGAAAAAGCACGCCAGGAACTGCTTGAAACAGAAAGAAATGAATCTGAAAGGCGCCGGCGGGTAAACCAACTTGAGGCCTCCATCCGTGAAAAGGAAACCAGCCTCCGCATAAACCGTGAAAAAATATCCAACGAAAAAGGAGTTATTGATCAATATTCCGAAGATATCAAACAGAGTAAAAATGACTTGGAAGACCTGATTGAAGCACGGGATTCCAGCTCGAAAAAATTTGAAACTTTCAAGAAAGAGTTTGATAAATCTGAAAAAATACTCCGTGAGTCTCGAGAACGCTTTACCGATATACAACAACAATTTACAAAGGAACGCCACCAGATTTACGACCTGGAAATCGAAACAAGTGACGCCGTCCGGGACCGCAACCAGATGCAATCCGAAAAAATCCGGCTGGAATCGAAGCTGGAAAATACAGAGGATGATCTGAGCCGTATCATGACCGATATCAAGGAACTCGGCAGTCAGATCAGGGAACTGGACAGCCAAAAAAAGGAAGCGGAAAAAAGGGCCGTTGAATATTCTGCCGAACTTGAAAAAAAACAGGCCGGTATCTTTGAGGCATCCGCAAAGAAAACCCGCCTTGAAACAGACCGCGAAGACCTTCGCGAAGAGATACGCTCACTGAAAAGCCGCAAGGAAACACTCGAATCAGAGATCAAACTTGTACGTGAACTGGCCGAATCCAGGGATTTCTTTCCCTCCAGTGTTGCTTACCTGTCGGAACATCACACGGATGCATTTAAACGCCTGGAAATTGCAGGCAATGTTCTGCATACGAGCGAACAAGATGCGCTTGCACTTGAAGCTGCATTGGGTGAAACAATCAATTACATGATTGTCGATTCAATGGAAGAAGCTCTGTGGGGCGCGCGCCTGTTGAAACAGCACGATCAGGGCCGGGCCACTTTTATTCCCCTTGATGAACTGAATGAGACCTACGATACTGAAAAACACTCCATATTACATGTCGTAGAGGTTGAAGAAGAATACCGCCCTTTGGCTGAACTGCTGCTCGGTTCAGTGTTGCTTGCTGAAGATGTGAATCAGGCGAAACGGCTGCTGGAGCTGGGAGGCAGTGCAGCGGTTACCAGGGAAGGCGACCTGATTACATCTCATCGTTTCTTGCGAAGCGGCAGCAAAAGTAATCAGGCGGGCGTTCGGCTTGGGCTAAAAGATAAACTTGAAAAACTGGAAAACGGCCTCGAAAGTTGTAAAAAATCTCTTATCGGAAAAAATAAGGCCTTGGACAAACTGCAAGAGGAACTCAATGGCCTTGATCTTGACAAGCTTCGCAATGAATATGCAGAGACTGAAAAACAGCTTCATACCTGGGAGAAAGAAATCAATGCGATTGAATCGGGTGTCGGGGTATACAGTAAGAACATCGAAGACCTGAAAAACCGCCAGAAAAATCTGACTTCCAGTGAAGACAGTGCCCGGGACGATCTGAAAAACCTCACTCCTAAACAGGAAGAGCTGGAGAAAAAAATCAATGAGCTCAACCGGCAGCAGGCCGGGAAAAAAGAAGCCTTGCAAAAGCTTGAAGAAGAGCGGGCGATCGCCCAAAACCGTTATAATGATGCCCAGTTAAAACACCAGGATATCAAGAACAAGGCAGATAACCTGGAGCGGGATATCAAACGGGCAGAGTCCGGTATCGAAAACATTAACCAACGTCTTGCTTCCCGCCAAAAGCTAAAAGAAGAGAGTAAAGCACGGATCACCGAATATGAAAAGCAGATCAGGCAGACTGAAGAAAAGCTGGAAGAAGAAAAGCGACATAAAATATCGGCCGATGAGCAACTGGAACGCGCCGAAGAATATAGCAGCCGCCAACGCGGCAGGATCAATGAACTTGAAAAGGAATTGAAAGAGTTCCGACAACGCAAGGAAGTAAACCTTGAGTTGGTACATCATCTGACGATGGCCCGGGAAAAGCTGGAAATGCAGGCTCAAAACCTGTCTGATCACATCTGGGAAACCTACGGGATCCTGATGAAGCAGATTAAAATGGAATTGCCCGAAGGGATGGAAGTTGAAGAAGCCAAAAAGACTATTGGTGTTTTACGTCAGCGTCTCAGCCAAATCGGGGAAGTAAATCCGCTTGCGATTGAAGAGTTTGAAGAGGAACAGAAGCGGTTTCAGTTTTTGGAGGAACAGGTACGGGATCTGAGGGACGCCGAATCACAACTTCGTGAAACAATCGCCGAAATCAATGAGACCGCAACCGATCGGTTCAACAAGACATTCGAAGAAATACGAATGAACTTTCAATCGGTCTTTGAAACTTTGTTCCGGGAGGGGGACTATTGCGATTTGCTGATTGAACAAGAAGCTGAAGATCCGCTGGAGGCAAAAATCGAGATTAAAGCCAATCCGCGTGGTAAACGGCCTTCGAGCATCAACCAGCTTTCCGGCGGAGAAAAGACACTCACAGCGATCGCACTTTTATTTGCTATCTACCTGGTCAAACCCTCTCCGTTTTGTGTACTCGACGAGGTGGATGCTCCGCTTGACGATGCCAATATCGAACGCTTTGCCAAAATGATCCGAAATTTCAGTAAAGAAACTCAGTTTATCATAATTACCCATAATAAAAAAACCATGTCGAAAGCGGAGATGATGTACGGTGTAACGATGCCTGAAACCGGTGTCAGCCGGCTGGTGGGTGTAAAACTGGATGAAGTGGCAACCGTTTAATATTTGAGCTTTGGGGTTGATTTATGAGTTGATTCCTCTCATCCTGTCGACTGACAAAGTTCGATGAGCACACCATGATTGTCTTTGGGGTGGACAAATGCTATCCATTTATTGTCAGCTCCTTTCCTGGGTTTTTCATCTATTAATGAAAACCCGTCATCTGCTAACCGGGTAAGTTCTTTTTCAATATCATCCACTTCAAACGCTATATGATGAATGCCCTCCCCTCTCTTTTCAAGGAACTTTTCGATTGCCGAACCGGATCCAGCCGCACTCAGCAGTTCTACTTTCGTGCTGCCTACCCTGAAAAATGCTGTCGTTACCTTCTCCGATTCCACCACCTCCCTTTTATAACATGGCGTATTTAACAACTTCCCATAAGTTTTCACTGCTGTGTCAAGGTCCTTAACGGCGATACCAACGTGCTCAATTTTCATATGAAATGATCAGATTTTCGATAAATTCGGCACTGCGATGGAATAATCCCGGGGTGGTTTCATTGCAAGTTTTCAGCTCATCAATCCAGCGGATCCAGCACACCGGTTTCCCTGAAATAAATAAATGCGTTATACCGCTCAGGGAGTACGGTTCCTACAAAGTTGCCCTGCCCTTCCTGACTCGGGTTGTAGGTGACCCCAATCGCTCGGTGAGGAATGCTGTTTCCCAGGGCTTGCTGCAGCTCAGGGTTGCTAAACAACAGGTAAACCTGATCGGCATCCGTCTGATTCAATATCCATTCCCAGGTATCCGTTTGCGCTTCCGGTATAGCCATCTGTTCCCGCTGACCTTCCCACTCCCTGGCTGCAAACACCTCACCCCGGTACGTGCCAAACCCGATGGCGTAGACATTCTCATCCCCCCAGCGTTCACGGCTGAGATGGCCAATGTTCTGAGCTCCCTGCCTGGCCATATCAGTCGCACGGGCATCCCCGATATGTGTATTGTGTGCCCATACGATACCTTTGCCATTGACATTATTCTCATCACTATAATACCGGATCAATCGCTTGGCTGTCAGTTCAAAATGTCCGGCCCTGTGGTTCCACGCAGCTGCTCCAGGCTCCAGGTTCGCCCGGAAGTGACGCTCGGCGTTAATAACCAACTTGGCGTTCTGTTCGGCATTAAAATAGCCCCAGCTCCCTTCAATCTGCGGATCATCGCTCAGTCCGCGCACCTGTTCCAGTACCGCTTCCACATCCCCGGAACAATCGTCACCGGTTTGATGAACGCGTGTCAGGTAGTCCCTGACTTCCGAAAACCGGGATAGACACCGGTAATTTTGATCTGCAGCTACCGAGAGGTCGGCATCCACTTCCTCAAGCCATGCCACCACATCCTGCATCGCCTGCTGCTTGGCATAAAGGTCAACCCCGTAAAGGCCTACTCTTTCTTCTTGCGGCAAATCCTGATTATAGTCACGAAGCCATTCCACGAGACCCTTGAATTCATGGTTTCGCCACATCCACAGCGGCCAACGGTCGATCGCATTCATTGCTTCATCGATATTTGCGGGAGCTCCCGGTTTATGTTTTACATACTCGTTAATCCTGCTAAATGCCGGCCAGTCGCCCTCCACGGCGATAAAATTATAGCCCTTTTCTTCAATCAGGTATTTACTGAGTTCGGCACGCCAGTGATAGAATTCCGATGTTCCGTGAGTCGCTTCACCCATCAAAACCAGGCGCTGATCTGAAATTTCACTGAAAATACCTTCGAAATCGGCTACCTCTTCAAACGGAATCGCATGTTCCCGGACGACATCCTCCACATCTTGTGCCAAAAGCTGAAGCGGAGACAATGCAAACAAAAACGCTACAATAACGAACACGTTTTTCATGATGATAACGGTGTATTAATTTTTTGAATTGGAATAAAACAAGATAAGAGATATCGGGCAGAGGTCATAGGTCTGAAGGTGCAGGCTGTCGATGCCTGATGCCTGATGACTGAATGGGGATGAAGTTTGTCGATGCCTTGAATAAGGATGCAACCGGCAAGTTGTAGCTGGCCGATCTCGGGTGGCAGGCTGTCGATGCCTGAATAAGGATGCAGGCGGCAAATTGTAGCGGGCCGGTCTCAGGTGGCAGGCTGTTCGCACCTGAAAAGTGTTGACACACTTAATTGAAAAGACTCCAGTATCCTGTGATCTGCAGTGCCAGTGTATCTTGTATGCTGAGACCGGCCTCTCTTTATCTTTCCCGAATCTGCTCCGGACTGGTTACCCGGATTTGGGGTGTACCTTCATGGTTTTCGATTTGACCGGTAACACAGATTTCCCGGTTATTATAGAGCTGATCGGGTGGTGTCTGCCAATGATGCCGGTCTTCTCCCCAAATAATAGCTGTAAACGGCTGATCAGGATGAGGCTGTTCCAGGTTGAGAAACGTTGGATCACCGACCACCATCGTAACATATTCAGCCGATGCGACCCGTCCACATACCTCGGCTGTTATCCCGATATGATCGGAAGCCTCAAACGCGTTTACGCGAACCTGCGGATCAAGATTAGAGCCCGATTCGGGCTGATATACTCTTGAGAAGATCAATCCGAGGAGCAGGATCACCACCAATACGGGAAAAAGATATTTGATCCATTTTCTAAGTGAACGCATCAGCTTTTTCAATAAGAAAAAATCAGGAGAAACTGAATTTGAACTGCGTAAGCACCGCTTTCGCAATCGCTTTACATCTATCCACTATGACCAAATGCATCAGGTTGGGATATAATTAAACATTACCAGTGTAATTGTCTGGATTGGTCGGGGCGACTGGATTTGAACCAGCGACCTCTCGGCCCCCAGCCGAGTGCGCTACCGGACTACGCCACGCCCCGATTTGTTTCAGACTCTCAATTTACGGGTATTCAACACATTGTTCAACGATGGTTTGATCGTTTACGATTGCCGGACTTTTTCGCATTTTTTTTCTTCTCAAAATGGGCATAAAAGGGTTCGTCTTCCTTTTTACTTTTTGTGTTACGGGACTTGTCACCCGGCCGGGATGAACTTCTTTTCTTGCGGCTATTATTTTCAGAGCGGCCAGAGCCTCTTTTTTGGGAATGGCCGTTCGACTTCGGGGTATGCCCATCATTTCCGTCTTTCATTTTCAGAAGCGCCGCGGCAACCTCCACCGGTGTATAATCTTCTACCGTTATCGATTCAACCTGTTCAATATAGGGACGCAATCCGCCTGACTCCAGGGTCTTAACCAGATCTTGCAGAAACGCCTCGCTTTTCGATTGTTCCACATCATCCACAGATGGCAGCGAAATAAATTTGAATTTCATATTCAATTTATTCTCGATATATCGAATTGTTTTTTTCGTTCGACCGGATGTAAAAGTGTAAGCAACACCTTTCCGTCCGGCACGGCCCGTCCGGCCGATTCTGTGTACATAATACTCCGGATCCTGGGGAACATCATAGTTGAAAACAACATCGATATCGTCTACATCCAGTCCACGTGCTGCCACATCGGTGGCAATCAGTATATCGATCTGGCCTGTTCTGAATTTATTCATCACCTTGTCGCGGACATTTTGACTCATATCTCCATGCAGCGCATCACTCGAATAACCCCGCGACTGCATCTCGCTCAACAACTGATCACACTTTCTTTTCGTATTGCAAAAAATAAGAGCTAAACGATAATCATTCAGTTCAAGAAACCTGCAAATCCCTTCCGTACGTACAGAGTCGCGGGCTTCGACCAGGTATTGATCAACATCGTCGGCCGCCATCGCTTTGCCTTCCACTTTAATCATCTTGGGATTTCGAAACCACTTGTTGATGATCTTGCGAATGGATGGCGACATCGTCGCTGAAAACATGATAGTCTGGGTTGCAACCTCTCCCGAAGCATAACTCAGAATTAATTCCACATCTTCCTTGAATCCCATGTTCAACATTTCATCGGCTTCATCAAGCACCACCACCGACAGGGAATCAAGTTTCATGGTTCCCCGCTTTAAATGGTCGATCAGCCTTCCGGGTGTGCCGACCACAACCTGGGTTCCGCTTTTAAGCTGACGGATCTGTCGGCCAATTGATTGGCCTCCATATACCGGTGTTGCTTTGAGTCCATCGACATACTTTCCAAGTTTTTGAATTTCACCTGTAACCTGAACCGCCAGTTCCCGGGTCGGACAAATCACAAGTGCCTGAACATTACCTGAACGTGTATCGATTTTTTCGAGCAGTGGTATCCCAAATGCAGCTGTTTTTCCGGTTCCTGTCTGGGCCTGGCCTGTAACATCTGCCCCCTGCATTATTTCGGGGATGGTTGCCGATTGAATTTTTGTTGGAGCTTCGAAACCCAGTTCATCAATAGCGCGAAGTATTGGTGCACTGATTCCAAGGTCAGAAAATTGAATATCTGTCATGTCAGTAAAACTGTTTTATTGAATTTGTAATCGTGAATTGCTGTTCAACTTTGCCGCGATCCTGCCACTATTTTCGGCGTCTCTCAAAATATTTTTCCCTGCACATGCAATTCATCTCAGAACAGTCAGACAGAAACAGATTCAAATTGAGGAAAGCTGCTTTAACAATGTAAGCTCGCAATATAAGAATAATATCCGGTTATACATAGCAAAGTCCATTCTAACTTTAAAAACCGGTTTAACATATCACAGGTCAACATTCATCTGCCTTTGCTCTATCCAAAGGGTTCATCGGCAAAACCGAAATAAACGCCTTCTCACAGTCCCATCAACGTAAAACCATCTCCGGATTTGATCAAAGAGCAGACTACGGGGTTTTTATGGATCTTCGTATATTTCAGGCTTATTGAACAAACCAAAACTTCTGATGGCAAGACGGAAATTCGATATCCCGCAGATGTATAAATCTCCGGTGATTCGCAAGGTAAAAGAGGCAAACAAGATTACAGACCCCCGTAAGAAAAATCTGGCTCCGACGACTCTGGATTTTGGCCCGGTACGTTTTCTGATACCCAGGCATTTCGGATTTTGTTACGGGGTGGAAAATGCCATTGACATTGCCTACAAAACCGTCGAAGAGAATCCGGACAAGGATATTTATCTGCTCAGTGAAATGATCCACAATCCGACTGTGAACGAGGATCTTCAGCGCCGTGGTGTACAGTTTTTGTATGAGACTGATGGAACCGAACGAATTCCGATCGATTCGCTTGATCGGGATGACATTGTGATCGTGCCGGCATTCGGAACGACTGTTGAAATCCAGCAGAAACTGAAAAAGAAAGGAATCGATCCGTACGAATTCAATACAACTTGCCCATTTGTTGAAAAAGTATGGAACCGGGGAAATCAACTCGGCCAAAAAGGATACAGCCTGGTCATTCATGGCAAACACAAGCACGAAGAGACACGGGCAACGTTTTCACACAGCGCCAGCCATTCACCGGCCGTCGTCGTGCTGAACCCGGAGGAAGCACAGATTCTGGCTGATATTATGACCGGAAAACGCCCGCAACAGGATTTTGACAAGTGGTTTGCACACAAAAGCACCGATGGGTTTGATCCCTTGAAAGACCTTGAAATGTTCGGCGTCATCAACCAGACGACCATGCTGGCTTCTGAAACCCAGGAGGTAATGAAAATTCTGAAACAAGCGGCAGCAGAAAAATATGGCGAAGAAAAGGTGCTGAACCATTTTGCCGATACGTCCGATACACTCTGTTATGCCACCAATGAAAACCAGTCGGCTACCTATGCGCTGGCCGAAAGCGGGCCTGATATCGCTGTAATCGTCGGCGGATACAACTCTTCAAATACCATGCACCTGGTCGAAATCCTTGAGCACCATTGCCCATCCTATCACATCCGGGATGCCGGTGAATTCGACTCCCCCGCCCAAATCAGCCATTTCAACCAGTGGGAAAAGAAAGTGGTGGAATCTTTGAACTGGCTCCCAACGGATGATCAGCCGCTGTCCATCGCTTTGACTTCCGGCGCATCGTGTCCCGATATCCTGGTAGATGAGGTTATGCTGAAGATACTCTCCTTTTTCTCCGATGCCCGGCCGATCCATGACGTGATAAGCCCGTTCGAGGATAAATTGGCAAGTGTTGAATGAAAACGTTCACTCCTCCTCAGTTTCTTCATTCAATACATTGAAGTAGGAAATTGTTCTGGGGCTGAAACTCCGCAGGCGCACATCGTAATCATCTTCGATTCGTTCAACTTGTGGAATCAGCAGCCCGGTCGTATCCTGCTCAATGGTACTGTAATCGATATACGCTTCGAATGGCCGGGTGTTCTGGACCTCAGCGTATTGATCAATCGGCACACCATAACGAACCGTTAATGATGAAGGGTTATAGGAAACAGCCTGCCCGGGAGGCAGGTTTCGGATACGGATAGGAATACTGACCTCCCCTTCGGTAAACTCTGCAACTTCAAATGAATAAGTTACCCGCCCCGGCACAACCGAAATAGCTGAAGAGGGGGTCTCAACTTGAAGTTCCAGTTCCTGGCTCCTGGATACATCTTCAAGTACGGTTTCCTGTGTATTGATTATATCAATTCCTTCCACACGGCTTCTTGCGCCTGTAATGGTAACACTGTCCGGACTCACTACCGGTTCTCCAACCAGTCCGTAACGGTCACGCACCTGCATCTCCATAATCACTTCTACCGGCACTTGTCTCGATGCTTTTTCCTCCATCTCAAGATTCAACCTCATCGGCTGAACGGTCGTCACATTCACATCGGAAATTGCCGAAATCTGTTGCTGTATTTTTTCAAACAGGTTCACATCCTGTTCTTCCACATCAACAGTAATCCCGGGTGGGTTGTTATAGAGAGCTATCAGATTCCAGCCTTCACCGCTCACACCTACAGAGGCTAATGCCGGCGGGTCGTCCACCAGGGCCATCTCTTCCGGTAAATTTCCGATTGTGACCGGAAGGTCGATCGTAATACTAAAGTCCCTGCTCAGATTTACAATAAACCACAAACAGAATGCAAGAAAAAACGATATACCGAATACCAATATCTTCTCCCGAGTCATATATCCTGCTTCAACATCATCTGAGGAATCGCCGGATATCGATTTTTTATTGGTAAATAAGCCTTCGTAGATTTTTTTCAACATCTGACAATGATCTCCTTAATCGTATTTCCCCCTACCCTGGAATTTAATTTCTTTTTGATAGCAAACCGGTTCATATGCAACTCGTTTCGCCACGCTTCGTTTTCAACTTTGACGATCAGCCGGTCCCCTTCAAAAGTGAGATTCCTGGTTGCCCTGGAAACCCGTTCACCGACAATCTCAGGCCAAAGATGCATGGCCATCCCATGTTTCATTTCACGTCTGCGAGGAATTCGTTTCATAAACTCCTTGAGCAGTGAATCCAGGGATTTCGGTTTGTTATTATATCCCGAATAGGACATCGATCGTTTATTTTATTTTTTGAATTTGCTGATCATCGATTGCAAACCAGCCGTTTCCATGATTATCCGACCAGTCAAGATATTTGAACGGTGTTTCTGATGCAGAGGTAATAAATGTCTGGCCTTCATGTCTGTTTAACGTCTGCAAAAGTATTTCCGTTTTCTTTTGATCCAGATTGCCAAATACATCATCCAGCAACATAATCGGCAGATCATCGAGTTCGTTTGAATAATAAAAAAGTTGCGCCAATTTTAATGCAACAGAAAATAGGCGATGCTGTCCCTGTGAACCGTAATTTCTTAATTCCATATCTTCCAGAAAAAAAACTATTTCATCACGATGAGGGCCGATCAGGGTCTGTTCTCTATCTATCTCTTTTTTCTGATTCTGTTCCAGTTCATTTTCATATACTGTCCTGATTTCGTCTTCATGGATTGAAGGTGTGCAAAATGTCTGATACTCCAGGTCGGGTGTCAGATCTAAACCGCTGAAAGAACAAAATTGTTCAGCAAGATAGGTTCTGAAATTTTCGAGCACTTCTGTGCGCCGGGCAACGACAGCCGACCCGGTTTCAACCAGTTGTCGATTCCAGGGTTCAAGCAGTGCAATAAGCATCGATTCAGCCCCCCCAAATTCCTGCAACAATTTGTTCCGCTGTTTTTTTACACGGTTGTATTTCATAAGATCCCTCATATAAGCAGGTGATATCTGGCTGATAAATCCATCGATAAACGAACGCCTTTCTGCCGGCCCTCCCGAGGTCAGGATTTTATCTTCCGGACTTAACACCACTACCGGTACCATCCCGATTAAATCAGACAGCCGGTCGAGCGGACTCTCATTCACAAATATTTTCTTTCCTTCACCTCGTGAATAATTGCAACGGATATCAAATTCAGACCGGATCCGGCCTTCAAAACTACCCTCAACCATAAAATACTTTTCTCCGCCGGCTACCACATACTGATCACTGCCCGATACAAAACTTCGTGTCATACACAGGTAGTGAATAGCGTCAATCAGGTTGGTTTTACCGGCTCCATTCGGACCGGTGATCACATTGACATGGTGCTCCCAGTGAAGCTCCACGTCAGAATGGTTCCTGAAATTTTGCATTTTAATCCGGGTTATTCGCATCACTCATAAAATCGCTCAATCTGATAATTGCTTCATAATACTGGCACTTTCAGTAAACCCGTTTTAATTATAACATAAAGGCCATTTTCATTTATTACTTTTTGGTCGCCTAATAATAAATAAATGCCGGGGAATAACCTGATTATTTCATATGATTTTTATTTCAGGAAAAGGTATAGCTATATATTCATCCAGTAACCAATGACATTTTTTATTGTGAAACCCGATACACCGAAAACCGATCGTTGAATTTTTTAAAAAAATGCTGCAGGATCACTCCTTCTCTATCTTATACTTTTCAATGTTATGATTCTTGCCGTCGTAAGTGTGTAGGATTTTCCGGACGCCTGACGGTTCATCCTTGTTGTCGCGCTCTATTTCGACTGTTTCGAGATGAACGGGTTTACCCCACAGATAGTGCAGGTTTTCAAGAGCGCCTGATTCCAGCATCGGGTTGAGTTCCTGGCCGGTGAATTCATGCTTCAGGTAGAGTTCCCGGTTCTGTCGGTAATTCCCGTCCTCAATCGTGATAACCGGTGTTCCATACAGGCTGAAGTAGCTCTTCAATACGCGTTTGATATTTCTGGCATCTTCTTCGGCAATGATCTGTTTGATCTCCCCGGTTCTGGGATCCATCTGTTCGTTCCACAGATAAATCTCTGCATCCCGGATGAAGGCTTCATCAAAAAATTCCTCTATAGCCATTCGATCGGTGTAGTTTTTCCTGACTTCAAAAATCTTTTGAACCCCCTTGTGTTCTTCTTTGTCAAACGACACCCACTTGTCGGGGTCTTTCAGCTCATGAAATTCCTTGCCGTGCATTCCGCGGTCCCAGCGGTAAACCAGGTCCTGATAGAGTTTCAAGCCCACATTATACCAGTTGAGCGTTTTGGTTGACGGCTGAGTTACCTTGGAGTGAAATTTTGAATATTCGATATGTTCTTCCTGGGTGATGTGTCCCTCCTCATATAACTTTCTCATGATGTACATATGCACAAAGGTCGCCCACCCTTCATTGAGCAGTTTACACCGTTTCTGATGCTCAAAAAATTTGGTCTGTTCCCGGATCGTCGAAATAATATCTTTTTGCCAGTCTGCAAGGGGTTTGGGAGATTTTTCCAGCACATAACGCAGGATATCGTACCGTGGAACCGGCGGGGTTTTACCTTGAATCTCTTCGATCTCTTTTTTCAGGGTTTCAATTTCACTTTTATCCTGATGGAATTCTCTTTTATGAATATCCCTGATCCGCTGGGTTTTCATTTCAATCAGCCGCCGGCGAAGTACCTCTTCCTCCTCCTGTTCGCTCAGCAGATCCGGAGGCAGATGCCAGCAAACAGAAAATGCACTGTCGATCGTCTGTTCATAGGATTCGAGGCCGTATTTCCTCTCATATCCTTTGAACCGTTTTTCAGCACTTCTTGCTTCACGTGCCAAATCCATATAATCGGAGGCATTTCGCATATACCGGTTCTCCAGGTTAAAATCTACATGCCCGTAAACATGTGCCATGACCAGAATATTCAGAATAACAGGGTTGGTTTCAACCAGGTAGGCTTTCGGCGGTATGGAATTCCAGACCGTTTCGTATGGAATGCCTGCACCGTGATGCTCATATATCGTTTTTTGCTTGTCGTAATCCCGCCCGAAACTCCAGTGAGAAAAATTGGTCGTAAACCTGTAGGCCATCGATTCGATCATCTTTCTGGAAGAGACGATCTCAAATTCCACATCAGTGATGGTCAGGCCCATTTCCTCGGCAATCCTCTGGATCTTATCTTCGATCTCGTTGAGCCTTTTGATCTGTTGACGGTTCATACCTTCCATCTCTGTTTTTTCAAAAACTCCTGTACGGCGGGAAGAATGTGGTCTTTTTCCTTGATAACAACTCCTAAAAAAGGGTGTTTTTTATCACCGGAAATAACACTTAGTCCGTCTTCCTCCACGGATTTGACATCGAGTTCCCGTTCAAATGCACGTTTCAGTCCGGACGAAAAAGGCCGCCCGTCGAGACGGATTTCCCCATATCCGAGCATATTGACCTTCACCTCGTCAATCAGTTTCTTTGCCT
>SLOU01000064.1 GCA_007132385.1 Balneolaceae bacterium | reverse complement strand
GTTTTTGGCTTGTGTCATGCCACTTTCTACAGAAGCAAAGCCCAGGTGCATAAGTAAAACCAAAAAAGCAGCGATCAAAATCCAGAGATTATCGATCATAAATTTGGTGTAACCCGGTGAAGCTTCGAATTCTTCGAGAGTAGCATATGTTTCCTGATCCTGCATTGCGGCATCTTCACTGGAAGTCGTGAGAACTTCGGCAGTGGTTATAGGATCAGGTTCTGGTGTTTGGGCATTTACAGCCACAAAAGCAGCAAAAATACCCAGACCTAATACAAATATTGTAGTTTTAATGATTGGTTTCATATTAAGAAGCTTAAGGTTCATAGTTAGCTTGCATTAATATCTGACGCTTCAAGGGTTTAAGTCAATAAATATTTAGGCAGTTATTAAAATAGACAATAAATATTAATGCTATTAAGAGAAAAGCGCTTTTTATTATCATTATTTTTTTTTAATACCCTTAAAAATTGAAGTGGATTAGAAAAAAATCAGATCGACTTGTCACATTTTTGAGAGTAAAACCTCTTTGTAACTGACATCCGGAGCAAGTAAATCGTAATTAGGATTCTGTTGATTTCGGCCTGCAAGAGAATGGCTTTACGACAGGTAAGTTGCTGATTGATATATACTTCATAGCTGCTTCGGTTCAGGGTTTTCTAAAAAGTGTTCTTTGCAGGGCGCAAAAGTTCTGAAGGAATTACCAAAATGTATCGATATGAAAAACGACTGAATCTACATCAATGATCCTATGATTAATCAAAAACCGTTTAAAATTCTTTTTTTTCTTCTTATGATTGTAGGATTTGCTGTTTCTTGTACCTCCTCGGAAAAATTGCTGCAAAGAGGGGAATATGACAGGGCGATTGTCCGTTCTTCTGAAAAACTTCAAAAGAAACCGGGGAATTCTAAAGAGCTTGAGGTGCTTAAAGAAGCCTATTATCTGGCAAATACCTTCGACAATGAGAGAATTGAATTTCTGAAACTGGAAGGCAGGGAAGATAACTGGATTGAAATCTACCACATTTATGAACAGTTAAACCGCAGGCAGACTATAGTACGCAGGCTTCCCGGTCAGATCAGAGAAGAGTTTGATTTTATCAATTATAATGAAAAGATCGTTGAAGCCAAGAGTGAGGCAGCCAATATATCTTATGAACGTGGCCTGGAATATTTAGCACGGGGTGACCGGCATAGTGCACGGCAGGCTTACGGTGAGTTTCAAAGGGTCAGAAATCTCTACCCTGGATTCAGGGAGGTTGACAGTAAGCTCAACGAATCGGTTTACCTGGGGACCAACCATGTTCTATTCGAAATTGAAAATAATTCCGACAAAATCCTGCCACAAGGATTTGAGTCGGAGATGCGCAGAATCGCCCTTGCGGATCTGAATACCGGTTGGTTGAATTTTGATACCTATGAGAATAATGACCAATCATACGACTATTATGTCGTTTTGAATATCAAAGGAATATCTACATCCCCGGAACAGGTGGAAGTAAATCGTTTCAGAGAAACCAGGGAAGTGGAAGACGGAACAAAAGTGAAAAGGGATGAGAACGGAAATATTGTACAGGATTCGGATGGAAATAATGTAGAGATACCCAACATGATAACGGTATCGGCACAGGTTGTCGAATCGGTACAAAGAAAAACCGCTTTTGTCAGCGGCTCTATCGATTTCTACGATTTGCGTACCGATCAACTCACCAAAACCGAAACGCTTGCCGTTGAATCGGTTTTTGCCCATCACTCGGCGGTTTATTTCGGCGACCGGCGGGCTCTTTCCGAAGAGACAGACGCCAAAATAGGCCTCAGACCGGTATCTTTTCCTCCAGATGAATTACTTCTTCTCGATTCGGTAGATCTGCTTAAAGAAAAATCCCGAAGTATTGTCGCAGCAAATCGAAACATGCTCCAGCAATAAGGATCAAGTCTGATGGCTGTTGTGTCGCCTGCTGATCAGGCCGTAGGCCGCGATAATTGCAAAACAAAGCAGAGGCACCCAAAATGAGATGCCGATGCTGCTCAGATCAGATATCATCCCCTGAATCGGCGGTAATACAGCGCCTCCGCCTATTGCCATAATCAATCCCGAACTTCCGATCTTGGTATCCTGACCCAACCCTTTCGACGCCAGCCCGAAAATGGTTGGAAACATCAAAGACATAAACGCAGATATGGCAACCAGGGCGTATACGCCGGTATAATCCCCGCCTGTAATAACGATGAAAGTGGACAGGATTCCGAGAAGTGCCGATGCGATAAGTAAATTTTCCGGCCTGAAATATTTCATCAGAAACGTATTGATAAATCTGAAAATGGTGAATACAACCAGTGCGGCAATGTAATAGTTGGAGGCAGCAGCCTCCAGAACGTCCAGTTCGTCCATTACATATCGGATCGTAAACGACCATACGCATATTTGAGCGCCAACATAGAAAAATTGAGCGGCGACTCCCATGAGATAGTTTTTATTTCCAAATAATCTCTTAAGGGTTGGTATCAAATCAATAGTCGGACTCTCATCCGATGCCTTGGGCATACGGGTCAGGGCGATGGCAACCCAAAGGATCAAAAGTAAAAGCCCGATCGTTACATACGGCCCCATGACAGCTGACAATTCGGTCTGCTGGATAGCGTTCAGTTGTTCGGGGGTCAT
>SLOU01000257.1 GCA_007132385.1 Balneolaceae bacterium | reverse complement strand
TGTACATTCCCGGAATATAAACCTGACATAATTTATAATGCAATTATCAATCAATCTATTGGTCATAATTTTATGAAATATCTGACAAGTACACTAATACTATTCGCATGTTTTACACTTGCTTTGACAACCGGCCAGGTTGAAAAAGAGAAAGAAAGGGTATACCTGGATAGCGATCAAAACCAACGTATACTGATCTTTTCCAAAACTACCGGATTTCGTCATGATTCTATTGAAACCGGCAGAGAGGCGTTAACAAAACGTGCCATTGAGCATGATATCGTTATAACTGCGACTGAAAATTCTGCACACTTTTCGTCTGAGAACCTACGGCATTATGATGCCATTATTTTTCTGAATACTACACAAACAGTGCTTGATGATAATCAAAAAGCCGCATTTAAGTCCTATATTCAGAATGGCGGCGGGTTTGTCGGGGTGCACTCTGCTGCAGATACCGAATACGACTGGCCGTGGTATAATCAATTGGTTGGTGGCTATTTCGAGAGCCATCCCCAAATTCAGCCTGCAACTGTCAATACCATATATTCTAATCATCCCTCTACCGAAGGTCTTCCGGAGGAATTCGAAAGAACTGATGAATGGTATAATTACCAGGATTTCAATGATGATGTGAATGTTCTATTGACACTAGACCCGGAGAGTTTTGAAGGAAGCAATCATCCCGACTTTCATCCGATTGCCTGGTACCATGAGTTTGATGGAGGACGTTCTTTCTATACCGGAGGCGGACATACCCGGGAATCATATTCGGAGGAGTTGTTCATGGATCACTTATGGGCTGGTATCGAATATGCTATGGGAGTCAGGTAACACCTGTCCAGCTGCCGATTGCATACATAAAATGAAAGCGGTTGGCTCCCTGGTATTTCTGACTGCCAGGAAGTTGGGACCAGTTTTTGTTGGTAATCGGCAGTCTGTCGGTTCTGTCGAAGATAAACCTGTTGGACCGATGATCCGTGTTTTATCCGTAACCTCCACCTCCCGGGGTTTTTAGAATGAAACGGTCTCCGGGGGAAACATGGATACTGTCTTTCCAGCTGAGTTCGATTTCCGTTCCATTTTTTCGAATCAGTGTCTGTCGTCCGGTTTTTCCGGGTTTCCCACCTTTTAATCCGTATGGTTTTACCGTACGGTGCTGGGTTAAGACCGAAAGTTCAACCGGTTCCAGAAAAGTATATTCCCTTATAAGTCCATTTCCACCGTTCCACTGGCCCCGCCCACCGGAGCTTGTACGAATTGCAAACTTGTCGAGCCTGACCGGGTATCGGTGTTCCAGGATCTCCGGGTCGGTAGCAGCTGTATTGGTCATATGTTGATGTACGCCATCCGTACCGTGGAAACCTTGACCGGCGCCGGTTCCACCTGCCACGGTTTCGTAGTAGCCGAACCTGTTATTGCCGAACAGGATGTTGTTCATTGTACCCTGGCTGCAAGCGGATAGTTCGAATGCTTTCAAGAGGGTGTCAACCAGACGTTGACTCGTTTCGATATTGCCGCCGACAACTGCCGGACATTGAGCCGGGTCTTCCGGATACGGTGGGTTTAACATCGATTCAGGCAGAATGATATCCACCGGGCCGAAGAGGCCGTCGTTGAGCGGCAGGGGTTCGTTAACCAGAAGCCTGAGTACGTAAATCAGAACACTGTTGACGATCGCCGGATTTGCATTCAGGTTACCGGGATGAACTCCGGAAGTACCGGTAAAGTCCACCTTTAACCGGGAATCAGTTACCTTACACTGAACCTTTAGGATGGAGCCATCATCCATCTTTTCTTCCGCTTCATAGATACCGTTTTTCAGTTTATCAAGTGTCAGAGACATACGGCTCGCTGCATATGACTTCAATTCGGCCATATAACGGGTTGTATGGTCTATTCCAAAATTTTTAATCAACTCGATCAGGAGCTGGTTGCCTTTGTGGTTGGCTGCAACGGCTGCCTGAAGGTCTGCCATATTTTCTTTCGGGTTTCGTGACGGCCAGGGTGCTGTTTCAAGCTGTTTACGAATTTTATCCCACCGTTCCCGGTTATCTCGGATTACCCATGTCGGGGGAAAGGCAACCCCTTCCTCAGCAAGTGATGTTGCATCGGGAGGCATAGAACCTGGAGTTTTACCCCCGATTTCAGCATGATGGGCACGGCTGGCAACATACCCGACCAGCCTGTTTTCTGCAAAGACAGGGGATACAACAGTGATATCCGGAAGATGTGAACCTCCATAGCCGGGGTGGTTGGTCATAAGTACGTCTCCTTCTTTCATCTGTACCTGCTCTTTGAGCCTTCGCACACATAATCCCATCGCTCCCAGATGGACGGGAATATGGTGTGCATTGGCCACCAGGTACCCATTTTGGTCAAGCAGGGCACAGGAAAAGTCAAGTCGCTCTTTTACGTTGATAGACAGTGCCGTACGCATCAGCATTTCTCCCATCTGTTCGGTAATGGCAGTGAAACGGTTGGTATAAAGCTGGAGGTTGATGATTCGGTCGCGTTCTATTTTATGCTTCCCTGAGTTCCCCGGATGGTCGGACCCACTGATTGAGCGTCCCGAAGATTGATGTTTACGCTCCTTTATATCAGTGCTTGTTGTGGAAGAGCTATTTCCGGTATCAGAGCTTGTGGAATCGTCACGTTTCTTTGATACATCAGATGCTGTGGTGAGAGGTTCTTGTCTGAACATATCGATGGTACGATCCGAACGTATCCGGACCTCCCACCCCGGTTCGGCGAAGAGTGTACTGTAGGCATCCAGAATCAATGCAGGCGAAGATAAAACTGTTCCCGGTTCCAGATCATCGCGGTGATATACCGGCATCTCGAGACGCTTTCCCCGATATTCGATGTTCCGTAATGTTTTCAGGGGAGGTGGAACCTCTTTTTTTTCAAAAACAGACACTTCTGCGGGCCGGACTTTTTCCGATAATCCAACCCGGATGGAAACTACTTCAATTTCCCTGTTTTCGATCCAGTAGCCGAACGAGTCACGGTAAACATTGCGGAATCTTTTTTTGACTGATACGCCAGGATTCCAAGGAATTTCAATTGTCGAGTCTTGTCCTTGAAACCTGGCCAAAATTGTTTGTTCAACAATCTCCATGTTATTTTCATGGACACCGTCTTTTTTCAGTTTTTTGATTGCGGTCTTCCTGGATTTTCGAAACCTGGAATCGAGCTTTGGTTCAATTTGATCGAGCAATTCCAGGTATTGACGTGTCTCCATAGCCTCAATCCTGGAGCGGTCCAGTCCGTAAGCACTCAAAATACCGGCATCTGCGGGTACGATCACCCTGTGAATCTTCAGTCTCGACGCAACAGCGGTGGCGTGTTGTCCGCCTGCGCCCCCGAAAGCCACAAGAGCATACTCTGAAGGGTTAAAGCCTTTTGCTGTTGAGATAGCAGCCATCGCCTGTGCCATCCGTTCATTAGCTATATCCAGGAAGCCTTGAAGAATTTCCGGGCCGGACACTTCTTCTCCCTGTTGTTTTCTGATTCGCAAGAAGACGTTGTGAAAAGCCTCTTTTGCGGCTTCGATGTCAAGGGGAATGTGAAAGTTCTCCGGTTCAAGCCTTCCGGCCAGAAGGTTCACATCGGTTATCGTAAGCGGGCCATCTGCTCCATAACAGGCCGGCCCGGGATCGGCACCGGCACTTTCTGGCCCAACCGTCAGACTTTCGCCGTCAAAATCACAGATTGAACCGCCGCCGGCAGCCACGGTTTCGATCGATATGGCAGGAGCCAGAAGATGAGCATCTCCAACCTTGTGCTCCGGGAGATAATCAAATCCGTGATTGTATCTGGATACATCCGTACTGGTTCCCCCCATATCAAAAGAGATCAGTTTTTCAATTCCACAGCGATTGCCAATGGCAGCAGCACCGGTAATTCCGGCAGCAGGCCCGCTCAAAAGCCCGTCTTTCGGCTGATACCGGGCTGAGCGATTCAGGCCGCCTGTACTGGTCATAATGTAAAGATCCGGCTGGTTCATCTGATGCTCTACATTGCCGATATATTTCTCCATCAATGGTGCGAGATAAGCGTTTACAACCGTCGTTTTCGTACGCGGTAAAAACTTGATGGAAGGATTCAATCCCGATGAAACCGACAGATATCGAAATCCCAGGCCACTCAGTAAAGAGGCGATCATTTTCTCATGTTGAGGGTTGCTGTAGCTGTTCATCATACAGACCGCAATTGATTCAATATTGTCTGAATTGGTGGATAAAGTCTTTTCAAGTGCCTCAAAGTCCGGTGAAACAATGATTTCGCCTTGGCTGTCAATTCGTTCCGGAATTTCAATTACCCGGAATGGAAGCGGGTCGGGTTTCTTTATTTCAAGACTGAACAGATCGGGTCTTTGCTGGTTATCGATTTTCAGAAGGTCACCGAATCCACGCGTGGTCAATAAAAATGTCTTTGCACCTTTTCTCTCTAAAAGTGCATTTGTTCCTTTTGTGGTAGCCAAACGTATTTCCAGGGGCGGGAACTGCTCACCGGCCAGGGTTTTGGTAAGAAGCCTGGCACCCAAAACCGGTGCTTCCTCATCTGTTCTCACATCAAAAGTAAGACCTTCAGGTTGGAGGAGAGCATTGAGTGGTTCTTCCAGAGATAAAATCGAGTTTTCAGCATCAAAAGAACCGACGGTGTATATTTCTTTGTCACCAGTCAGCCGAAAAGAAAATCCGTTGATGAAATTGTCAGGTGCCTGCCATTCCTGGTCGATGAGAAACTTGTTTTTGTTAATTTGGTGAACAATCTGTCCGCGCAGAGCGCCTGAACTCAACACCTTGCACCTGTGAATGGAGCCCTTGGGATCGATCCCGAAACAATCGGTAAATGTGCCTCCGGTATCTACACGGATTTTCCAAATTCTCCTGTTGGACATAAAAGACGGATAATTTTAATATTTAGAAAAAATAATTTTACATTTATAGGTATTCAATATCTTGGGATCATCACCTATATCCTTATCTTTGTGCTTTCCATAATCAATGTGAATTTGCCTAATTCCAGTCCTATTCAAATCGGAGAATTCGTAACTTCAGGTTCAATTTGAATTGGCAATACCAGATCCCAGTCCAAATGAAATTTGAAACCGTTTTATTGTAACGGATTGATTTGAAAAATGCATGTATAAAGTCGGAAATGACAACGATCTTGTAATTTTCTGATAAGATTTTCATAGATGAACGATACACAGTCACTTTTATCTCTGCCATTTTCAGACCCGGTACTCATCTTCGCACTGGTGATGCTGATCATTTTATTGGCTCCCATGATCTTCAGAAAGTTAAAGATTCCGGGGATAGTGGGATTGATACTTGCGGGTGCAGTTGTAGGCCCAAGTATGCTCGGGTTATTGGAAAGGGATGATACGATCGATCTGCTGGGTACGGTGGGCCTGCTTTATCTGATGTTTATGGCCGGGCTTTCGATAGACCTGAACCGGTTTGAAAAACTGAGAAACCGGAGTATTGGATTTGGATTCGTCTCTTTTTCCATGCCGCTGGCCGGTGCTACGATGGTAGGATTATACCTTCTGGATTATTCGCTTGCCACCTCCTTGCTGCTTGGTGCAATTGTGGGATCTCATACATTGCTGGCTTATCCGATCGTAGAACGGCTTGGAATTACCAAGAATACACCTATCACGATGGCTTTGGGGGGTACCTTGATAACCGATTCAATGTCACTGGGCATTTTAGCTATCATTGCCGGGTCCGTTGGAGACGACCTGGGTGCCGGATACTGGATTGGTTTTGGTACATCTGTACTGGTATTTGTGATTGCGGCACTCCTGATTTTACCCAGGCTGGGACGCTGGTATTTCAGGAATATACAGCACGAAACCAATACAGATTTTGTCTTTATGGTAGCTGTACTTTTTACTACTGCTTTTCTAGCTGATATTGCGGGCCTCGCTCCAATTATCGGTGCATTTATGGCAGGCTTGTTGCTTAACAGGCTGGTTCCGGGAACCGGGACACTTATGAGCCGGATACAATTTGTCGGAAATGCACTCTTTATTCCTTTCTTTTTGATATCAGTGGGTATGCTGGTAGATGTAGCGGTACTGGGGAGCCTGGATGTTTGGATTAAAATTATATCATTTACCCTATTGGTATTTGTTGGAAAAGGTCTGGCCGCATGGTTGATCAAGAAGGTTTACAGCTACTCGGCTGCTGAAGGTTGGGTGGTATATGGTCTGACGACCCCACAGTCGGCTGCTACATTGGCGGTAACCCTGGTAGGGTTTGATCTTGGCTTTTTCGATCAGACTGCTGTCAATGCAGTGGTGATTTTGATTCTGTTTACCTGTCTTTTAGGCCCCTGGCTTGTTGAGAAGTATGGCAGGGAAGTGGCCGTACAAGAAGAGGAAAAACCGTTCGAACCTTCCGAGGCTCCCCAGAGAATATTGGTACCTCTGGCTAATCCGGAAACATCCGACGCTCTGATGGATATTGCCTTTATGGTTCGTGATTCGAAATCGGAACAGCCGGTTTATCCACTCACGGTTGCCCGGGACGGAAATGATGTGGAAGCTCAGGTAGCAAGAGGCGAAAAGATGCTGAGTCATGCTGTTATCCATGCGGCAGCAGCTGAAGTTCCGGTTAACCCGGTTACGATGGTCGATTATAATGTGGCTCACGGTATTTCAAGGGCAGTCAGGGAAAAACTGATTTCGAATGTAATTATCGGCTGGAACGGAGAAGTTTCAGCGAAAAGGCGGATTTTTGGTAGTATTCTGGATCAGACGCTTGCTGATCTGGATGAGATGGTGATGGTTTCCAAAATAGAAAAACCGATCAATACATTTACAAGAATCCTGGTTGCCGTACCGCCTTTTGCTGCACTGGAGCCCGGTTTTCCCGGTGCGATTCGATCCATCAAACTGATGGCCGATCAGATAGGTGGAGAACTGGTAGTGGTTGCAACCAATGAAAAGGACCTGGATGTATTAGAGCGGGTAAAAAAAGTGAAGCCGAATATTGAAGTTAAATACAACGAGATCAGGCTTTGGTCTGACCTGCCGGGCTGGCTCGACTCAAACACGGAAGAAAATGATCTGTTCATTCTGATCAGCGCCAGGAAAGGTTCCTTGTCCTGGAGGCCCGGATTGGATCGCTTGCCCAGAGTTATAGCCCAGAGATACCCGACGCTCAGTTTTATCACCATTTATCCATCCGAAACCGAGAAAAAAATTGATATTGAGGCAGACAGAAAGCAGTTACGTATTCTAAAAGAGAACAGAATCAAGATCGGTGTTAAAAATGGCAGTATCGAGAACGTACTGGAAAGTATCATCAGTGGTGACCAGGCATTCGAAGATATCGATATCAAACGAATTACTCGCAGGCTCATCGAAAATTCAAGCGGTTACACGCCGGAGGTCATGCCGGGGGTATTGCTTTATGAATCCCATACTTCGAAAGTGGATGAACAGTTATTGTTTATCGGTGTTGCAGAAGAGGGGATAAATGTGGAACGCACGGCCAACCAGGCCCATATCATACTTATACTACTGACTCCCAAAGAGATGACGTCTCAGGAACATCTTGAATCGGTAAACAGGATCTGTAAGATGATACGTCCCGGCGAAGGGTTTGAAAAGCTTAGAAAAGCTGATTCAAACGAGGAAATTGTCAAAGCCCTTCTTCAAAATTGAAAATCTTCAGGCCTGAAACCCGATTTTTGTTCTTGGAAAGTATTAGATACAACCGGTTACAGGATTTGAAGTGCAGGATAAAGTAGAAATCAAAAAAATCTTATTGGTTCTACTCCGTAATAAGGCTTATTTTTGATGGGTTTGGTACCAAGTTTTCAATAATTTGAATAATACGATCAAACATACAGATTATCTTGTCGTAGGAAGCGGGCTGGCCGGACTTTGTGCTGCAATTCATGCCAGTGAATTTGGAGCGGTAACATTGGTAACCAAATCCAGACTTTCAACAAGCAGCAGTTTTTGGGCTCAAGGAGGGATTGCTGCCGTTGTTGACAAGAAAGACTCCTATAACAGGCATATAAACGATACACTTGAAGCCGGTCGTGGATATTGCAATCAGGAGGCCGTGGAACTGCTGGTAAGAGAAGGGGCAGAGAGAGTCCGCGATCTGATCAGGTTGGGAATGAAATTTGACCGGAATGGCGAAGAATTGCAGCTTGGCCTCGAGGGAGGGCACTCCAGACGTCGTATATTGCATGCCAACGGAGCTTCTACCGGAAAAGCATTGATCGATTTTTTGATAACACTCATCAGGGCAAAAAAAAATATCACTGTTATTGAACATGCATTTGTCAATAATCTGGTGGCTCAGAATGGTATATGCACCGGAGCGCATGCCTGGCAATACGAGGATGATACTCATATAGAATTTATCAGTGACTATACAATTCTGGCAACTGGCGGATACTCCGGCCTTTATCTGAGAACAACCAATCCGCATACTTCTACGGGTGACGGGCTCTGGCTGGCCTACAATGCAGGCGCAAAGTTGAAAGATCTTGAATTTGTCCAGTTCCACCCTACAGCTTTTTATAAAAACAAGAGCACCACTTTTTTGATTAGTGAAGCATTAAGAGGAGAAGGCGGGTATTTGTTGAATGAACGCTTTGAAAGATTTATGGAAGGGTATAAACAAAAGGAGCTTTCTCCCCGGGACGTGGTATCCAGGGAAATATTAAACCAGATTGATTGCCAAACATCTGACCATGTTTACCTTGATCTTCGTCATCTGGATGTTCCGAAAATCAAAAAGCGTTATCAGGAAATGTGTGAAAGACTCGGGAAAATGGGAATTGACCCTGCAATCGATCTGATCCCTGTAGCTCCAGCTGCACACTATTGTATCGGGGGAATTGAAACCGATTTAAATGCGAGAACGTCAATCTCATGTTTATATGCATGCGGTGAAGTCGCAAATGCCGGTGTACATGGGGCGAATCGACTGGCCAGCAATTCATTGTTAGAATGTCTTGTATTTAGCAAAAGAGCGGTAGATCATGCGGTTACTTCCGGATCTCAAAAAGGATCAGATTCAAACCCTTTTATTAAACTTAACTATTTACCGAAATCCAAACCGTTATTTCAGTTGGTAAAAAAAGAGCTGTCAAATTTACTAAGTTGCCATGTCGGTATTGTTCGGGATGAAAAAGGATTGCATGATGCTCTCGAACAGATTGGGAGGCTGCAAAAATCATTACCATTGAATGAATATGATTATTATTCAATCAGAAGTAAAAACGCTTTGAAAATTGCAGAACTCATCACCCGTTCTGCTTTATTACGAAAAGAGAGCAGGGGGGTTCATCAGAGGATGGATTTTAAGGATAAGAATCGTTCCTCTGTACCAATTTACCATATGAATGACCATTTTGAGACTGTTTGAAGTATGAAAAGAATATGAGTATAAACCATCCAGTTGACATACCCGACCAATCGGATACAGATCGACTTATCGAACAGGTTTTGGATGAAGATATCGGAATCGGGGATATAACCACAGAAGCCATTGTCGGATATGAATCTCATACTGATGGAATCTGGGTTGCTAAAGATTCCGGAGTGATTGCAGGGCTTGAAATAGCCCGACGTGTTTTCCTTAAGCTGGACCCGGAGTTCTACTGGTTACCTCAAGTAGAAGATGGAGAATGGGTTGAAGAAGGAACAATACTGGCAAAAATTTTTGGGCAAAGCCGGGCTTTGCTGACTGCCGAGAGGGTGGCACTGAACTTTGTACAGCGTATGTCAGGGATTGCAACGAAAACAAGACAGTTTGTGAAACAAGTAGAGGGTTTCTCGGTATCCATACTGGATACCCGCAAAACAGTACCTGGAATCAGGGTCCTTGATAAGTATGCGGTGGCTGCAGGAGGCGGACAAAATCATCGAATGGGATTATTTGATTTGGCGATGATCAAGGATAATCATATAAGAGCGGCGGGCGGGATTGGCCATGCGGTCAAAAAAGTTCGTGATTATGCACCCGAAATCAGAATAGAAGTAGAGACCACGACGTTAGGACAGGTTAAAGCAGCAGTCAATGCTGAGGCTGATATTATCATGCTTGATAATATGAATGTGGAAATGATGTTAAAAGCTGTTCAGATAATCGGCAGTTCTGCTTATACCGAAGCTTCAGGGAACATTTCACTTGAAAATGTCAGAAAAGTAGCAATGACCGGGGTGAACTCGATCTCTGTGGGTGCACTAACCCATTCGGTACAGGCTTTTGATATCAGCCAAATCATTAAATCAGAAACGGATTCTAAACTGAAAAAAACCAATGAAGAAAGCACAGATGGTTGATGAGATCAACCGGCTTAGAAAAGAGAAAAATGCCGTTATCCTTGCTCACAATTACCAGATACCTGACATTCAGGATATCGCTGATTTTGTGGGTGATTCACTGGGCCTGTCTCGCAAAGCGGCTGAGACAGATGCCGAAGTCATTGTATTTTGCGGTGTACACTTTATGGCCGAAACGGCATCGATTATATCCCGGGATAAAAAAGTTTTGATTCCGGATCTGGATGCAGGATGTTCACTGGCCGACAGTATCACCGCTAGTCAGCTCAGGGCGTGGAAAACGGAACATCCCGATGCTGTAGTAATTACCTATATCAATACAACGGCAGAAGTGAAAGCGGAATGTGACTATTGTTGTA
>SLOU01000196.1 GCA_007132385.1 Balneolaceae bacterium | reverse complement strand
TTATGAAATTCAGTATTTGTAAAAAGAACGTAATCTTTCTTGTAATTTTAATCTTTCCGCTTGCATTTTTAATCATGAATGCAAACAGTTCAGATTCTGAGAAGGACGATTTCAGATCAATATTCAATGGTAAGGATTTCACCGGATGGGTGGTACCGGAAGGTGACGGAGGCCACTGGCAGGTCATTGATGGCGTAATCGATTACGATGCACAGAGCCAGGCACCGGATGATAAAAACCTGTGGACAGAAGATGAATATGAAGATTTTATACTTCGAATCGATTGGCGATTGAAGTCAACGCCTTTTATCAATCCGAATGCAGCTATTGTAAGGCCAGACGGGACTTATCAAAGAGATGAAAATGGTGAAGTTATTCGAATAAAAGTCCCTGATTCAGATTCCGGAATTTATTTAAGGGGCATGCCCAAAGCACAAGTCAATATCTGGACATGGCCGGTAGGTTCGGGTGAAGTATGGGGATATCGCACCGATCCTGATATGCCTGATGAGGTTATATCCGCAGTCACACCCAAAACCTTTGCTGACAATCATATTGGCGAATGGAACACATTTGAAATTACTATGATCGGAGACGAATTAACGGTCGTTCTGAATGACATTTTGGTAATAGACGAAGCTACTTTACCGGGTGTTGATTCACGGGGGCCGATCGCCTTGCAACACCACGGATCTATGGAAGACGGTGAATGGGTCAGTTCTCCGTCACTGATACAGTTCCGTAACATTTATATCAAGGAGCTTTGAAGATATTTTTGAGCATTCATTGAGCCTCAACTTTTCAGATTGAATTCAATACATGATCTATTATCTTGCAATTTCTTTTAACCAGGAACCAACATGTTGATTGTTTATGAAACCTTTGCTTAAACTATTTCCCATATTATTACTCTTTATGACTGCAACTGCAAACTGCCAAAACAATGATGAAATCACCGATCCGGAATTAACTGAAATCTGGGAGCCTCAGCCGCCTGTTGTCGAGCCGGCTCCTTTATCCAGCGAGCCACCGGCTGATGCGATTATCCTGTTTGATGGTACATCACTTGATAACTGGGTTTCTGTTGATGGTTCTGAAGCCGAATGGGATCTTGGAGATGACCATATGACGGTTCGTCCGGGCACCGGTGATATTATCACGAGACAAGAGTTCAATGATATTCAGCTTCATGTTGAGTGGAGAGCACCCGAAGAAATCGACGGTGAAGGCCAGGGACGTGGAAACAGTGGAATTTTTCTACAGAATCGTTATGAAGTACAGGTTCTTGATAACTGGGAAAATCCGACCTATTCAAACGGAATGGCCGGAAGTATTTACAAGCAACATATACCTCTTGCCAATCCTGCAAAACGACCCGGGGAATGGCAAAGATTTGATATCTTTTTCAAATCACCCGTGTTTGACGATGACGGGAACGTTGAGGAGCCTGCACGATTCACGGTGATGCTGAATGGTATTTTGGTTCAAAATAATGTCGAAGTGTTTGGCCCTACAGTCTATATCGGTCCACCTGAATACGAGCCACACGGAGCTGCCGGTATCCTTTTGCAAGATCACGGTGATTATGTAAGTTTCAGGAATATCTGGGTGCGAGAACTCGATCAGGAAATACGATTTACCGACGGAATTTGGCGTGATCCGCAGGATTAGGTTGCCGCTTTTATTCGGTAATTAACAGGTCAATATACCGGGTTACAGTTTCGGATTTTCATACTCGAAGTTCCACCTGTAACCCGATTTAATACTTTTTACAACAGGCAAGCTACAACTCACTGGCGTTAACCTTCACTTCGTGATAATTAAAAATCAACGTGTAGCGTGTACCATTTCTTGAATCGATCTCCATTTCCGCTTCAAGCTGTTTGGAAAGGGTATTGATTAGTGTCATTCCAAGTGATTTCTTTTTCACCTCATTGAAATTATCGGGCAGCCCTATTCCATCATCTGATACACTAAAATGTAGCTTCTCTCCTTTTTTGTTAAATGTAATCTCAATCAAACCACCGTCAGTATCCGGAAATGCATGTTTCATTGAATTGGTAACAATCTCATTGAGTAACAATCCACAAGGAATCGCTTGTGTAATCGTGAGGGGAATTGGTTCAGCATTTATTTTGATTGTGACAGGGTTCTCTTTTGACTGATGAGAACGGGAGATCACTTCAAGTAATTCTTCGATGTAGATATCGAACTGAATTTCTGACAGGTTTTCACTCTGATAGAGTTTTTCGTGAATGAGTGCCATCGAATTAATACGCATCTGGCTGTCTTTTAAAGCTTCTTTCGCACCTTCATTTTCAGTGTTATATCCTTGAAGCTCAAGCAAACCTGTAATAACCGCAAGATTGTTTTTTACCCTGTGATGAATTTCGGCCAGCAATACTTCTTTCTCTTTAAGGGATTGTTTGATCTGGTCTTCAGCTTTTTTACGGTCCGTAATATCCACATAAAGCCTGTAAAAAGAGATCGTTTTGCCTTCCACTATCACCGGAACACCATAGATCAGTACATCCACAAACCTTTTATCCTTGTCGATGCGCTTGGTTAATAATTGAAAGGACTCTTGTTGATCTGATAGATTAACAGCTTCATCTTCTTTTCCCTCGGGAACAATGAGTTTATTGATATCCAGGCCTGCAATTTCACCCTGGCTATATCCAAAAATCTTTTCAAAGCCATTGTTGAT
>SLOU01000287.1 GCA_007132385.1 Balneolaceae bacterium | reverse complement strand
TCCTTCATCCGTGGATTGGTGGTATCTTCATAGAGCAATCCGAGGATTTCATCAAAGGTAAGCTGTTGTTTCAAAAGGTCGGCAGAAAGGCTGATAAACGTTACTATCTCCTCTCTCGGGACACTTCCCTTGAAATTAAATAGTTTTTTGTTAATCCTTTCGACTTTGTATCCCAGTTTTACAAGTGCCTTTTCCAGTTCTTCTTTACTGTAGGCCTCCTGTTCCCCTTTTACGGCCGGCTTGCCGTTTCGACTCACCTTGTAGGTGAAAGTGCTTTTCTGGTCGATGGAATTGACCTTCAGCCCTCTTTTCTGGACAAGCTTGTCAACCTTCATTTTTGCATTTTTCTTATTCGGCGCTTCAAACTCCGTTTTTATTTGCTTGCCATTTGGGGCAATTGCCTGTAGTCTGAACTCTGGCATAGGATTTAGCCTGTTTTATACATTGAATAAATAAAATTATAGCATTTAGGAGCCTGTATGATGGCGATGCAGAAATCTGCAGTATCATAGATTCAGGCGGTGAAGTAAATTTAACTTCAGGTTGCTAACCTGAAAACACTCGCTCGAACCCATCTCTAATCCTCCTCTCCATTCCAGTAAATTCGGTTATAACTGATAACTACATCGTAGTTTTCTTCACTGAAATGAGGTATATAGGAAAGAGTAAAGTTTTCATCAGATGTTTCAGTAATTTCGTAGTAGGCATTGTCATTCTCTTGCGGGAGCAAAAGTTCACTAAGGGTAATTTCGCGGAATGAACCGCCTCCCCCGCCCATACTCAGTGGTTTTTCAAAATAGGTCAAAGCCATCCCGTGAGCACGGAGAATATCCTGGCGAATGGCATCCATATTGGCTTGCTCCTGCGCGGATTGAAATGTGGTAATAGCCACAACTGTAGCGATCCCCACAATGATCGTAACCAATACTATGAGTAAAAGTTGTTGTTGTCCCATGATTATTAGCGTTGTTTCTCTGAGATAATGATCAGTTGCAATTGATTTTGTGACAGAATTGATGAAAAGGATTGAGTCAGTCAAACTTTTTATATGGGAGAGAAGAGATGATGCTGCCTGATGAAGGTAAGCTTGTAAACCAGGAGTTTACCTCCCGGATGCTATTATTATGTTATTCCGTTGAACAAGGATTCTCCCAGGTAAGGTTGTTTGCACAGATATAGGCTGTCAAGACGCCATCACCTTCTGAGGCATCACCGGGAGCCGTAGATGCCCGATCGGAGATTCCACCCGGAATCCGGCTGGATGGATGGGCTTCCATAGTGATTTGACCGGAACTTACTTCAGTAATTACATATTTTCCGTTGATATTCCAGGCAGTTGTTCCGTCTTCAATTCCCTGTGAAGCAAATGCTACATCCCGGAAGGTGATACCTTCAAAACTGCGCCCGCCGCCGCCCAGCATGCGTGGTTTCAGGTAATATCCCTGTGCTGCAGAGGCAAAAGACGCCACGTCCTGGCGTACCGAGTCGATATTAGCGGCATCTGCTGCCGTTCCGAATGTGTTAATTGCCACGACGGTGGCAATTCCGACGATGATCGTTACGAGTATTACGAGTAGTAATTGTTGCTGGCCCATTGAAGTATTCCGTTACTAGATATGATGATATATTTCTTTAAATATAACATAATTGTGAGGGTTTAAATATTGGTGGTTAGGTAAATTTTTCTAATCAATTAACAAAAATAGCTCCGGGTATGCCGGAAACTTATTATAAATTGGTGAACACGAATAAGAAGTTTTGATTAATCACAATTTCCGGGTGGTGTTTCACCTCCATCAGCTACTGAGATCACATACTTACCATTTTCATTCCAGGCTGTTGTGGGCTCGTCTCCTTCCTCAATACTGCTAAATGAGAATGCAAAATCATTAAATGTAATATCATTAAATGATCTTCCACCACCGCCAAGCATGATTGGTTTCATGTAATAGCCTTGGGTTACGGCAGCTATTTGTGCCACGTCCTGTTGAACTGCATCTATATTTACAGAATTTGCAGCCGCCCCAAATGTTGTGATCGCCACTACCGTTGCAATCCCCATTGGATCAGTTAATGAAGCAGCTAAAGTGCAAAAAACGGCTTCTCTCGGCCTCTTAAAGGTAAACGTCATTCAAACAGACCCTGTTCCCAGAACCTGGAAAAAAAAGAAGAACCAGGGTATTTGTTCATATATTCCATATATCCGTTGGAAATACCTGCTATCTCATTGATTGATACAAAAAGTACTGCACATAAAAGAATGATAAATACTATTCGGGATCCGTAAAATCCCAAAGCATATTTAGTATCTTCAGGCTCCTTGTATCTCAGATATCCTAAAAGCCAGGCTCCAATAAGAATAAACCAGACTTGACTCATTGGAGTATGCATCACGCCACTTAGAGAAGCATGTAAAAGGGCTGCCGATATCGACCAGACGAATGCAATATAAATTAATTTATTGGCTGATTTTCGTGGAATTCGATTATAGTTCTTAATGACCATTCTGGCGGCAATAATCATGAGTCCGATCAAGGCCAAAAAAGCAATAAGTCCCCATTCTGTGAGAAATTGGATATAGAAGTTATGTGGATGAGCAAAATATGGCATGGAATTAATGATCTCAGCATAATGCAAAGGACCGATTCCAAAAATTGGTTCTTGTAACCAAAGATCCATAGCTCTCTCCCACATATTGCCCCGTCCGCTGTCAGTTGTACGTACCATAGGAG
>SLOU01000075.1 GCA_007132385.1 Balneolaceae bacterium | reverse complement strand
TAGAGTTATCCACTCGATTATCAATTCGGATCAGGTGGGTTAGTACTAATTCAAGAGAACATGAAATGATTCGCTGAGATGAGTCTTTGGTATTTCCGATTTTTGATTGAACATTAATTTCGTCGTTAGAGCGCATTACGTGTAATTAAGTTCTCTCAAAATACAAATGTGCAGGTAACGGAACTTTCTTTAAAATGATTTACTTTTTTAGAATGAATTTATCTCAATAACCAAACTAAATTTCAGCCACTATAAATCATCCGGATCTTATGAACCCAAACTATATTAAAAAACATGGCCAATCCTCATGGCCTGAGTTACCGGCCACAGCCGATTGGCAGGAAACTCTCGATACAGTTCATTTATGGAGCCAAATAATCGGTAAAATCCGTCTCGAACACATGCCATGGATTAATCACTCCTGGCATGTTCCGCTTTATATTTCTTCCCGCGGTTTAACCACTTCACAGATTCCGCATACATCTGGTGGTTTCGAAATAGAGTTTAATTTTTCTGACCATTGTCTTGAGATACGCCAGACTAATGGTGAAATCGTTTCCTTTAAACTGCAGTCGATGAGCGTAGCAGATTTTTATCTGAAAACGATGGAGAGCCTTAAAGATTTGGATATCCCCACCCAAATATATCCAAAGCCTGTTGAAATCCCCGATCCCATTATACCTTTTCCTGCTGACCAAACTCACAAATCATATGATGAAAAAGCTGTCCAGATTTTTTGGACTGCTCTTACACATATACACCGGGTTTTTACATTATTTCGGTCCAGCTTTATTGGCAAGGTCAGTCCTGTTCACTTCTTTTGGGGTGCTTTTGATTTGGCCGTAACCCGCTTTTCCGGACGTAAAGCCCCAAAACATCCCGGCGGAATTCCAAACTGTGCCGACTGGGTGATGGAGGAAGCTTATTCTCACGAATTGTCAAGTGCGGGTTTCTGGCCTGGTAGCGAACTGGGGGAAGCAGCATTCTATGCATACGCATATCCCGAGCCTGACGGATTTCGTACAGAGAGTATTAAGCCGGAAGAGGCTTATTTTCATGAACAGCTTGGAGAGTATATTCTGCATTATAAAGATGTGATAAATACCACTCATCCTGATAAGACGTTGCTTCAATTTCTTGAATCAACGTATCTCGCCGCAGCAGTAAATGCTCAATGGGACAGGGCAGAACTTGAAAAAAATGGCTAATGAACCTTAAATTTAAGTCAAAGACAGACAAAGGAAATAGAAGGCTGCGATCAATAACATGATCTTTAGTAATATCAATTGGTGTACCAATAATGACCAACTATATCGTTATTACTCCTTCATTCCCAGCGCATAGATTCCATTACCCCTCTCGTTTTCAGTGTAAAGATCTGCCCAATTCATAACCAGGCAAAATGGCAAAACAAGCGGGTAATAGAATATCAGAGGCAACAGCCCGATCATCCCGGTTTTATTCAGCAAAAGCATCGGGTACTTAATTGAAAGCAACCATCCCAAATGCCCTAATACACCATATGTATAGTGCACCTTTACAGATTTCAACCCGGCAAGTCTATATTTTTTTTTGATTTCTATTTTGGAATATCCGGCCCTGGCATGTTCACCGACAAAACTTTCATCATCATCTCCGGCATCCCCGACAGAGTGATGTGATGGCGAATGCATCAGTAATTTACCGCCGGGTTTCAACAAGCTGGACAGTGTCTTTAAAACCACTACATCTTCCACTATATGTTCCAATACATCAATGCAAATAATAAAATCAAATTGCCGGTCGGTATTCGGATTAAGCAGGTCCATATGTTGAAATGCAATTCGACCTTTTTTTATATCACCCCTGAAATAATGCCGGCAGTCTTCCAGGTAATCTACCTTCAGATCCCCGGCGAGTACCTTCACATTCCGAAAGCTGCCCAGAATGAAACGATCGTACTGGCCAAACCCACAACCGGCATCCATTAAATGCCATGTCCCCTTTTTATCAAGAGCTGCACATTCCTGTTTCAAAATTTTCCGGATATGCCATCCCCTCAAGAATAACAGATCCAGCAGCAGATAAAAGACTCTTCTCAGTAAACTTGATTTACGGATAATACCGGCCAGTTTGTCTTTGACCGGATCATAAGAAATGGTCCCCATACTAAAGCCGGTCTCTGATGTTCGGTTTTCGTTTCTTCACCTGACTGCGATTAATCATATCCCCCAGAAAGCCGATCGAAAAGAACTGAACACCCACAACCACCAACATAATACCAAGAAACAACATCGGCCTGTTAGACAGAGCTGCATCATGAATAATTTTAATATAGGCCATATACAAGTTAATAATCCCACCCACAATCAAGGCCAGCACACCGATCGAACCAAAGAAATGCATCGGCCTGTTCATGTAGTTATGAACAAAAATGATTGTCAGCAAATCCAGAAACCCGTGCATAAATCTTGAGAGGCCGAACTTTGTTTTACCGTATTTTCTTGGGTGATGTTCAACCACTTTTTCCGTGATACGATTATAACCTTCCCACTTTGCCAACAGTGGAACATAACGGTGCAACTCTCCATGCAGATGTATTCGATCCGTGACTTCTCTACGGTAGACTTTCAATCCGCAATTGAAATCATGTAATTTTATCCCGGTTACCCAACGGGTTACCATATTAAAAAAACGGGAAGGGAGTTTCTTCGAAACCGGATCATTCCTCTCCTTCTTCCATCCGCTCACCAAGTCGTAACC
>SLOU01000077.1 GCA_007132385.1 Balneolaceae bacterium | reverse complement strand
GTCCTGAGTGATACCGTACCGAAAAAATAATGTGTTTCCGGATGCATTCGAAGGAGAGCACCGAGACCTTTCCATATTGCAAAAAACCCGAAGCGTCTTAGCTTCGCCGATGGATTTACAACGGAGCGTCCAAGTTCCATGGCATACGGCAATATTTTCTTTCTGAATGTATAGGAATAATCAAAAAGGTTGGCCGTGCGCAAATAATTGACATCTTCACCTATTACGCGCCACCCCAACTGGTATCTGTAAACAGCCACAAGTTGTTTTTCGCGGGGATCCCAGGCAATGAGCTGGAAATAGGCATTATCGCCAGTGTCCAGATCGTCCAGATCATATTCGATGCCAAGTCCCCCTCCAATTGATCTGAAACCCACCTCTCGAAGTTTGCCTATCTCCCTAAGCGTTGATGGATAATCATTTCCTGAAAAGCGATACACATCAAGGCCCCGAAACCCTGCAATCGGGGTAAGGTCTGCTATTTCAGCAACAATATCTGAAAGACGTGGTGTGCTATGACCGAATGATGATGTCATGAGATGATATCCTGAAATGATGAATCCACCAGATTTGCACAGTTCTGTTGCAATTTTGATGCTCGTTCATAGTCGTTTTTCCCCATTGTTTTTATCTGTTCTGGTGAAAGCACGGGACCTATCGTTATACCATACATTTTGCATGCCGGTTTAATAAGTGCTCGTGATAAAAATAACAATTCAAGATTCAGATTAGTTCTTGCGGCTCGTCGAAACCATGCGACGCTGTTAAACAATCTGGAGTTGTATCCATTAATATGGATGAGTACTATGCTTCTGTTATATTCCCTGGCAAGTTTTGCCGCCATTTTTTCCCAGGGTGCTTCTTTCAACTTTCCTTTTATCTTGCGTGCCACTTGTCCTGAGGGATAGATCAACAGCGGTGAATCCTTCTCATAAGCCCTGAAAAGATTATCCATTGATTTTCGGCTTTGGCGATAAATATCAACCGGTACCAGCCAGGGTCGAATATGTGGAACAAACCACAGTGTGTCATTGCCGATGATACGTATATCAGGATAGTAATGCGACAGCCAGCTCAACATCAATAATCCATCCAGGCCGCCTGTCGGGTGATTGGAGAGAAAAATCAGACGTTTTCCGGACTCCGGCATCGCTCCGGAACCCGGTTTTATTTTCGCTCGGACTCCCAAATGATTTAAAACATTCGATGCCAGAAAATTACATGGTAGCTCACGAGTTTTGTCAAAATATTCATTAAGTGTTTTCTCTTTGACAAGTGCCCTGAGCAATCCTATCGCCCATCGTGGAAATTTTCGATAAAGTGTGAGATTCTTTTCACGTAACACTTTTTCAATATCGATCAGGTCTTTGCTGAAGTTATCCGGTAATACAATACGCCGTTCTATGGAAGGGTTGGATTTCCTCTTAATTTTTTGCTCATGAACCGGTTGTCGGGTTGTAACCGGGTCACCCGGTTGATAGGTCATATGTATAACTTCCGGATCAATCCGAATCCGGGTCATACTGACTGTTGCCCCATTTTTCCCTTTCATGGCGATGGAAGTTACCGGAGGCCATGGTCTGCGACTGCGATGTAATGCCTGTTGACGGTCTTCTGACAGTGGGAGTGTGAAATTTTCAGTTTCCTTGCAAAATGCACGAATACGAAGAATCTCCGTCCATTTTGGAAATAAATAAGAGGTGGTGATCAGAGGAAAAGGTGCAACAATTTCTTCCATATTTTTACCGTCCCACTGCCATTGCAATGGTGGGAACACACCCGGAAAAACAATGAGATAAAAGGGTTTATACAACCCAGGATCCATCTCGCCCAACATCCTGCGCAGGTGATGCAAGCTTGATGTCGTCGAAAGAGTACGAATGATCATCCCCCTGCTGTGATATCGGTCATCAGGTCCGGGCTTGAATGATGTCTGATAATTATTCATCATGCAAAAAACCATCCCATATTCATTTACCGCTATCCACGTTCCGCCACCTTCGGGATCTTTCGGAGCCAGAACGTTTGTTTCTCCAATCGTTTCAATTTTTGGAGGTTCCGCTTCTTGCCTTTTGATGGATTCATCCCGGTTGAAAATAATCGTTAACCGGTTATCTCGAATTTGCCAACTGAGAGTACACATTATTTAGAAGCCAACCGATCACTATAGGTTTATTGCACATCGAAAATTTATTGCCGGCTTCGAACATAATATTGCCGGTTTTTCTGTTCAATTTTTTGAACTTTCCGGATCACTTTGTTTTACCAACCGGCATTATATTGAGTGGATATTCTCCATCCTCAAGCTACAATATATCTGCAACACCAAGTTCATCGAGTGCTCCGATAACATCCGTTCCAATATCAACTGCAGCTCCCTTCAGATAATCAATTTGTGCAACATGCCCTGATCTGCCCAGGTCAGATGAGCAATTGGTTCATCAGTTAAAGGGATTTCCAAATACTCGCGGACAGAACGACGTTTACGTAATGCTTCATCTATATACTTCATCTATAGAAATTTTTTACCAGAAAGCTTCGATTCCAGAAGCGAGATGCTTTCCATATCAGTCAAAACATTGTCATAATCATGGACACTGCAATATAATAACAATGCCAAAGTATATATCACCTAAATTGAGCGATTTTTAATTTCACCGCCCCTCCTTCATCTCATTTGACCAAAAAATCTTTAATCAGTTGGAGGGGAGGTCTCTTTTTTGTTTTCTTATTGAATTTCCGGTCGATTTT
>SLOU01000168.1 GCA_007132385.1 Balneolaceae bacterium | reverse complement strand
GTTTATTGAGATTAAAGATTCCCTGGAAAACACCTACACCAGAGCATTGCCGCTATACGTACTCCCTGAAGATCCATATATACTAATGGCGCAGTCTGAAGATCCGCTTCCGGAAGAACAAAGGTTCACCCTGCAGATGAATGGAATTTTTGATAATGCGGGTAACCCCGCACGTTCGTCCATCGACCCGTTTACCGGTTCTTCGCAGACTGACACACTGAGCCTGCGAATAATCGGTGACAATCTACAACCCGGCCTGTTCAGAGATGAACCTTTGATTGTTGGATATAACAAATTTATTGATGAGGATGACGTGCTTGATTCTTTGCGTGTGGTTGCGGGTGACGAGATGATCGAGGATTGGCCTGACGTGGAAGTCGATCGGCACAGACTGAAAATATATCCGAATGAAGCCTGGGAAAGCGGTGTAACCTATCAATTTTTGATCTGGAATCCATACCGGGAAGAATTAAGGCCGCTCGAACCGGTTATTTGGCAACGGAATCAACTCGGATCGATGGAAATTTCGATGGCAGATACGTCTAACCGGGACGAGAATTTTCTTACCTTGTACGATGATCAGGGGAAAATTCGAATAGACACCACATTTACGGAAAGCATTGAGATCGACAACCTGCCACCATTGAGATACACAGCGATAGTCTTCAGAGACCAAAACCAGTCGGGGAGATGGGAACCGGGTACCGTAATTCCATTTGAACCCCCCGAACCTTATTTTGTACGTAAAGATGTTCCGATAAGGGAAGGTTTTACTTCAGAGTTGGAAGTTGAATTTCAATCACGGGATTGATCTAACTAACTTATTTTATAACATGACTTTACAAACTTTAGTACAGGTATTGCAAAACTTTTTTGAAACTGTTTTTGTGGATTGGGATACGCTCATACTTGTCGTCATTATCCTGAGTCTTACGGTTGTTCTGGCTTCTTTGATCAACCGTGCATTTGTCCGTTTCATTGAAAAGGCAACTGGAATTTTGAAAAATGATCCTACCAATTACAAGTTTATGCAGCATGCGCTTGTAGCTGTTGTATATATCACCGGAGTCAGCTTTGCTATTTATTTGATTCCTGTATTGAGCCATATAGCAGGATCTCTTTTAGGGGCAGCCGGAATTCTGGCGATAGCGATCGGTTTCGCATCTCAACAAGCGCTTGGAAATATTGTCAGCGGTGTATTTATTGTCATGTTTAAACCGTACCGGATTAACGATCGAATCTCTATGAAAGGAGATTTACGAGGGGTTGTGGAAGATATCAGTTTAAGGCATACGGTAATCCGCAATTTTGAAAATCAACGGATCATTATCCCGAATTCGGTGATGAGTAATGAAGTGCTTATTAATTCCAATTACTCAGATGACAAAATTTGCCGTTTCATTGAAATAGGGATCAGTTATGGCTCGGATATTGACAAGGCCCGCGAAATTATGGCTGATGAAATTATCAATCATACCAGTTTTTTGGACGTCAGGAAACCGAAAGATATTGAAGAGGGGATACCCCCGGTTATTGTTCGTGTCCTTTCACTGGGTGATTCATCTGTACTGATGCGTGCTCCAGCCTGGGCTTCCGATCCGCCAACAGCTTTTGTCATGAGCTGTGATCTGTACGAAAGCATCAAAAAACGATTCGACAGAGAAGGCATTGTGATACCGTTTCCGCAGCGAACAGTCAGTTTCCTTGAAAGTGAGAAGACATTTGATAACCAGACGAGCGACAGTCTACGGTAAATGATGATTCTGTTATCGGGTTTGGACTTATTTGAAATTCCGAACATTGATTCCACATTTCATTGAATTTCTGCAACAAAGTTCATTATGGCCCGGACTGTTCAGAAATCAAAGAGTATTCAGGCAGGTTTAGGAAGAATCGGAAAGTAAGCCAAAGAAAATTCCGATCAAAAGAGCGAAACCGGTCCATCCGAGAATGTGTAGTAATGCGCCTGGTCCATGCACCACTTCATCTGTAGCTGAAAACAGAAGCCAAAGCAGTGAGGTGAGTACAAGGGTATAGACAAGGCTAATTCCAAGGAAAAGTCCAATTCGGCTCCAGCGCGAAATCGTGCGTTCCCAAAGGTTGTCTTCCGGTGCATTTCGGGTTTTCTCTTTCAGGTTGATATAAAGATATATTCCGGCTGCCGCTATACCCACAAAAAATGTTATCAAAATACCCGTTGTATCTCCTAATTCAGCAAGAGCTGTCCAGGCATCTCCAAAATCAAGCATTAAAATAGCACCGATGACCAGTGCGATCCAGACGTTTGTAAAGTGAAGCAGGTAAGAGCGGAACGTTAATAGCTCCCTTTTCATGCTGAAACCTTTCTCATTCATCTGTTTTCCAAGCTTATGCGTATAGATAACATCATACCTGTCGTAAAACCAGGAACGAATTTCATGAAGAACCGACTGTACTTCCTGATTTTTGTAGATAAAGTGGAACAATGGATCGTCCATCATGGCTTGTACACGCGTTTCGAAGCCCGATTCCATAGATTCTTTCAACAGTTCCATCCATCGATGAGTGATATGGTTCTCCCATGCGAGGATTCCCTCCTCATCCAGGTAATTTCGGTAAGATGAAAGTGCCATCGACCGGAGATAACTGTAACGGTTGCCCCATTTTTTTTCATTAAGCCCCGTTTTCCCGGTTTGTGCAAACAGATGATTTGCAATTATCTGCAACAGCTTGCGCCGCATCGGTTGTGTGGGAAATTCTGTAATTCGATTAAATATTTCATCCCAATTGGATTTCCCCACCTTGCCGCCC
>SLOU01000268.1 GCA_007132385.1 Balneolaceae bacterium | reverse complement strand
CCGGCAATTTCGAAAGCATAGCTGCTTCCGGGATTTCCCTTACGGAAACGATAGACAGGGGACAAGGTTGCCTGATCAAACTCCATTGCACCATTGGCAAGGAGAGGGTGGTCGTTAGCAAAAACTTTGAGGGCTCCATGGTGGGTTGTTGCGATCAATGTTGCTCCCTGCTCCAAGATCTTCTCCATAAACGCCTGAAACAACGCCCCTCCCTCTTCAGGATCGGTACCGGTTCCGGCCTCATCAATCAGTACAAGGAACCTGTCGTCTGTGTCTACCAGTGTTTCCTGCATCCATTTAAGCCTCGAAGAAAAAGTACTCAAGTCCTGCTCAATAGATTGATCATCTCCCATATCGAGAGCGATTCCGGACACAACCGGGAAAAATGAATGTGTGTCAACCGGAATGGGGATCCCGCTCTGATACATGCAGCTTAGAATCCCAACTGTTTTCAGTGCTACTGATTTTCCCCCTGCATTCGGGCCGGAAATGATTATACCCTGTTCTTTATTTTCAATTTCCAGGTCGAGCGGGACTACTTCATCGCGTTGATCTTCCGGCAGTTGACTGTTTTTAATCAATAAGTTCGGGTTCAATCCCTGAATAATATTCCACTCGCGGTACTCGGATCGCTGTGGAATTACCCCGCCCCGGTTCATCCCAAATTTTGTACGGGCATGAATCAAATCAATTCTTCCGAGTAACTTTCCGTTATTGATCAGCAGGTTACGGTTTTCTCTGACGAATGTGGTAAGTTTTTTCAGGATCCGCTCGATCTCCCGTTTTTCCTCCGCTTCAATTTGTCGAATGTCATTGTTGATTTGAAGGGCTTCAACCGGTTCCAGATAAACGGTTTGTCCGGATGCAGAAACATCGTGAATAAATCCGTCGACCTTTCGCTTATACTCGGCCTGTATCGGGATGACCATGCGACCGCTTCGTATGGTGGGACCTTCATCGGATGTCATATGAAGACCGCTCAGTTTTTTATAGATTTTATCAATGGTGGATCGAAGAGAAGTGCGTTTGTTGTTCAGGCGTCTGCGGATCGATTTCAATTCCTGACTGGCATCATCCCGTAAATTACCTTCTGCACTTATTGCGTCATTAATAGCATCCTCCAGTTGTTTTACTGACTCTATCAGATCTGCTATCTGCCACAGTTCAGGACAAGATGTTCGTTTACGTTCAAAAAAACTTTGTACGATGCGGGCTGTTGCTGCATGTTCGCGAATCGGTGGAAATGCATCGGAATTCAGCATGGAACCTTGTGGCTTGCACTGATCCAGCCAGGTGTCGATCTGTTCCAGATTTGTAAGGGGAATCGGTTTGTCTTCTTCGATCAATTGTTTCATGCCGGAAGTCTGGCGACAAAGAGTGTCCACATCGTCCGGATCAGTTAAAGGAACAAGTTTTTTTAATAATTCCGACCCAGCGGGAGTATAAAGGAGTGTACGTATGGCTTCTTTAATTCCTTCAAAACCGATTTTTTCAGGCACTGAGGAAGGGATGTATTGCATTTCTTTGATCGACATAATTTCAAAGTTCGCGATAATAAGGCCAAGAATCTAATTTGTACCGGGAAAATAACAACAGACATCTGAAAAATTCATAAATCACTCATTTCTTTATTACATTCATTCTCAAAATTCGAAGAACATCAATATGAAGTTCAGAATCTGCCCTGCGGATAGATCTGTTTCAGATATATGCTCCTGTCCTTCTGAGTACATCAAACTCTCAGCTGCGCCGGCAGAGTTCTGGAAGTCCGGGATCCGGGTCGGTATCCCGGATGGTTTATGGCGAGGACAGCGGCCATGTATGATTGATGGCCGGGCTTTTGGGATATGGGCTGGAAGAATCTACGTTGAAATAAAAGGAACAATTGACCCGGAGTTCAGATGATTTTTCTTTTGCTGGTAGTATTGGGTATCCTTGCAGGAGTACTTGCCGGGTTCTTTGGAATCGGGGGTGGAGTTCTCTTTACACCGATTTTTTTCCTCATCTTTAGTGCTTCCGGGATGGAAAATCCGGTTCCCTGGACAATCGGGACATCACTTTTTTGCACATTTATTGCCGCTGTGAGCAGTTCATTCCAGCAATTGCGTCAGCATAACCTGTATCTTGGGCAGGGAATGAAAGTAGGGATTCTGGGGGCTGTAGGTGTTTATCTGGGCAAACTGATTGTAATGTCTTCTTACTACACGGAGGTAATTTTTGTCATTTTTTTCGCTTCGTTGCTGCTGGTTGTAGCTGTTCTGTTTTACCGGCGGGGTTCTGGCAAGGTTGTGATCGATGACAACCCGGATAAAATCGGATGGAATAAATCAGTTTTGACGGGTGGTATCGGTGGACTGGTTGCCGCTCTGGCGGGTATAGGTGGGGGATCGGTGATGGTGCCTATAATGAATTTATGGTACCGCATCGGGCTTACACGAGCAGTCAGTGTTTCATCTTTGGCTATTGTCGTAATTTCTCTTTCCGGCTGGCTGCAATTTGCTTTCTTTGCGGATGGTATCGATTCTTTGACTGCTTTTACTGTCGGTACAGTCGACTTTGGAACGGCATTTCCAGTAATAATCGGAGCATTTGCTGGTGGAATTGCAGGGGCACGTCTGAATGAAAAAGTAAATGATAAATCTGTGCAAATTGGTTTTTCGTTGCTCGTGCTTGCAGTGGCAGCGATCATGATTTATGGGGTGATTTGAAACTATTCCGTCATCTCGGGCCTGTCAATAAAAGGCAGTCCGTCCAGGATCCAGTCAGCCGGTTCTTTTCCGAGGATAAAGTGTTCGTGCCATTCCATGGCCCTGTTGGCAAAATCGATTTGATTTTCGCGGCGCCCGAGGCTATGGTTTTCCCCTTCATAAACCAGCATAACAAACGGTTTTTCCATCCGTCGCATCGTATTGTAGAGTTCAACCCCCTGGTTAAAATCGACAGCACCATCGTCAGTACCAAATTTTAGCAGAAGGGGAGTTTCAGTTTGCTCCATTTGATAAATTGGAGAATTTTCTATAAAGTTATCCCAATCTTTCCAGTATGGATCAGGGAACCTGCCCTGGCTTACTTCAAATATTGTAGCGTCGGGCATCCCGGTATTCCAGTAGATGGAATTATACATGCTGATCATATTCGTAAGCGGGGCACCTGCAACTGCAGAGGCAAAAAGGTTGCTTTGGGTAATAATGAAATTGGTTTGATAGCCGCCCCATGAATGCCCGGTCAAACCTATTTTATTCTCATCGATCATGCCGGTTTCAAGTACTTTTTTTACAGCAGGGGCGACACTCTCGACTGCCGACATTCCCGGCCTTCGCAGTTCATAGGTGATATCCGGTTCGAAAACAAAGTACCCTTCAGAAGAAAAACGGCGTTGGTTATAGGCACTTGTACGATTGGGCATCGAATAGTTATGCAGAGACTGCGAACGCCTCTCATAAATATAAACGATCATCGGGTATTGCTTACCAGGTTCGTAGTTGGCGGGATAGATAAGACGCCCCTCCAGCTCCTCCCCACGGTCGTTTACAAAACTGACAAGTTCATCATCGCCCCACTGATAGTCTTGCTGTTGAGGATTCGTGTCAGTGAGTACCAGTCGATCGTTGAAATTTTTGTCGGTCAGGTAGAAATTGGGAGAGTCAATGGCAGTTTGCGTCATATATACATAGAGATCGGCGTCCTTCGCTTTCTCCAGGCGATCAATCATTTTCGATTCATAAATCAGTGTTTCCATCCGGTTATCCGGATTGATTCGAGCATAACCGCGATCTTTGGTACGGTTGCCAAACAGGTTTGCATAAAAGGGTTCATCAGGATCAAGGCCGGTATTCACACCATCGGTTCTAGACTGTCGATAACGGATCTCATCTGCTGACCCATCGGTAACTTTTGTAATGTCACTTCCGTCCGGAGCCACCTTGTAAATATCAAATTGGTCGTACAGAAGTACCCAACTGTCATCTTCTGCAAATTGACCGGCTCCAAAGGGGCGGTCCTGTTCACGTCCGCTAATAAATGTAAAGTTGTTAAATTTTGTGTCTACATCTGCAGTAAGATTCATATGTCTGCCTGAAGGTATGTGATAGCTCCACCAGTGATTCTCCCGGAAATAGAGTAAATAGTCGCCACCGGGGGAGGTTCGTACGCTTTCATGTCGTTCCAGCACCAGCTGCCTGTTTCCGTCTTCTACATCCACGATATAGACGTTATTCCAGTTCTCCCTGAAGCGCGGTATATGTGGAGTGGGATCATATATAACAGCATACTTTTCTTGTGGTGCCAGCAGAATAGAATGATCATGATTGTCAATCAATTGTACGAAGCGGTTATCGCCCAGATGCCAGACAGACAAAAAATTTGACTGCTGATCTATTTGGCTCAATACTCGTTGACGAGGCTGAATCGGGTCATCTCTCCAGTGCCAGATTTCAACATTAGTGGGATCGAGGTGAGCGTCAGGATCGTCCTCTTTTTCCTGCGGCTCGTCATTTTCATCGCTTTCCGGCTTTCCGGCATTCGTATCCGGACGTTCTTCCGGTTCCGATTCCTTGATGCCAAAAAAGATTCGCTGACCGTCTTCAGACCATCGAATCGAGCGGTAATCCACAATGTGTTTATTTTCCGGGAAATCATCACGTTCTATAGGGGTAAACTGATGAGTCTCTGGACTGTCGGGCAATTCGGTAATAGCATATATCTCGAAAGTATCTTCATGAAAACCTTTGTGTTCTGTTACTTTTTTAAATGCGAGGCCATCTCCTTGCTCATTCCAAAGCAGGGATCGGTATTCAGCCTCATCGGATTCCAAAACACGAGTGGTAAGGCTTTCCAGGTCGATCAACTGGATACCGTTGCCGATTTTATCATATGAGTCGATCAGGACAGCCAGCAAACTATTTTCCTCGTTAAGTTCATATTCTGCCACATTCCCGATCAGCTGATTGGTACCGTTCTCAAGATTTCGGATAATCAAGTCAAAACCCCTGTGATCTGAATTCTCAGGCCGGTATTTTCTCAATAATAAAATGTTGCCCGACTCGGTAAACTCAAATCCGGAAATATTATTGAATGTATCCACTGCTGCAGAGTGGAGATCGAAAAGCCCGGCCTGAAATTTCAACCGTTCCTGCTGCTCTTGTTTCTGGCGTCTTTCTTCTTCCGGCAGGCTAATTCTGAATGCAAACCACCGGTTATTGTTTGAAAAAGTAGGGGAAGTAGCATGTTTGAATTTATGTTTTTCTTCCTTTGAGGCCTCTTTGGCAGGCCTCAGTTGAAGCCAGCCGTCACCTTCGACCAGGCTGATGGTATATGCAAACCAATTACCGTCGGCAGACAGTGCGGTTTGGGCGATAGATTGCCACTGAGCGTAATCTTCAGGCTTCAGGTCTTTTTTTTGGGCGAAAAGTTCTGAGGCTACACCTGAGTACACAAAGAAGATGCAAAGAATCAGAAAGTAAAATGATAAGCGGTTCATCTGAACAGTTTGTTATTGAATGGAAAGTAAAATCCTAATATAAATTCCGTTCGGGTAAACTGGAAACGGGCTGGTTTTCATTATCTTGCGATACCTCAGCCCAAACCGAAATACTCCGATCTTTCTTTAAAATACGGCTGGAAAACCCGTTTCAGGTTTTCATGTTTCTCCAACTGAAGTTCCGGATCGGATTGAATAAGGTGCCAGGCATCCCGTTTGGCGTTGCGAAGGATATCCTGGTCTTCGACGATATCGGCATATCGAAAATCTGGAAGCCCACTTTGTTTGGTGCCGAGAAAATCACCCGGCCCGCGGAGCTTTAGGTCGGCTTCGGCAATTTCAAATCCATCATCGGTTTCCACCATTTTGTTCAGGCGGATACGCCCAGTCTCAGTAATGCGTTCGCCCGGCAACAGAATACAGTAACTTTGCCGATTACCCCGCCCGATCCGACCGCGAAGCTGATGTAACTGGGAAAGCCCGAACCTTTCAGCATGTTCAATGATCATTACATTGGCATTCGGAACGTCTACGCCAACTTCGATTACCGTCGTGGATACGAGTATGTCGATCTCACCAAGGTGAAAACGGTTCATGATCGTTTCCTTTTCATCGCTCTTCATTTGGCCATGCAGCAAGCCAACAGCAGCATCCGGAAAATGTTTTTTTAATTTTTCGTATCCCATGGTTGCGTCTTTCAGGTCCATAGCCTCCGATTCATCAACCAATGGGAATACGACATATACCTGTCCGCCTTCCCTGATATTTTTTTCAACAAAACGGTAAATTTCTTTTCGTTTTCGTTCCGTCCGTATAGCGGTTTTCACGGGTATTCGACCGGCCGGCAACCCTTTGACAACCGAGATATCCAAATCGCTGTACAGCGACATAGCCAGGGAACGGGGAATCGGAGTTGCCGACATAACGAGTAAGTGAGGGGCTTCACCTTTGGCTAAAATATCGGCTCTTTGTTTGACACCAAAACGGTGTTGTTCATCGACAACTGCCAAACCGAGTTTGTGAAACCGTACCTTCTCCTGGATGACAGCATGAGTTCCGACTATAATATCACAATGTCCAGCTTCAATAGAAGTTAATATATCCGTGCGAAGCCGGGATTTTTGCCGGCCGGTCAATAACCGAATATTCACATTCAGGTTTTTCAAAAAATTGGATAAAGTGTGATAGTGCTGTTCGGCAAGTATTTCCGTAGGAGCCATAAAGACTGCCTGGTACCCGTTGTCGAGTGCAAGCAGTATAGCCCCGATGGCAACGATGGTCTTTCCTGATCCTACATCACCCTGTACCAGGCGGTGCATTTGATTGCCTGATCGTAAATCCTGTTTAATCTCGGAAAGGGCCGATTTTTGACCATTGGTCAGTTCGAATGGGAGTAATTCATTAAAAAAACGGCTCGTCTTACCTCCGGAAATCTCAAACCGGGGCCCCGGTTTTGGATCAAGATAAACCTGCTTGATCCTGGCCATACTCATTTCAAAAAGTAACAACTCCTCATATTTAAACCGCTTCATTGCTTTTGGTGGCTCCGACAGGTTCTCCGGGTTATGAATCATCCGGAAAGCACTATTACGTTCGGGAAGTTGATATTTATTCAGTAGATCCGGGGGTATAAATTCCGTTGACTGCTTTTTCTCAAGGGTGTGATTTACCCATGAGTGGATCAAATTATGGGTGATAAAAGCTTTTGACATATGTTTGCTACCGGGATATACAGAAACGATGCGCTGGAGATTTCGGGTTTCACCAGTCGTTTCAAGAGTTTCTACTTCCGGATGAGCCATCGAAAGAGCATGTCCATATAATTTGACAGTTCCGAAAAAAGATACCGGCATTTTTTCTTTGAAAAGTTTTTTAAAATATGAAGCGCCCCGGAACCAGACGCCTTTGAGGGTACCCGAATCATCCTCAAGGATAACTTCAAGTCTTTTTTTTCGGCCGTAGCCAATTTCATGGATCGATTGAACCCTACCGACAACCGTCGCAGTTTCACCACTGCCTGAAAGAGAGGCGATACTCCGTATTTGTGTTTTATCGATATACCGGATTGGAAACAGCATGAACAGATCATCCGGCGAATGTATGCCGCTTTTATGCAGGGCTTCTGCACGTTTTTTACTTAAATTTGGCAAGTCTGTTAATTTCAAAATTGTAATATTGATATATATCAGTAAATCAAAATATATTTAACGGTATAGGGTCATAGCGGATCTGAAAGGGGGTTGTTTAAATACAAGATTTACATTGCAAAGAAAACGGGAATAAAGTTTGGTATAAAAAATGAAAATTCCGTATTATTGCAAGCTCTTGATTATACGATAACCAAACCGGTAAATCCGTGCCTACAATACAGCAATTAATACGTAAAGGTAGAAAAAGCAAGACTAGTAAGACAACTGCTCCTGCATTGCAGAACTGTCCGCAAAAGCGGGGTGTTTGTGTGCGAGTTTATACTACCACGCCCAAAAAGCCGAATTCAGCCCTTCGGAAGGTTGCCCGTGTTCGTCTGACAAACGGTATTGAAGTGACCGCATATATTCCAGGTGAGGGTCATAACCTGCAGGAGCACAGTATTGTTCTGATTCGTGGAGGGCGGGTAAAAGACCTTCCTGGTGTTCGGTACCATATTGTACGTGGAACCCTTGATACGGCCGGCGTGGACGATCGTAAGCAGGGTCGCAGCCACTACGGTACAAAAAAGCCAAAAGGGTAATTAATTAAGATATTAAACAGTAACTGATATGCGCAGAAAGACAGCAGAAAAAAGAGATGTGCAACCAGATCCTGTATTTCAGGATAAATTGGTAACCCGGTTTGTGAACAGCCTGATGCGGGACGGGAAAAAGAATGTTGCACGAAAAATTTTGTACCAGGCTTTTGAAGTGATCGAGGAAAAAACAGGTGAAGTGCCTATTGATGTTTTTAAAAATGCGCTTAGCAATACCACTCCGGTTGTTGAAGTCCGTTCCCGGCGGGTAGGAGGTGCTACCTATCAGGTGCCTGTAGAGGTTCGTCCGGAAAGAGGTACAGCTTTGAGTATTCGATGGATCATCAATGCAACCAGATCCAGGAATGATAAATCGATGGCTCTGCGGTTGTCTCGGGAGTTAATGGATGCAGCTAATAATGAAGGCGGAGCGGTTCGAAAGAAGGATGAAACTCACAGAATGGCTGAAGCGAACAAGGCTTTTGCTCACTTTAGGTTCTAATACAGTATAAACGATTTAAAAGAGTAATAAGAAGATGTCTGAAGCAATGACAAAAGTAGATCCCAAAATTATCGACCGCATGAAGCGAACCCGTAATATCGGGATTATGGCTCACATCGATGCGGGGAAAACGACCGTGACGGAGCGTATTCTTTTTTATACGGGCCGCAGCCACCGGATGGGAGAGGTGCATGATGGCGCTGCTACGATGGACTGGATGGAACAGGAGCAGGAACGGGGTATTACCATTACCTCTGCTGCAACGCATTGTATATGGGATGATCATAGAATCAATATTATCGATACACCCGGCCACGTCGATTTTACGGTTGAAGTAGAACGCTCGCTGCGGGTGCTTGACGGTGCGATTGGTGTTTTCTGTTCTGTAGGGGCTGTTCAGCCTCAATCCGAGACCGTATGGCGTCAGGCAAATAAGTATAGCGTGCCGAGAATGGCGTTTGTAAACAAAATGGATCGAACCGGGGCTGATTTTTATAATGTTATTGAGCAAATGAGGGAGAAGCTCAATGCCAATCCGATTCCGGTTCAAATTCCGATCGGTGCTGAAGAGAATTTCCGTGGAGTTGTTGACCTTATCAAAATGCAGGGAATTATCTGGGATGATGAATCTCTGGGTGCCAAGTACGATAACGTTGATATACCGGAAGAACTCGTTGAAAAAGCAGAAGAGTATCATAAAATTATGATTGAGTCGATTGCCGATCATGATGATTCGCTGATGGAGAAGTATCTGATGGAAGAGGAAATCAGCACTGAAGAGATTGAAGGTGCAATCCGCAAAGCAACCCTTGCAAGGGATATTACACCAGTACTTTGCGGTACGGCATTGAAAAACAAGGGTGTTCAGATACTTCTGGACAAGGTGATTCGATACCTGCCAAGCCCGCTGGATGTAGAGGCGGTAAATGGTATGGATCCAACCGACCACAGCAAGAAAATGATCCGGAAACCGAATGTGGAAGAACCGTTCTCGGCTCTGGCTTTTAAGATTATGTCAGATCCTTATGTGGGGAAGTTAACCTTCTTCCGGGTCTATTCCGGAACCCTCGAAAAAGGGTCTTACATCCTGAATTCAACTACTGGAAACAAAGAACGGATCGGCCGGCTGCTGGAAATGCATGCAAACGACAAAAAAGATATTGATATCGTGCGGGCAGGGGATATCGCGGCAGCAGTGGGTGTAAAGGAAGTAAGGACGGGAGATACATTTTGTGATGTCGATTCACCTATTTTACTCGAGCAGATTACATTCCCGGAGCCGGTAATCAAGCTGGCGGTTGAACCCAAGTCAAAGGCAGATGCAGAGAAACTGACTACCGGACTTGTAAAACTCGCTGAAGAGGATCCGACGTTTAAAGTAACTACGGATGATGAAACCGGCCAAACGACGATTGCCGGAATGGGAGAATTGCATCTGGAAATTATTGTTGACCGCCTCAAGCGTGAATTTAAGGTCGAGGCGAACGTGGGTGCACCCCAGGTTGCTTATCGCGAAACCATCACCAAACCGCTAACTCACAGGGAAATTTACAAAAAGCAGACAGGCGGGCGCGGTAAGTTTGCCGATATGGAATTTGAAATCGGTCCGATGGATCATTTTGAGCAATTTGCTGATGATGATAAAAAGGTCACTATTTCGGAAGGGTTTAAATTCGTCAATGAAATTGTCGGAGGTGATATACCAAAGGAATATATACCGTCTATTGAAAAAGGCTTCCGGGAATCAATGCAGGGTGGGGTTCAGGCAAATTACGCTGCTCAAAATATCGGTGTTCGCCTGTACGACGGTTCCTATCATGATGTTGACTCTGATGCATTTAGTTTTGAGCTCTGTGCGCGCCTGGCATTCAGGAACTCGGCTAAAAAAGCTTCACCAAAGTTACTTGAGCCTATCATGAATGTTGAGGTTACAACTCCAGAGGAGTATATGGGAGATGTAATTGGCGACATTAACGGAAGAAGGGGAATTATTGGAAAAATGGATAACAGCGCTGAGGGATCGGTTGTGAGAGCTAAAGTACCGCTTTCAGAAATGTTTGGTTATTCGACTGATCTGCGATCAATGACGCAGGGCCGAGCCGCGTATTCAATGGAATTTGCCGAATATGCAATAGTGCCCGAAAGCAAAGCAGTGGAAATTATTGAAGAACAAAACTAACAACTAAAGACTTATACCATGGCAAAAGAACAGTTTCAGCGTACCAAGCCACACGTAAACATAGGTACAATTGGTCATGTTGACCACGGCAAGACGACATTGACAGCGGCTATTACGACCGTTATGG
>SLOU01000096.1 GCA_007132385.1 Balneolaceae bacterium | reverse complement strand
TTTAATAAAAACTAACTATAACAGGCAGATACCTTTATAAGGTTAAATTAATTAGTATGAAACCGCTTTTCTTACCACTCTTGCTGAACTAATTTCGGAATGAAATGGGACGAACCCAACTTTTTTAGGTAAAAAGATTTTAGGTATTTTCAAAAGTATTTTAATTGATCATGATAAAAGCGTTTCCAAACCAATAAGGCTCAATGAAAAACTGGAAAATCTGGGTAGATGCTGCGCGTCCTCAAACCCTTGCAGCTGGTTTTATACCGGTTCTGGCCGGAGCCTCTCTCGCGTATGCATCCAATGAGATTCATCCTTTGGCAACAGCCACTGCTCTATTCTGTGCCCTTGCCATCCAGATTGGCACCAATTATGCAAATGATTACTTCGATTTTAAAAAAGGGGCAGATACCGATCAGCGAATAGGCTTTGAACGTGCAACAGCGTCAGGTAAAATCCAGCCTGAAAAGATGTTTTACGCTGCCATTATTTCGATGGGTCTTGCTTTTTCAGCAGGTCTGTACCTGGTATGGATTGGGGGATGGGTCATTTTTCTTATTGGTGTCTTTTCCCTGATATTCGGTTTTCTCTATACTGCCGGCCCTTTTCCACTTGGGTATAATGGTCTGGGTGATTTGTTCGTATTTATTTTTTTTGGCATCATTGCTGTGATGGGTACGTTTTATGTAAATACTCTTCAGTGGAGTATGGAAGCATTCTGGATCTCTATACCTGTAGGAGCTTTATGCGTAAATATTCTGGTTGTAAACAATCTTAGAGACATTGACCAGGATCGATTATCCGGCAAAAAAACCCTCGGTGTAATTTTTGGCGAAAAAACACTGAAACTGGAGTACCTGTTTATGCTTGTTCTCTCGTTTTACCCATTGTCCGTTCTATATTCACACTTCGATTATACAGCAGCCATCTTTCTCCCTCTCCTTGGTATTCCATTTATTCTCAGTCAATTAAAAACTGTTTGGTTTCATGCTAATAAATCTGTTTTAAATCATACTCTTGAAAGAACAGCACAATTTATGATCATATTCGGAGTGCTTTTATCTATCGGTATTCTTTTACAATCAAACAGTTATGCTTAGTCTATACTCATACTCTTTCCCATATACCTCAACCTTTAAAACGAGTTTTGGTACATTTTCCACGCGCAAGGGAGTTTATATTCGATATATTGAACCTGATACCCCAATCGACCTCGTCTCTGAAGCTGCACCTTTTCCGGGTTTATTTGATGAAACCTTTAAAGATGTTCTACTTCAATTGAAAAGCGATATTCTGATATTAACAGATTTTTTAGAACAGGTTGATGATCCGAAAATGCTGAAAGATTTTCTTGATAAGCGCTCTTACCCTTCATCCATGGAATTTGCAATTAGTTGTCTGGCCCTCGATCTGATCACGTACAGAGATCCATCTCAGAACACTATAAAAGCCATTTCTCACAAACAAAGCTCCCAAATCACTGTAAATTCGGTTTCCGGAATTCTCCCAGACAGAGATATCGAAAATGTAATCGAAGAACAATACCAGCTTGGATACCGGACCCTGAAGCTTAAGTGCGGCCGTAACCCGGGGAATCTCTCTCTCATCATTCGCAAATACTCGGATCGACACCCGGACCTAAAATTTAGAATTGATGCAAACCGATCCTGGACATTTGATGAAGCATTGAAACATCTCAAAATATTCCACCTGCCATCTGTCGAATATTGCGAAGAGCCATTATTATCCGGTAACAGAAATGAATATCTCAAATTGAAAGAACTATCCCCTGTCCCGCTCGCCCTCGATGAATCTGTTCGAAATATCCACCAGCTAAGACAGGCTATAAAGTACAATCAATCAGAAATAGTTATCATAAAACCCGCTGTCTTCGGAAATATTCTGAATTTAATTGAAACATTTACCGGCTCAGATACTCATGTAATTAAGAGTGTTTTTAGTTCATGTTTTGAATCGGCAGTCGGGTTGCAGGCAGTTGTACGTTTAACAGCACTATTAGGCAACCCTGAAATTGCTCACGGACTGGACACAGGACGTTTTTTGAAACAAAATTTTTCTGGCATAACAGTCAGAAAAGGAATGATAAATACAAAAAATTTGGACACCTGGAGTGCAAAATTTGACATTACCAATGCAAAATTCCTTAAAAAAATCGACGCTGAATGAACCGGAACCGCCTGTTTACAAGCTGCCGGAAACAGAATTTGACTTTCTAGCCTCAGAACACGGCCTTTACGATTTTGGTAATTTATATTCTTTTACAGCCTGGTTTAAAAAAGAAACAGAGGCATATCATATCGATTCCACCCATCCAATTCTGTTATTTGGGGAACCGTCTGATCAGCAGGTATTCACGATTGCTGCTTGTTGGTTACTTGGAATACCGGTATTCCCAGTCTCTACCGCTGTTACCGAAACGGACTTAAATTGGATTCTGGATATGATCACCCCTACCCTGGCTGTCACTGACTCCAGGAACCGGGAACGCCTTTCAAACACAGAAACATTAACCATCCCCGATGAGAAACTATCTATGAATCGGATAGTCAGCCAAAACCTTTTCCAACCGATTGACGCCGGGGAGATTTTTGCATACATACTGACTTCGGGTTCTACATCTTCACCTAAAATAGTTCCCCTCAAACGGCGGCAGGTTTTATTTGCAGCCAAGGCTTCGGAACAAAATTTCAAAGCGGATCCCAACAGGTATTGGCTACTTTGCCTGCCGCTGAACCATGTCAGCGGGCTAAGTATCATTCTGCGATCACTTTTATATCATTCTGCATTTTACAGAATGGACCATTTTGACGTCGAACAAGTACGGATATTTTTGTCGGAAAACCGATTGTTCCAGGTTGCTTCCCTGGTTCCAACTATGATGAAAAGACTTCTTAATGATCCCGGATTCCGAATCCATCTTGATGTCAAAGCAATTTTACTTGGAGGCGGCCCCATCACTCCATCGTTGATTAAATCGTGTATTGAGCGCGGATTACCTGTTGTCTCCAGTTACGGCATGACGGAGACATTTGCGCAAATCGCCGCTAATCCGTTACTGCAACCCAGTGCTGTTTATCATCCCAAAAAGAGCACCGGACGTATATTTGAACCCAACCAGGTAGAAATTCGTAATGAACAATGGGAGAAAGTTTCTCCGAATGAGCCCGGCACGATTTGGCTAAAAGGCCCGCAGGTTTTCGACGGTTATTTGAATGAGGATGACAATACCGACCGGTTTGATTCGCATGGATGGTTTAACACCGGCGATTATGGATATATGAACAGGCCGGGCCAGCTATTCATTGAATCCAGGAGAAGTGACCTGATATTGTCAGGAGGTGAAAATATAAATCCCAATGAAGTAGAAGACGCTCTTGAACGTCTCTATTTTATTGAACAGGCGGCTGTTATTGGTATCCCGGACGAGGAGTGGGGTCAGATTGTGGTCGCTTTTCTCGTAACCGAAAATGAGGACGAAAAACCCGGCCGCGATGAGATTAAATCGATGTTGAACCATCTGCTATCACCTTATAAAATTCCCAAAAAAATTATATATAAAGACCAGCTTCCAAAAACCGAATCGGGAAAAGTTAACAAACGAAAACTATTTGAAGAGTTGGTATAAAACCTGGCTCCAAAAACTCAATCAATTACCATCGCTCACTGGAATTATGGATATACCTCGTTGTTCATGAATGTTTATTTCGATTTTTCATAGATTAGGTCAACTTTGAACCTTAAACTTCAGATGCATGAACAATTCTCCTATTGTCGGCCTTGTAATGGGAAGCGACAGCGATTGGACTACTATGAAAGAAGCTGCAGAAATCCTTGAAAGGTTTGGAATTCCATTCGAAAAAAAAGTCGTTTCAGCCCACAGAACTCCGGAAATTATGGCTGAATATGGAACAACTGCCCGCGACCGTGGACTGAAAATAATTATTGCCGGGGCCGGAGGAGCAGCCCACTTGCCCGGAATGCTTGCCAGTTATACCACATTACCGGTTATCGGAGTCCCTGTCCAAACCTCGGCACTTGGGGGACTGGACAGCCTGTATTCCATGGTTCAAATGCCTGCCGGGGTACCGGTGGCAACAGTAGCCATTGGTAAAGCTGGAAATGCCGGACTTCTTGCACTTAGAATTCTGGGAAGTGAAGATGAGAGGGTAGCAAACAAACTGGATGATTACAGGGAGGAAATGGCAAAAGAGTCAATTAAAAAAACAGGAAATCTGATATAAACAAAAAAGATGTCTCCGATACAGTAAAATGAACTATCCCTGGTTTTCCATCACCGCATTCAATTTATCCAGGTTATCCTGAACACGAAGAGCTTTAATCACTTCTCCGATATCTCCTTTCATAATACCTTCGAGATTATACAAAGTCAGGTTGATCCGGTGATCCGTTAGGCGCCCCTGAGGATAATTATAAGTCCGTATTTTTGCACTCCGGTCACCAGTCGAAACCTGGCTCTTGCGTTCAGCCGCTCTTGCAGCCCTCTGTTGCTCCATTTCTTTATCGTACAATTTCGTACGCAACATCGTAAGAGCTCTCTCCTTGTTCTGATGCTGTGAACGCTCTTCCTGACATTCCACAACAACTCCAGAGGGTTCATGTGTTAACCGGATTGCGGAATCGGTTTTATTCACATGTTGCCCTCCGGCTCCGCTCGATCGAAAAGTATCAACCCTGATATCACTCATGTCTACCTGTACATCCACCTCCTCTGCCTCGGGAAGCACAGCAACAGTTGCCGCCGATGTATGAACGCGACCCTGTGATTCCGTCTCCGGAACTCGTTGTACACGGTGCACCCCACTCTCGTATTTCATTTCACCAAACACATCTTCACCGGAAAGGTTAAATACGATCTCTTTGTACCCTCCCATATCTCCATGATGCAAACTCAGCAATTCGATTTTCCAGCCCCTGGAATCAGAATATCTCCTGTACATATCAAACAGGTCACCTGCAAAAATAGCTGCTTCATCCCCACCTGTGCCTGCGCGAATTTCCACAATACAGTTCTTTGAATCGTCAGGATCTTTCGGAATTAGCTTAATCTTAATTTCCTCTTCAAGTTTTACAAGCTCCTGCTCCAGTTCCCGGTTTTCCATGCGTGCCATTTCCGTAATTTCAGGATCTTCACCAGACTCAATCAATTCATTGTTACCTTTCATGTTCTTGTTAATCTCCTGCCACCGGTTGAAATCGTCGACCAATTCCTTAAGCAGTGTATGCTCTTTGGTTAATTCCCGGTATTCATCTGGCCGGTCATAAATTGCCGGATTCGCCATTGCCTGGTTGATCTCGTCATACCGTTCTTTGACCTGACTCAGTTTCGATTCTAAATCCATAACTCCAATTCTTTTCTATTGAAAAAAAAGATAGGGAAATTCATGGACAGTATAGAAATCGTAATTCAACCGTATGTTTTTATATGATTAATTGTGAATTCGGATCTGCGAATCCTTAATTTCGCTCTGCCTCTACTAATTCTAAATGATAAAATGATCTTGAAAAATTCTTTACTTGCAGAATTTGTACTCGGCTTTCTTGGAGCCGGCCAGCTCGCAAGAATGTCGGCGTTGCATGCTTTTAATTTGGGTTTGCAAATCGCCGCATTCACTGACCGGGATGAATCGGAACCTTTGCAATTTTTAACTCCCATATCATCTTCCGGTTCTTTCGATGATTCAAATTCCTTGACAGATTTTGCAAAAAAATGCAATCTGATTACCCTGGAAAATGAATTTATTGATTCACGAATCCTGTTTGAAGTGCGTGAAAATAGCGGCGTTCCAATCTACCCTTCTCCGGAAACTTTTTCACTTATAGAGGATAAACTGGTTGAAAAGCAAACATTTGAACAGGCAGGTATACCGGTTACTCCTTATATGCCCGTAAAGTCGGAGGTTGACTTAAACACATTCGGACGGAAATATGGTTGGCCTTTTATGCTGAAATCTTCCAAGGGTGGTTATGACGGTTATGGTAACTTAACCGCTCAAAACCAGGATGATGCAGTCAATGCATTTGAAAAGCTGGGTGGCCACCGGGGCCGGGATATCATTGCAGAAGCATTTGTAGACTTTACACATGAACTTGCTGTTCAAGTGGCAAGAAACAGCCATGGCCATGTGGTTTACCCGGTCTGTGAGACCATTCAGGAAAATCACATCTGTGTAGCAGTAAAGTCACCGGCTCGCCTAAATCCTGAATATCAAAGAAAAATTCAGGAACTTGCCATTGCAGCCACAGAGGCTGTAAATGGCAAGGGGATATTTGCTTATGAATTCTTTCTGACCGAACAGGGTGAGATTTTGTTAAATGAATCCGCTCCCCGGCCTCACAATTCTGGACATTACAGTATTGAAGGCTGTATTACTTCTCAATTTGAAAATCATATTCGGGCTGTACTCGACCTGCCTTTGGGTGAAACTGCATTACGAAAACCCCATGCTGTAATGATTAACCTGTTAGGGACTCATGCGCGGCCTGCCAAAGTGGAATTTTGGGAAGAAGCTGTGAAACAACCCGATGCCCATCTTCACATTTACGGTAAAATACAAAGCAAACCTGGGCGAAAAATGGGACACTACACCCTTCTGGGAGAAGATCCGGATGAGATACACAGGCAAGCCAAGCAGGTAACAGAAAAAATCAAAATTTGAAAATATTACCCATCCGGGTAAATCGACTTTTTTGCGGCAAGAAGGGTATTCTTCATCAACATTGCTACTGTCATCGGCCCTACCCCGCCAGGAACCGGAGTAATCCAGCTGGCTTTTTCCATAACACTCTCGAATTCACAATCACCAACCAGTTTATAACCTTTTTTACTGGTTTCATCGGCAACACGGTTAATTCCTACATCAATGACAACTGCACCCTCTTTGACCATCTCCCCTTTGATGAGTCCGGGCTGGCCGGCTGCAACGACAAGTATGTCGGCACTGATCGTATGCTGAGTGAGATCTCTTGTAAACTTATGGCATATGGTGGTTGTTGCTTTACCTGTACTGTTTTCCCGTGAAAGCATGATAGCCATGGGTGAACCCACAATATTACTCGCTCCGACCACAACGGCATGTTTGCTTTTAACCTGTATGCTATAGTGCCTGAAAAGTTCAAAGATACCGGCAGGTGTACAGGATCTGTAGCTTGGCTGGTCAACTGCCAGCCGCCCGACATTCATCGGGTGAAATCCGTCTATATCTTTTCGATAGTCAATACTCTCAATGACATCGTGAGAAGACAGATGATTTGGGAGCGGAAGTTGAACCAGGATTCCATCCATTTCATCATTTTGATTGTAGTCCCGGATGATTCTTTTCAGTTCTTTTGCCGATACCGTATCCGGAAGACGATTAGTGCCGGTATTGATACCCACATCTTCACAGGCTCTTGTTTTTGCACGAATATAGGTCGTCGACCCCGGATCTGTTCCGATTTGTACTACTTGTAAAAACGGCCTGCGGTTTCCGGATCCGACCCATTCATTTACATCATCCCTCACTTGTGAACGAATCAGTTCAGCTACTTTTTTCCCGTCAATCAATTTTGCACTCATGTTGGAATATGCGTTATCTTATTTTTCGATGTCGTATTTTTTCATTTTGTTGTAAATATGGCTGCGCTGAATATCTATTGCATCGGCAGTTTGACTAATATTCCAGTCGTTTTCTTCCAGCTTCTTTACAAGAAACAAGCGCTCTGCCTCTTCTTTAAATGTCTGAAATGTTGCATTCCGATGAATCAATTCATCCAGTGCTGCATCCGTCTCCCTTTTCTGAGAAACAAATTTCTCAACATCTTTTCGGGTAATCGTTTTTTCGGATGAAAGGAGCACGAGCCGTTCAACCACATTCTGAAGCTCACGTATATTCCCGGACCAGGAGTGATTTGTCATCTCTTGCATCGCTTCCTCATCAAATGAACTTCCGGAAAAAATAATATCTTCATTGGCAAGACGATCCAAATAGGATTCTATTAACAGGGGAATATCCTCCTTGCGTTCGCGCAAGGGCGGCACGTTAATAGGTATGACATTGAGCCGGTGAAAAAGATCTTCACGAAATCGTTTATTAGCTATCTCTTCTTTCAAATCTTTATTGGTAGCGGAAAGAACACGGACATCTACCGGAATCCCTTCATTTCCACCAACTCTTGTAATTATCTTTTCCTGCAGTGCCCGCAGTACCTTGGCCTGAGCGTCATAACTCATATCACCAATTTCATCCAAAAAAATTGTTCCCCCATCGGCCTGTTCGAATTTACCGATTCTTTGCTGATCAGCCCCGGTAAAAGCTCCCTTTTCATGGCCAAACAACTCACTTTCAAGTAATTCCGACGGGATAGCAGCACAATTTACATCTATAAACGGGCCGGAATAACGCTGGCTTTTTTCATGAATCCATAAAGCGACCAATTCTTTCCCCGTCCCGTTTTCCCCTGTAATTAAAACTCGGCTGTTGCTTGGGGCAACTTTATCGATAATCGATTTTATCTGCTGGATCTGACTGCTTTTACCGATGATATCCTGTACACCATGCAACTTGCTTCTCATCTGCCGGTTTTCATCAACAAGTTTCCGGTTTTCCAGGGCATTCCGGATCGACACAAGCATCCGGTTCAGGTCAGGGGGTTTTTCAAGAAAATCGTAGGCACCTTTTCGGGTTGCCTCGACTGCTATTTCAATATTTCCGTGGCCACTGATCAGGATAACCGGTAATGCCCAACCTCTTGATTTGACATTTTCCAACACTTCAATCCCGTCCATACCTTTCATTTTGATATCGAGTAACAATAGGTCTACACCTTCTTTTTCCAGGACCCCGAGTGCATTTTCACCATTTTCAGCTTCCAACACATTATAATTCTCAAATTCAAGAATTTCACGCAGAGTGTTGCGAATGCTTTTTTCGTCGTCGGTAATTAATATGGTCGATTTACGGGCTGACATACAATCAGTTAATATACGGAATACAAATGCTCAAGGATACGTTGATGAACCTGGTCGATCAATGCTGTTCTCTTGGTATAATTATTGGTTGTGATTGTAACGATAAGCTCCTGGCCATCGCGAGTGGTTAGATAACCAGAAAGAGCACGAACTCCGGAAACAAATCCCGATTTACCTGCAAACCGGCCCCTGACCGGACTGTTATGAAAACGATAACGCAAGGTGCCTGAATTACCGGCCCTGGCCAGGCTGTTCCTGAAATCACCGTAGTGTTCACTTTCTTTCATATATAATAGAAGCTGGTTCAAATCAGTTGCTCTGATCAAATTGGCTGGAGCCATACCCGACCCGTCTCTCATCCTGACGTTGTTTGTATCTATGCCGGCGGAATGCAGAAATTGTTTCACAGCCTGCAATCCCAACTCGGTACTGCCCTCCACCTTGTATACCTCGGAAGCCAGGGTCTTAACCAAGATTTCTGAATAAAAGTTGTCGCTATTTTCATTTTTTTCCCGGACAATCTCCTTTAATGGAACCGATTTATGCAAGTGTAACACCTGGTATCCGGCCGTTTCCCAATTTCTGCTCTCCCTGTCTTTGAGGATCTGGCCATTTACCTGAATTCCCCTGTTCTCAAAGTAGCGTTTCATTGTATCCAGAAAATAAAGAGTGGGATGCGTGACTGATAATGGTTCCGTTTCATAGTACCCTTGTGGTAAACTGCTTCTCAAAATAATTGTGTTGGTACCCAGTATCCTGCGGTAGGATTCATCAAACGATGCGTTGGGGGGAGTAATGATCTGTTCGTTAATGAATTCAACAAATGGAGTATCGAATGGGAACCAGGTAATATCGGGTACAGATCCAATTGGCCCATCAGCGATCACTTCTAGATCCACAACGTTTTTATTGAATGAAAGCGCATTAATCTCAACTCCATAATAATAAGATAAATCATCCCACTCCCAACCCCTTGGGTACGGAATATCGTCAAAATAACTGTCGTTTCCGATAAGGTTACCATCAATACGGTTCACTCCCAGTGAATCGAACAACTCAACCCACTCTTCAAAAAGAAACATTGGATCATTATAAAAGTCTCCATTTATCGTGGGGTCTCCCTTTCCCCGAATTAACAAGTCTCCTTTCCAAACATTCTGCTCCTGACTTCCACTTCCATACAGAACAGTTTCATAGATATGGTCCGGTCCCAATAAATGCAAGGCAGCAGCAGATGTAATCAGTTTTTGTGTAGAAGCCGGACGTATCAACTTCTCGCCGTTGTAGTTTTCGATTAAATTTCCGGAACTGTCGGTCACCACGACCGACCAGTAAGAATCGGAAGCATGCCCATCTTCAATGATAGCTCTTAGAGACTCGGACACCTGCGCCTCTGCCGGTATAAGGAAAACCATTAGGAGCAAAATGGCTTGAGGCAGAATAACAGACCGAAAATAACCTGCTATGATTTTTGCATTTGGGAAACAAATGTTGTTCATGAATTTTAGACAATGAATGGAAAACATTGCATAAATGGCTTGTACTCCGAGTTAGTTTTCAAAGTAACGCTCTTCTTCCTGACGAAATGTATGAAGGATCTCCTCTGAAGTATCACAATCCATCAATTGGTTCCTGAACGAAGAACTATTCATCAGCCGGGAAATACGACTCAAAAGTTTAATATGAATACTATTTTTTGATTCCGGTCCTGCAAGCAGGAAAACCAGTTGCACTGGTTTATCATCAATGGATTCATAATCGACTGGTTCACTCAAAATGGCAAAACTGGCATAACTGTCTTCAATACCTTTCGCTTTACCGTGTGGAATTGCCAACCCTTTGCCCACGCCTGTAGACATTATGTTTTCTCTTTCAAAGACAGCCTCTCTGACCGATTCAAGTTGTTCCCGGTTCATTTCCTCACTGAGACTGTCGATCAATTTGTTTAAAAGCTCATCTTTGTCTTGTACCTTCAGCTGGGGCAAAACGGTTTCTTCTGACAATAGTGAATATATATTCATGTAGGAAATTAATCTGTGCTGCTTTAACCTTTTCGACAAACTCTGTATCTTCCAAACCCT
>SLOU01000125.1 GCA_007132385.1 Balneolaceae bacterium | reverse complement strand
TTGAAGAGATCAAAGACAGTGAAAATCTGAATGTGTATAATTTTGTTGACAAGGAGGATCATTCTAAACTTGAGGATACAATTAAGCTGATTTTGGATTCAGGAGAAGGAGAGATGCAACTTAATTTGCTGGCCAGCAGCGGTGAGAAAAGGACCTACAAATTCAGGGTTGGGCCATTTGAAAGTAAAAGTGACAGCTTCATTGTAGCTACCGGGATTGATCTTACAGAAAAGCTGCAAATAGAAAGAGAGAAAAACCTCACTTTTGAATTAATGAATCAGCTTTTTGAAAATTCCCCCATAGGTATTGTACTGATAGACAAATACAATAAAACCGAACTGGTGAACGACAAGTTTCAACAAATGTTTGGCTTCAGCCGGGATGAGATCATTGGGAAAAATATTGATGATTTTCTGATACCGGATGAGCAGAAAACCGAGTCATTAGAAATTACACGTCAGGTATTAGAAGGGTTTTCCATTCAAAAGGAGACCACCCGACTCAATCGTAATGGAGAACGTATCAAGGTACTTGTAGGTACGGTGCCGGTAGTTGTGGAAGAGGAAATCGTAGCCAGCTATGGTATTTATGTCGACATCAGTGAACGCATTGAACTGGAAAAAAAGATCGGGGAACTGTTCCAAAAGGAAAAGAAAGCACGAAAAGAGGTTGAAAAATCAAAACTGAAACTGGAGGAAGTATTCGCCCAGTCTCCATCCGGAATCGCACTGCTGGAGAGCAAGGACCTGAATTTTGTAATTGCAAATAAGTCGTTTCAGCAGCTAACCGGAAAATCTGATTTGACCGGCAAGTCTTTTAGGGCGGTGTTGCCTGAGCTTGAGGAACAAGGACTGACCGATACTCTGAGCAAGGTCTTCGATTCCGGTGAGGCGTATATCGCAAGTGAGGAGAAGTTTACACTTCAAAACGAAGAACACAATCTGGTCGATTATTATCTAAACTACATTTGTAAACCGCTGTATGATGAGTCAGGAAATGTTTACGGAATTTTTCTGGAAACGATCGATGTAACCGAACTGGTTCATTCACGGGATAAAGTACAGAATTCGCTCAAAGAAAAAGAAGTTCTGTTGCAGGAAGTTCATCACCGTGTAAAAAATAACCTTGCAGTCATGACAGGCTTGCTTGATCTTCAGATGATGGATGTGGATGATGATGAGCTGAATTCAAAGCTCAGAGAAGTACAAAGCAGGATCTTTTCAATTGCTCAAATTCACGAGTCTATTTACCAGGAAGAAGATGTAGTAAGGGTAAAATTTGAGACATATATGAAAAACATGATCCATTCGTGGAGCTATCTGACTGACTCTAAAAATACCCAAGTGAGTGTAGATCTACAGGAAGTCAACCTCAATCTGAATCAGGCGGTTTCATGTGGATTATTAACTAACGAATTGATGAACCTGATTGAAGCATCCCAAAATGAAAAACCTTCAAAAGTGTTGTTTAGCCTGGAAGAATCAGAAAATTATGTAAAGATTATTCTCGAAAATCCAAATTTCGGAATCAACGATGTATCGGAAATTCATAATGCAAAAAGGTTTAATCTGAAAATTATTCAGGTTCTGTTAAACCAGTTGAATGCTTCCTACCAGTTTGAAAACGGGGATACAAAAAAATTTATCATACGGTTCAAAAAAGCAAACGTCAAAGGGTCAAGCAGTTCATTTGTATAGTCATACCCGCTGATAAACAATCAGACCTTGCTAGCCAAGGCTAAATGAAAAAAGTCATTCAAATTTATATCATTTAATTCAAACTGGCTATGAATGCTAAGAATAATACAGGCAGGTACGATCAGAAGACAATTTTGATTATAGAAGATGATCTTATTTTAACCCTGAGCCTTGAATTGATGCTCAAAAAAGCTGGCTTCATCCAATTTATCAGAGCAGAAGATGCTCAGACAGCGGTTAAAAAAGCGGAAGAACAGAACGTTGATCTTATCATAGCTGATATCTACCTGGGAGAGGGTTTATCAGGCATAGAAGCAGTAAAAAAAATACAGGCAAAACAAACCATTCCGGTCATTTATATAACTGGGAATTCAGATGAGAAGCACAAGGAACTTGCAGGTCAGACTGATTTTGCAGCCTATCTGGTCAAACCGATTTCCTATAATAGTCTGAATAATACGATCAGTCATATTTGGTCACAAGAAGCTTAACCTGAAAGAAATTACTGCAATGTCATCGGTATGACAAATATCAGAGTTTATGCAGAATTGCACTCAGACAGAATACAGGAAAATAGTATCAAAGCTGATGGAATTCAATTCATTGTGTACATACCGGTATAATTATCTGACAGAATCTTGTAAAATTTAAATATTGACAGCCTGGAGCATTTGCAAGGTTGCAATTAATTGATGTTTTTTGTCATTTAATATTCAGCTATTACAAGTAACCCCGGAGAATATGAATAAAATGAATAAAATCAGCTGGCTAATTACTGCCTTTATCCTGTTTGCAATTACGATTTTCCCTGACAAGGACGCTGAAGCCCAGTGGAGCATTGGTGCTTCCTATGAGATTCGTGATGATGACCCGACAAACGGGTTTGGTGTTCGCCTGGAACGCGGTATTTTGCAACGGCTGTCAATCATCGATTTATCCCTGAGAGCACATTTTAGTTTGTTTAATGAAACCATTGAGGGGGTAGGGGATGCACAGGTTATCACACAAGAACTGCAGTCTTACGATTTTGGCCTGGCCGCTCTTGGCGGATTTAATGTAGGATTGGTAAAACCTTATGCAGGGCTCGGCCTTGGCAGCGAGAACTTTGAAATTATCAGGCCTTCCGTCAATGAATCTTTCGACGAAAGCAGTTTGAACTGGAATCTGTTTGTCGGTGCTGAACTGTCGTTTTTAGGGGCTCTACGGCCATTTATCGAATATCGATATACCCGTTTGTTTGACGATGACCTGTTTGGTGACGATTTCGATTACAGGCAAAACGACCGTTTGGTGATTGGAATTAGTATCAATTTATAGAAAATCATATTAAATGAGTGGAGGCGGCTGACCATAAATCAGCCGCCTTTTTTTTATTCATTCTGTTTTTCTCTAAGATTTGAAACAATCCAGTTGACAAAGAGAAACTCAATGCCAGCCGCTTCGTAACCTCTCCACTTTTCGATCATTTTACTGAACTCATGTTCGCTCGTCTTTTCAGGATCCCCGCCATAACTGAGAATAATCCAGCGTCGTAATCCTTTTTCCATACCCTTTTGTTTATTGCTGGGAAAAGCGGCATCAGTTCGGGGGCAAAAAAGCATCAAATCTTGGGCTGAGGTAGGGCCAATTCCCCTTATATCGGATATCTTGCTAAAAAATATCAAAGGATCTGCAATGGAATCAAGCCATTCCAGATTAATTTCACCTGCAAGTATATCCCTGGCCAAATCGGTAATGTATTCACCTTTTCGGAGTGTTGGGCCGAGCTCACGAATCCGGGCAGGTTGAGCTTTGGCAAGTTGAAATGCCCGGGGCCAGGCGGGTATCGTCTGACCTTCGTGAATCAAATGGGTTCCATACCGTTCTCTTACCTTGTAAACCATTTTTTTTGCCGTCGGTTTATGCGACAACCTCATCTGGATAATCCTGTTTATAATATCGTCGAGTAATGTTGCACGGCTCATGCGTTTCAGACCATAATATTCCGTCATTAAAGGCGCTAATACAGGATCCTTGCAGGCTTGATCATAAAAAGGGCGCAGGTCAAGGTTGGTCCCGAATATTCTTGCAAGTGATTTGTTTGCCTGCCCGATCTCCTCAGTTGTCAGATCTTCAGGTGATCGGATCGTAAATTCCGGATTTTCAACATCCCAGTTGAAATGTACGGTTACAAGGATATCCCGCTCTTTCAGGGGTATCGGACGTGTAAACCCATGTTCGAATATCCTGACAGTATCATGCTCATGGTCGAAATATGGGTCAATATCCAGACAGATAAACCAGTCGTGAGGTGGTTTTGATTTCAGGGTCCAGGTAGACATGGATAATTTTTAAATTGTAATCAGTGATGAAAAAGTAAGTGAACAATTTAAGCTATCAAATCATACTTTTTAAATTTCCTGTGTAACTTCACAACAGAAGTTACTGTTGAGTATTGATAATCTGTTAACCGGAATTTCTCCTTATGCAAAGGATTACCTTCTTCATTTTTTTCTGCTTGATTTCAATTGAACTGTCTGCCCAGGGTTTTAATACATTTAACGAACGAAATCACCCGTATCTGGAATGGCAGGTAGCTGAGACAGAGCATTTTAAAATCATCTATCCGTCACGAATCAGTGGTATCGAAGCCGAAGCGGCTGCAATAGCCGAAGAGAGTTACCGTGTATTGTCAAAAAATCTGGAAATTGAGTTTGATGACAGAATCCGTATTTATCTTTCGGACGAAGATGAAATCAATAACGGCTTTGCTGTTCCAATTGGCAACGGATATACCAATATCTGGGTGGGAGTTCATGATTATGCCGAGATATGGACCGGACAAGAAAAGTGGCTTCGAAAGGTAATTTCTCACGAACTGGCACATATTTTTCATTTTCAGGCAACCCGAACCAACCTTGGATTGATGAACTACATTATCGGGAATCCGAGTCCCGATTTTTGGGCAGAAGGGCTCGCTCAATATCAAACTGAAAGATGGGATTCGCAAAGGGGTGATCGTTGGCTGAGGCTATCGGTCTTCGACAGCCGGCCTGAATACGATGACGGCCAGTCGGTCATCAACACTCGTCTAATGTACGCTTCGGGACACTCACAAATGAGGTATTTTACAGAGAGCTATGGTGATTCAACTCTGGCTGAAATGCTCAGGCACAGAAGCAGTTTTCTTGGAGGTTTTCAATATCATGATTTTGATGAGGCTTTCAGGGATATAACAGGAAATTCGTATGCAGATTTTTATGAAGATTGGCTCAAGCACATCAATATTTACTACAATACACTTGCCTCAATGATGGAGCGGGTTGATTCGCTGGGAGGGAATTCATTATCGTTACCCGGGCAATTTTATTATGATATCAAATACAGCCCCGATCAGTCACAAATTGCGGTTCTTTCGTTGCCATCATTGAGACGGCCTGTACGGAGTCTTCACGTGGTTGACAATGATTCTGTCGGATCGTATAGAATAGTGGCTGATGGACATATTCATGACGATCTGGTTTGGAGCCAGGATGGCAGGAGTATAGCTTTTTCCAGGAGAGTAAGAGGAGATAACGGTTCACTGGTCAATGACCTTTTTATGGTTGACCTGGAATCCGGGGAAGAAAGACGGCTCACCAATAGCCGGCGGGCGAGGTGGCCGGCATTCGGCCCGGATGGCAGAAAAATGGTGTATGTAGTTAATAATTCCGGAACAGGCAATGTAGCTATGAAAGACCTGGAAACCGGCGAGAAGAACTATATAACCCACTTCCGTGGCGACGTTCAGGTAATTCACCTTAAGTGGAATCACAATCAAGACAAACTGGTTTTTCAGCGATTTGACGAAGAGGGTAACCGGCATCTCGTAATGTTGAATCCGGACACCGGGACTGAACGAATTCTGGATGAAGCGGTCATCGATAATCGTCATCCGGTGATAAGTCCGGATGGCAGTAAAATCGCTTTTACGTCCCTGCGTGACGAGGTTCCTAATGTATTTATAACTGACCTGCAGGCTGACACGACCTGGAGGGTTACGAACCTGTTTACAGGTGGAGAAGTGCTGGACTGGCTGGCTGTTTCCGATACTCTGGAGTCGGAAAAGCTGGTAGTAAAATCGACCGAAACCAAACGTAGTGAAAATATATATCTGTTGGATGCCGACAGGAAATATCAACAGTCCCCACCGGAACTGAACAGAGTATATAGTACTTGGCGGACTCAGGAGCCGGCATACTGGATCTCAAGTCATATTGATCCGGATGAAAGCCTGGTTTCCCGTCGTTATGATTATAATTCCTTGGGTAACCTGACTCATGCACTTTCTTTCGTATTGCCATATTATGCCGGTCGGAACGACTACGGACTTTTCGGATCAACTACATGGGTCGAACCACTAGGAAAGCACCTTGTAACGGCCGCCGGGGCGTTGTCATTTGGTGATTTTTCCAACAGCTACGGCATTATTTCCTATATAAATAATCAGTTCTATCCGACACTTTCATTTTCAGCTTACAGAACACCGGGGAGTGCCCGTTTTTACGGAGGTAATTATCTCGTTGAAAATATGAAAGGTGGCGATCTGTCGGCAATGTGGCCAATCAACCGGCTGGAAACCAGTTACCGTAACAGCCGTTTTGGAAGCCGTTTAAGGTTTGTTTCTATTGATCCGCATCATCTGACAGGCACGGATGATTCACCGGCTTTGCCCGATGCGGAAGCAGCACGGCAGCTTGATCTGCGTTTATCATGGATGCTCAAGGAACAGCGTCCCTGGTATCGGAATCGGATTCATCCCCTGGATGGATACGGGATACGGTTGATGTTGACCGGTTCAGAGAAGATTCTCGGTTCGGAAACTTCATTTTTTACTGCTGATGCAAGCGCTTATACGGTTTTACCTTCAGTCGGAACCCATAAACTTTACCTTTATGGAAGAGTTCAGGCACAAATTGGTAATCCGTTGCCCCAGAACTATATTGGATTTTCCAGGTTTGACAATATTGACCTTCCAACTCCTGCTGAGTTATTCTTTTTGCAGACGTTTGAAGCGGAACGTGTTCGAGGCTATCGTGATTTTGTAGCCGGCCGGCAAGTTGCATTTACCACTGCTGAGTACCGCATGCTGTTTTTGCCTTCGCTTAATACGTCCATTCTTGGTTTGCTTCGCCTGGGGCCCACTGCCCTGGCATTTTTTGCTGATGCAGGTTTGATTCGGGATGTTACATTCGGAGAATCGGCTGATGCCGGTGATCAAGTATACCGGCTTGGGATTGGAGCTGAAATTAAAAATCATGCCCGCATCGGGGGGATACATTTCATTCATTCCATCGGCTTTGCACAACCATATAATGAATGGTTGACTTCAGAGTATGATCTTTATTACAGAATCAAAGCAAGTGTACCTTTTTAATTGAGGTATATTATGCTACCAGTTGACGGGCTCCTGAACATCTCCAGTATATACATTTCTGTGTGCCTGTATATCCCTGTAGTTAGTAGATCAAAATTGAAGCATTTACACCCTGCCTCATTCTTTCTTGTTCGATTTTTTTCCGGTAGATTTTTTCGACATCCTTGAGTGTATTTGCATCTTCGGGGGAGAGATCCCATCGAATAGCCCTGAAACGGGGCAGACGCATGGTGTAGCCGGCTTTGGTGCGGTTATTAACCTGTATATCGTCGAATTCGATCTCGACCATGAGTTCCGGTATCAGTCCGAGAGTTGGACCGTAACGTTCCACCGCCAGTTCTTTGATATTTTCATTTATTTTCCTGAGCTCATCATCGGTATAACCACCGTATGCTTTACCAATGGGAATAAACTCCTCCTCATACCGCTCGTCATTCTTGACTGAAATACCAAGCGTAAAGTCGGAATAAGTACCTCCGCGTTTACCGTTGCCGGCGTGAGCATACATGATCACTGTATCGAGTGATCCTCCCGGTTTTTTTACTTTTAGCCACGATTTTTTCCGCTGTCCGTACTCATACCGGCTTGCTTTCCGCTTGAGCATCAAACCCTCATTTCCGTGTGCCAGGGCACGTTCGAACAGCCGTTCCATATCTTTCCAGTTCTGAACATCAAATTGCCGGGTGATGGGAATACCGTACGTGCGGGCAAGGTTTTCCAGCAATTCACGCCGGTCAGACAGTCTTTTTTCAAATATTGGTTCTTTCATTGTGTAAAGCAGGTCGTAGCTAATGAAAAGAACCGGGTATTTTTTTAATATTTTTATGTTGGGATTTTTCAGGCCCATTCGTTTCTGGAGCAACTGAAAAGGGAAGATGGTATCATCTTTATAGACACAGATTTCACCGTCCAAAACCGTCGGGGGAAGATTGCGGTTTACAATAAATTCTGAAATCTCAGGAAAGGATTGAGTGACATCATTCAGATCCCTGGAAAAAAGTTTAACTTTATGTCCATCTGTGTGAAGCTGAGCACGCATCCCGTCAAATTTTTCTTCAGCAAAGTATTTTGACAAGTTCCCGACGGAACGGTTATCGATCGGAGAGGCAAGCATAAACGAGAGAGGGTGGAAAAGTTGAAAAACCGCTTCATCCAAACAGTCGGTTTTTGCCAAAACAGCAGTTTTCCCCGCTGAACCGGTAATCATGTGAACATAGCGTACCTGTTCGGCATCTTTGTTGAATGCAGTGGCAATCGCCGATACTACCGACCGGATCTCAAAACCGATACGGAGTGAACCCTGTCCGAGAATCCGGATAAAATACTTGATTTCTACAGGCGTCATCCGTTGCCAGGTGTTAAGCAGTATTTTTTGTTTTTCTTCACGGCCGGATACAAGGCAGAGGCTTTCAAAGATCTGCTCGATTTCAGCAAGCGGCAGGTGGCACGGGATTCGTTTATTACGTGCGATATCCAGATTAGCCATCAGCTTCTCAATGGTTTCCGAACTACTGCCGGTTGCTGTCCGGCAAGGTTTGAATACATGCTCGTAGTCAATTTCACAAAAATCGGCGGCTGCAGTGGCACTGGTTCGGCTGCCGACGGAAGCCCGTTTACCCGAAAAAGTCTCAAAAGCACCTTCGCCGATAAATCTCGTTGCAAGATTCAGGTCTTTTTGACTGACAAGAGAACGAAAGTAATCTGCACAGATCCGGTTTTTGGCATTCGAACCCCGTGTTTCCCGAATAGCCTGAAGCACCAGACAAAGATTTCTGAAAGAATTATTACTCATATCCAAATGTCATTTCTAATAGCTTTTCCGGCGATTTCCGGAATAATTTTTTGATTTCAGTTCGACAGATTCGACACACAATATAATTTGAGCCTTACCCATGGTTTGAAAGAATGTTTGTTACAGTTGGTAATAAAAGATTATAAAGTGAATCATATTACCGCCGCCTGAATACCTTTTTTTTCCAGGTAATATTTCAATACATCCGGATTGGGTGAATGAGCGATATAGACTTTTTGCGGATTCATGGAATCGCAAAGTTTTAGCATCTCAAAGAAATCGATATGATCGGAAATCGGGATCAGTTTGTCAGCGTTTAGCTGGGTTCGACACGATTCAAGTGCTGCCCATCCCGAGCAATAGGCAACTCTCTTTATTTTAATGTTAGAAGCAAAACCACGATTGAGGGCAGAGGAAGTTGTGACCAGGATTTTTCCTTCACAACTTTCCCGATCATAGGCCCCATAGTCTCCCAGATCGACAGATTCTTTTTCATAAATGCTGCACAATTTGTAACCGGCCCCATGTATCTGCATCGGATGATTGAGTGGAGCCAGCAAGTGAAGCAGTTCCTGGGCTTTCCCCAGGTTATACCCGAGAAAAACAGGAGTGTAACTCTCATTAAGTGTTTGGATAGCAAAATCCCTCAATTCCGAAGCAAGTTCGTCATGACTCTTCCATCGGTATATCGGCAGGCTGAATGTGGCATCTAAGACCAAAAAATCTGTTCGGTCAGGACGGTCGAACCCTTCTGTTGCAGGTGAAGCCGGGGTTCGGCAATCGCCTGTGTAAAAAAGTGATTGTTGATTTTTTTCAACAAAAAACATGGCGGACCCAAGGATATGACCTGCCGGGTAAACACTGACTCTGCAGCTCTCCAGTACGATGGTATCTCCAAACTCAATAATATGTGCCTTCCCCTTAAACCCGCGTCGTTGCATAAATTCATAGGTCGGATGCGTGCACCACACAGTCGATTGGCGGTTTCCGGGTAAATGGTCTGAATGTGCGTGAGTGATAAAAGTATACTTTGCCTCAGGATGACTGCCATCCATTGCCAGTCTGCACTCCGGCAGGTAAATCCCGTTGTACCCAGCATTTTCAACGTTAAGCAAAATGTGATTTTGTTTGATTTAGGTTTTGATTAATCAAAGAATTTAAATATGGAAATTTAAATTCAATTTCAGAGCTCATAATCTCATTTGCAGGTAGAAGTAAAGTAAAAACATGATAATCCCAAGGGAAAGCATATTAGCGGCAATTAGCATCACTTTCCCCTGAACCTGGTCCGTGTTTGTTTTGATGGCAGTAGTGAGAGGTTTCCAGTAAAGCAAAAACTGGCCCAGAACGTAAGCAATTAACAGGCACCAGAGGGAAAAAATAAGCTCAGGCCAGGAAAACGGGAAAAAAGCAAGTATGAGGCAGGGGATGGTAAAAAAGAAAAAAAATTTGACAATCTGCAGCCACAATCGGGGAGGTTTTTCATGTTCAGCAGCATGAATGATATATGATACCATATAACCACGTCTGGCAAAAAGATAGAACCCGCCCAGTACCATCAGTGTACCAAGGGCCAAATAATAGGCGGAAAACCATCTGAACGAAAATTCTTCCATATTTTAATGTAAAATGAAATTGACTTTTGAAAGAGAGTTTGTCATAAATCAGCGGGTTAAATGTATGGTAACTTTCATAATTCAGTACCAAACTTGCTGAATAAAGCAGGTGTCATTTGGGCAGACCGTTAGTGTTATTTATATCATTTGTCAGGTTTTATCGGTAATTCTGATTCATCTTTCGGAAAAAAAACAGACAGTAAAACGGAGATGGTCAGAACTGAAATGATAATAACCAGGGTGTATGTTGTGGGTATCTGATAGACAGGCTCTAACATCATTTTGAATCCGATATAAACAAGGATGAGTGCCAGCCCGTAGTGTAAGTGATGAAACAACCGCATTACACCAGAAAGAGCGAAGTATAACGCCCTGAGTCCGAGTATTGCAAATGCATTGGCACTGTAGATGATAAATGTATCGCGGGTAATTGCCATAATGGCCGGAATTGAATCGAGTGCGAAGACGATATCGGTTGTTTCAATCACGATCAGTACCACAAACATGGGTGTAGCGACATACCGTCCCCTTGCTCTGATAAAAAATTTTTCTTGATGAAAATTCCGGGTAACAGGGATGAAACGGCGCAATAGTTTCAGTATCGGATTTTTTTCCGGATGGATTTTCTTGTCTTTTTCCAGCCCGA
>SLOU01000145.1 GCA_007132385.1 Balneolaceae bacterium | reverse complement strand
TGCTTTGAAAAAACCCTCAATACTCAACAACAAATCTTATTCAGAACCTTCTGTATTTCAACCGGAAAACTTACTGAGGGAATCAAGACGACAAAACAATCTTCCCGAATGTAACATACCCAAGATCTGCGTGCGCGATTCTTCAACGAACAAAATCAATCGGTATCCTCGAAGCTTTGCAGGTATTCAGCTTATTTAATATCATATCAATGAAAAAAAGAGCCATTCCCATTCTAAACGGTACGAAATTATCCGACAGGCTGCTTTTCAAACTGATTCCATTAATTCAACGGAAGTAAAGATACTAATATGAAAAAAATTGGACTAATCGGTTGTGGAATGATTGCGGAGAAGGGACATTTACCCGCTATTAAACAGGTACCCGAGCTTCAAATCTACGCACTTTATGATCACAATTTCGAAAGTGCTGTAAAGTTGCAGCAACACTTTTCGGTGCCGCATGCTTATAAAACAGAGGAGGAATTTTTCTCATCCGATATCGATGCCGTTGTTATTTGCACCCCGGCACCGGTTCACTATAAAAACGTGCTTGATTCTGCGAAAGCGCAAAAACACGTTTTATGCGAAAAACCACTTGCTATGACCGAAAAGGAAATGCTTGAGATGGAGAAGGTCATGAACGATGCCGGACTGCAGTTTTATATCGGCTTTAATTACCGCTTCTCCCAAAGTTCCATCGACATCCAAAGACTCCTCCGGGAACAAGCCATTGGAGAGGTGCGGTTGTTGCGTCTCATCTATAACTGGCATTTACACGGAAAATGGGAGGTTAATAAGGACGGTGAGCGGGTGGATACACCCTTGAGATCCGGACGTATGGATGAGGGCGGACCGCTTGTCGATTGTGGCGTTCACCAGATCGATTTGGCTCGCTGGTGGCTCAAATCTGAAGTGGAATGGCAACATGGCATCGGAGTCTGGCTGGATACCTACGAAGCCCCGGATCACGTATATCTGCATATGGGGCACGGTTGTGGAGCACACACAAAGGTCGAAGTGAGCTTTTCCTATAATGCCACCTCCCGGGATCCCCGGACACATTTTCTTTATGAATTGATTGGTACGGATGGCGTGATACGGTATAATCGAGAGGAGCATTCCTTCGAGTTAAGAAACTCTCACGGCACGCAGTACCTTCCATGGAATCCTGAGAAAAGTTTTGTCGGTATGTATAGAGAATTTGTCAATGCTTTGGCAACCGGAAAAACCGGCGATATGCCCACCGCACGTGATGGTATTATTGTGAGCCGTATAGCCCGTACAGCCACCGAAGAAGCCATTCGCAATCGTGATAAACCAAGCAGCAAAAACCCCTCTTCACAGTTAACCGCCGCCGATGTCCATGTCCTTTCTGATCCGGAGGAAATTCCCATCGACTATATAGATCTGCCGATGAAACCGCTAGAAATACATGAGGGACACCCCTCCTTTTCGTCACCTCTGCAGCCGATAAAATCAAAACGCGACGGTAAGAAAAGTTCGTAAAAACATGTTGATCAAGAAAATAGGAAAGTATATTTGAACCTTTCTTCAATAAAACAGGGAAAAACCAATTATCCACAGTTTGAGATGAATGGTGGTTTGCAACCGGCATCAACACTCGATCATACGAAGCCAGCCATGGCCGAACAGGCGGAGGTCTCAATCCGACAGATAGTACTCTATGGTAGATACCACCCGCACATTCTTGATATGAGGATTGTTTCGGTCTCGGTCTGAAATTGAAAACTGACCCTGCGAAGCTGTCTTGATTTTTCCCAGACGGCGGTCGGAAACCATAGGCAGGAACAGATGATTATACTCACACAACATGGTTCATCTGAAACTTTCGGTAGTGGATCCGGCAGGAGATCCCCTGTCGCCGGCTATTCTGCAGATTTTCGCAGCAAGCCAGGGAAACACCGGTATACCTGCCGCCAGTTTTTCCGGGAATGAGAATGGATTGATAGAGGCACGGTTTCAAAAAAAACAAGCCGGTGATTTTGAAATTGGCTACAGCCTGGCATCAGCCGGTTGAGATTTTCATTCCTTCAATCGCCATGGATGAATTAACCGTTGAAGTGGTGCCCGCATCCATCCTGAAGAAGGACCTGGCTTGTCCTTCGGTGGTCGGGGATTTTAACCATTTTGATCTGTTTGATAAGGTGGACATGGAACGAAATGAAGATGGGTTGTGGACTGCAGAAGTTGAAACGGATCAGCCAATCATACACTATAAGATTAAAGGATTTGCTCAATCTCAATTGATCCATGGGACCGATGGAATACTGGAAGCTGATTTGGATCATCCGGGAATAACCTCCAGCCTGGAGCCGGATGAAGATGGTATTGCCAGGATCCTGTTTGATCCCGGCGAAGATGAGGAGTGGCATGAAGCCCATTTCGAACTTGTCAGGAGTTACCCTCAAAGCAAGAGAATTAACTACTCCTACAGGGAAGGATTTGCACCGGAGTCGGTGGTTCATATCGGCCGGTTCTTTCCGGACCTTGCCTATAGTCCGTTGGAGTCTGAGACCGACTCGCTGCATCCGGCAGATATCAGCAGTTCTTTGACGATCCTCTATTTCTGGTCGTTTAAGGATCCGGAATTTGTGGAACAAATCGATGTACTGGAATCAATGAATCAACGGTTTTCAGATCGGGGAATTGAGATCATACCGGTTGCTCTTGACAAAGATCGAAACCGGGTAGAGCGATTTCATCAGCATCGGCACCATTCATGGAGAGCCGGCCTTGATAAGATCACGAATCCACAGATACAGGTTTTGGGCATCACGAATACACCCCATACCATATTTCTTGGCAGGAATAACCGCGTTCTTTATCACGGAGAATCGATCCTGGAAGATGATCGGCTGCCGGATTTTGTTGAGGATTTTTATAACGATTGATAGTGGTTGATTTTTGGTTGACAGCCCGGCCGCAGAAATACCAGGTCGTTTAATTTGTCCTGATCAGCCAAGTATTAACAAAGAATACTGTCAAATACCTTAAAGTTTTTTAATATAGTGTATGTCTAAAACGGACCCGGTTCGTCAAGCCCTTCTTATCAGCCTGGCTTTTTCGGCAGTAAGCCTGTCCGTCAAAATTGCTGCGTTTGTGGTTACCGATTCCACTGCGGCCCTGTCAGATGCAGCTGAATCAGTGGTTCATCTTTTTGCTGTTATTTTTGTGGTATACGGCTATAAGCTGAGTCGTAAACCGGCGGATGATGACCATCATTACGGCCATGAACGAGTGGAGTTTTTCTCAGTGGGAGCGGAAGGCACCATCATAATTCTTGCCGGAATCACCATTGTTTACCAGTCCATTGCCAGTGTAATTACGGGCATTGACGTTCAGAATTTAGGTACCGGGATCTGGCTGCTCATGATTGCTGCCCTGATCAATCTTATAGTGGGCAGCTATGTACTCCGGGTCGGTCGGAGGGAGAATAACATGATTGCCGTAAGCAACGGGAAACATACCCTCACCGATGTGTGGACCAGCGGCGGTGTGGTGGCGGCACTGGTTCTCATTCACTTTACCGGTTGGATGTTTATTGATGTGGTCGTAAGCTTGATGATCGCGACCTATATCATCTATGAAGCCTACAAGTTGCTGCGATTTTCTGTGCGTGGTTTGATGGATACCCGCGACCAGAAAGTAGACTGTGCTCTCCAAAATGTATTGGAAAATGAATTACCGGATTCAGTAAAAAACTGGCACCATCTTCGTCATCGTACTTCCGGAGACACTACCTGGATTGAGCTGCACCTTGTCTTTTCGGATAAGATCTCCCTGAAAGACGCCCATCATGATGCCACTCTCCTGGAGCGTAAAATGATTGACACCCTTGAAACCGACGCAATTATTACACTTCATCTTGAACCTTATGATGCTCATGATGAATCGCACACCATTTTAAAAGGAGCTAATAAGAATAAAGATTTAGATGAGTATGTCTGAGTTGTAGTCAGCCTGAGTTTGACTTATTCTTTTTAATGCTAAAGGAAAACGTACTGCCTTTGCCCTCTTCTGATTCCACAGTTATTTCCCCTCCGTGATCTTCCACAATTTTTTTGCAAATGGCAAGACCAATTCCAGTTCCACTGTACTCATCCTTACTGTGCAGCCGCTGAAAAATGTTGAAAATTTTCTCAGTGTACTCTTGATGAATTCCAATCCCGTTATCTTGAATATTGAAATACCAGTAATGTTCATCTTCGCTGGAACTTATTATTATCTCTGGCCTTGCATCCTTTTTTTTATACTTAATGGCATTATTAATCAAGTTTTGGAATAGTTGACGCATTGAACTTTGAACTGCCATAACCACTGGAAGATCAAAAATTTCGATTTGGGCGTTGTTTTCGGTAATCAGTTTATTATTTAAAGCAAGAACTTCCTCGAGCAATTGATTCATTTTAATTTCATCCCTTTTTAAATCAAGAGAACCGACCCTGGAAAATTCAAGCAGATCAAGAATGATCTTACGCATCCTCATTGCCCCGTCAGTTGCAAAACGTATATATTCCTTCCCTTTTTCATCCAAAACGGAATCGTATTTTTTCTCAATCAGTGAAAGAAAACCGGTAATCATACGGAGTGGTTCCTGTAAATCGTGGGAAGCAACGAAAGCAAATTGTTCCAGCTCTGCATTCGAAACAGACAATTCTTTGGTTTTCTCCCTGAGTGAATGGTTTGCCTGATATAATTTCTCTTCCGCCAATTTTTGTTCGGTAACGTCCTTTATTGCTAAAATAAGCATGTTTTCAGAGTCATCGGAATAAGCAAAAAGTGAAGCCGTGAGATTTAGAAATTGCCGGAATCCAACCTTCAGCTTTCTTTCCAACTCCAGCGTTTCAATCAAACCGGGATCGAGTGTACTTTCGAAGCTTTTCCTTATATAACTTTCCAAGTTATTTCTTGACGAATGACCGAAAAGTCGAGAAAACGAAGTTCCCAAAACTTGCGATTCATTTTTTTTAAAAATCGAAGATGCCTCCCTGTTCCATGCAAGCACATTCCCCTGCCTGTTCACAATTACTATGCCTATAGGGGCAAAATCCATCATTTTATTGATAAATTTTTGGCTTAAAACCTGTTTTTCGATAGCAAGTGATGAGGTGACTTGAGCATTGGTTTTGGAAATGATAGCACGAAATTTTACTGCTTGGAGACTTTCCTGAATTATTTTTTTTAAACTTTCAATATCCGACGAGTCCGACTCATTCAGGCATATAACGTCCGTTCCAATAAATGGTGAATATCGTATAGCCTCTTTCAATGCATCAACTCTTATTTTTGAAGGCGCCATCAGGATGATTTTAGCATTTTTTTCCCACGCATGAAGTCGCTGAGCACTCTGAACGGGATCCTCAATATCACTGCCAATGATCATGGTGATGATTTGTCCCCGTTGATGTTGTTCATTTAAATCTTCTGAACTATCAATCGATAACAGTTGAATGCTTTTCTCTTGTATTGATTTTGACAATTCCATTTCAAGATATTCTTCACCCGTCTGGATAAGTAAACAAAAATCTTTTTTTAATGTGGAAGATTCTTCCATCATCATATGCTCATCCCTTACCTTAAGGTTAATCTCCTAAAAGTGGAACATCCAAGAGTGTTCTTCCTGCCCAGATTCTCACCAATTCTGTGGTTGGTGACATAACATGCGAAGCCCTGGCATCTCTCAGGTGTCTCGAGAGAGCTGCATTTTCTCCGTATGAAATTCCTCCCATAAGAGTCATAACTTCATTTACCACATTTACTACACAATCAGAAACCTCCGCTTTGGAACTCAAAATTGAGAGAAGAGCTTTATTACCACCGGTATCTCCTTTTTCGGCTGATGAATAGATTAGCTGACGGACACTTTCTACCTTTGCCCATAGTTTACCAATTCGATGTTGTAATACCGGTTTCTGAGATAATGATATTCCGCTGTGTGAGTAGGCTCGAGTCTTTAAATGATCAACTGCCTCTTCCAGGGCAGCAGTAGCAATCCCCAAATAAGTGCCGGCCATTGCCATGATAAAATACGGGGTAATCACTTCAAAAACGTACCAGATTTGATCCCCCGGTTCTCCCAGCAGATTCCTGGCCGGTAGATGAAGGTTCTTGATTTCAACATCCCGCGAGGAATTGCCTTTCATTCCAATTCCACTCCAAGGCTTTTGCCACTCCATTCCATCAGATTGGCCAGGCACAACTACACACGAAAAATGACCTACAAGAGCCTCAGGTTCAGGTATGACGGCGGAAACCACATATGAGTCTGCGAAACTTCCATTGGTTACAAAAGATTTTGTTCCATTCAGAATATAATTTCCATTCTCTTCCCTTGAAAGCTCCGCCTCAGGAATATAAAAATGAGCACCTGTTCCAGGTTCACTCAGAGAGAGTGTGGTAAGATGGTCTCCCTCTGCAATAGGTATCAAAAAACAATTTTTCTGTTCCGGAGTAGCCTTGGCTGAAATTACAGCCGATCCAACCAAATGCATGCCAAAGCACATAGCAGTAGATGCGCAATGACGGCCCAAAATTTCACAAACTTTTGCCACTGCCAGAAGTCCTTGACCGTGACCGCCAATTCCGGTTGAAAGAACCAGTCCGCCAAGACCAGCCTTTTGTAATGCCCGGATCGACTTTTCCGGCCAATTTCCTGTTTCATCTATTTCTCTCGCTCTGGGAGCAAGTTCATTTAAGGCAATTTCTTTGGTTCTTGCCAAAATAGCATCCAAATCCAAACTTCCATTCATTTGATAGCAGGTTATTTAAAATTTATCCAACACAGATATAGTTTTAGCCTATAATTGATAAGTAGAGGTCAGCCAGGGTGTAAACAGATTACAGCATACATATCTTTTGATTATTCAGACCCTTTTAAAGACCTAACTCATTAAAGTCAGGTTTATTCCATCTCAACCTATAACGAGTGTTTTCCATTTGACCCAGGGGCCTATCCCTGGGTAAGAAGGATGATACTGTCTTTCAAAGCACCCACAGAATGTTCCACATTCGCGGGTATATCCACCTCATCAAACTGTCTCATTCGTATATCTTTCTTTTCCTTATGGTAAATCAGGTCACCCTCCAATACCAACAATTTGGTTGGGTGTTTGGCTTTATGATCTTCAAGTTTCATTCCCTTTTTAAAGCCAAATAACAAGACTTTAAAATTATCTCCAATATGAAATGATTTGGCAACCGGTTTTTCCGATGTTTGAAGCTGTTCTCGAATCTCTTTGATTGTCATCGCTTTCGGGGTTGATTAACAAATTCCTGAATAAACTTTCAATCATTATTATATCATTTAAAATACTGATTCCAAAGGCGTGTAATTTCGTGGTAAAGCATTTAAAAAATCTGAATGCAGAAAATTTATAAATTATAGAGAACAGAATAATCAGTAGTTTAAAAGCTGCGAACACCCTTTTTATTACTACAAACTCACTGTCAAACTGACAAGATATGGCCAAATCAGACTCCAGTAAATTCCGTATCAGCCTTAAAATGATTATCCTCATTCTGACAGGCCTGTCACTTTTCTACATACTGGGTACCATACTTTTCTTTAACGCCACTCCAAAAGACAAACGTGTAACAAGCCTGATTCAAACCGACTACACCGTAGCTGAACCGCAATTTATCATTGAAAGTGGTGTTTTTTCGGGCAGAGGATGGATTCATGGTAACCAAATCGAAATCCTTTCAAAGGGCGAGGAAATATTTGGTTCTATGCATATGGATATCGCATCAGCAGAAAAAAGCATCACCAAGGAAACCTACAATTTCTGGGGAGAGGATGTGGCTGGCCCTATGGCCAGAGCGCTTGCTGAAGCTTCAGAGAAAGGCGTAAATGTCCATTTTATGATGGATTACGTCGGTTCGGTGGAAGCTTCGACCGAGTATTTTGAGGCCCTGGAAGCTGCAGGTGTTCAATACCAACGATGGCGAAAACCTGCCTGGTATCAGCTTGCCAGGCTGAATCATCGCACTCACCGCAAGTTGCTGATTGTGGACGGACAGACCGCCTACACCGGCGGAGCAAACACTGCAGACGATTGGCTGCCCGATGTGGAGGATGGTGGCTACAAAGATTATCACTTCCGTATTACCGGGCCGGTTGTAAATGACATCCAGGGTGCATTTTCTGATAACTGGGTTGCCTCTCAGGGCGAGCTTCTGGTTGGCGAGCTTTACTATCGGGAACCAGAACAAACCGGAGAGCTGAAAATGCAGGTTTCATCGGGCAACCCCCGGGAAGGACAAATGAAAGTTCGTAAAATGTTGCTTCATGCTATCGCTTCTGCCGGGGAATCAATCCGTATCGGGTCTGCATATTTTTATCCCGACGAGATGTTTATGGAGTCTCTCATTGACGCAGCCAACCGGGGAATTCAGATACAGATTTTAACTCCGGGTGAAAAAATCGACCAAAATTATTTAAGAATTGCATCCCGAAATCGCTGGGGAAGCCTTCTTAGAGCAGGTATCGAGATCTACGAATATCAACCCTCCATGTATCATGCCAAGAAGATGATTGTTGACGACCACTTTGTATCCATCGGTTCAACCAACTTTGATAACCGATCTTTCCGGCTCAACGATGAAACAAACGTGAATGTATTGAATCCGGATTTCGGAGCTCAAATGACGGCATACTATCTTGAAGACCTGGAAAATTCCACCCGTATAACCCTGGAAGACTGGGAGAATCGTCCCTTCACACACAGGGTTTTGGGATGGATTATTTCAAAATTGATTGGACCCTACCTGTAAATTGCATTCCATCATCCAATTAACAGATTATCAGGATATCAGCCAGTCTATTACTTATTATATTTCAAACTCATTTAGTATCCATTTTTGTTCTTCATATAATCCATTTATTTATTAACTATTTTGGAATTCAAACCTTTGAATTTAGTATATTTTTCTTACATTTTTGTATGCTTTGATGTTTATTAATCACAAACCTTTACGTATATATACTCATCAAAGGCATCGGGGAATATGAATTATAACATTTAAAAGGAATAAGTGGTATGGGAGCTAAAATTTTTCGGTATATCGCATATTTTGCAGGGACTTTACTGGTAATTGTATTCAGTGTGATTGGCTATCTTTCCTTAATGCTGCCAAATGTGGGTCCCGCGCCGGATCTGCAAATTGAAATTACTGAAGAAAAGGTTGAACATGGACGATATCTTGCCAACCATGTCATGTTGTGTATGGACTGTCATGCCATTCGTGATTTCAGCCTCTTCGGTGGACCACCCGAGCCTGGTACACTCGGTGCAGGTGGTGAGATATTTGATCAATCGATTGGTGCTCCCGGGCGATTTATCTCCCGTAACCTGACACCTTCGGCACTGGGTGACTGGACTGACGGTGAAATTTTCCGGGCGATCACATCCGGAGTCTCTAAAGATGGCTCAGCATTATTTCCGATCATGCCGTACCCTCACTATTCTCAACTCTCGGAAGAAGATATCCATGCGGTCATCGCCTATTTGCGCAGTCTCGAACCCATAGAAAATGAACTGCCCGAATCTAAACCTGATTTTCCGGTTAACTTCCTGATCAACACCATGCCGGTCAAAGCCGATCTCAAGGCTAAACCCTCTCGCGAAGATGTGGTTGAATACGGCAGATACATGATCACTGCTGCCGCGTGTACCGATTGTCACACACGGATGGAGCGAGGCAACTTTGTCGGAGAACCCTATGCCGGCGGCACAGAATTTCATATGCCGGATGGCTCGGTAATTCGCTCATCGAATATCACACCTCATGAAACCGGTATTGGTGGATGGACCAAAGAACAATTTGTAAACCGCTTCAAAGCCTATAGTGACAGTGTATTCATACCCCACCGGGTTGAACCTGGTCAATTCCAGACTATTATGCCCTGGGGAATGTATGCAGGCATGCAACGAGAAGACCTGGAAGCGATCTACGAATATTTGAAAACCATCTCACCGGTAGAATATAACGTTGAAACTTTTCAGGCAGGCAGATATTGAGCAGGTGCCATACATTCTAAAGTCTATACGAATTGATTAATAAAACCGGTCGATCGGCAGGTCTGCATCCGTAGGCGTTGTCATTCGGTTTCGAGGCTGATTTTTATTGTCTCGCCTCCACTGAATTTCTTTAACTCTTCAGGAGATTCAATTCTGCCGATCGGGTTTACGGCCGAAGCCGGAAGAATTTCATTTTCACTGCTGCTTATTGGGGTTTTGCCGAAAAAAATACAAAAAGCATTCCCCTGTGGCCAAAAGGCCAGATCTCCGACAGAAACGCTCTCAACTGCATTTTCAAGGTCCATAATCACAGGTACTCTGAAATAAAACTCATCTCCCCACTTATTCGTCTTAGCCTCTATCGGCAATGCTTTTTTGATTTTCTGAACAGTCTCAGAAGCCAGATCTTCATTAAGGGTTGCCTGAAATTTTTCACCATCGATTTCAATGTTAATAGGTATCATGTTTTATAGACTATCTAATTGAAATTTATTGAACCTGAATATACCCGAAAATGATGATTATTGGTACCGGTTTATCAACTTCCAGGCAAGTTGCTGGCCATTCCTCGTTTAAATCGGGCTTTCTTGAATCGGATTTCGAAGCTTGTTCCATCTTTACAGTTCACCTTGACATCCGCATTAAGCTGTTTCCTCAGAATGTTGACAATTGTAAATCCCAAAGTGTTGGCATTTTCAAGCTCTACACCTTGTGGCAGACCGATCCCGTTGTCTGAAACGGACATAATAACCTGATTTTTCAAAGTCCGTATATCCACTTTGACCTTGTTATCTGAAGATCTTTCAGTAAAAGCGTGCTTGCATGCATTTGTTACCAATTCATTCAGAATAATTCCACATGGAATCGCCTGATTAACATTCAATTTAGTACCATTTACATTTGAATTGAACAGAAAATCAACTTCACCTTTTCTCCAATTTCTTTTTACTGTTGTCAGTATTTCCTCAATGTACCCTTTCAATGGCATATTAGAAAAATCTTCAGCCTGGTAAAGTTTTTGATGAACAATACCGATGGTTTTGATTCGGATCTGGCTTTTTTTAAATAACGCCCGACAATTTTCATCTTTAATATTGTTGAGTTCCATATCCAGAAAAGCCGTAATTAATGAAAGGTTATTGTTTACCCGGTGTAAAACCTCAGCCAGTAAGAGTTCTTTTTCATAAAG
>SLOU01000095.1 GCA_007132385.1 Balneolaceae bacterium | reverse complement strand
TTATCGCTGTTAGTATAAACTCAAACTGTTTCAATATCAATGTATCGCTCACACTATATAAACCTAAATTTTCGGAATTGTCAAGTATTTGCTACAGACACTGATATGGTCGGGCTGACCCAATAATTATTCATTGAATAACCGGTGCAATACTCAGGTTTACCCATGTGAAATACTCAATTTCCCGGGAAATCAGGCATTTTTATTTCCGACCGGACTTAACAGTTCCACGTGGAAGCGAAACGACTGCCCTTCAAGGGTCATTTCGTCATAGATTTCCCGGATCAGGTCAAATACGACATCTGTATCGCCTTTAATGCTGGTAGACAGGTAATTGACATCCACCTCCACATCATGCTGTGCCAGAAATTCAATCAGATCCTGTACCTGTTCTTTAGGATGTTCTGTGTAAAGCGGTATATATGTTAACTGCGCGATTGTTTTCATGATCAAAATGTTAGTCTTGTGAATAAATAGTCAAATTTAATGTGCCGGAATATAAAGAGGATTTTTCACCTTCAAACGGAAATTTTAACAATAATTTGACCACCATTCGATTTGAACCCGGTCGTTACCGATTCACCGATGACGCATGCACAAGGATAGATTGATAAAAAATTTTATCAGCTGCCGGGTAATTTTATTGGCATTAGAGTTAAAAAAAAAGCTATATTCCCTCCGGAATGAAAATACCATTTATTCATAGCTATTCTCTTCATCACCACGGCCATCATCTTGGTCACCATGGGCAAATTGCATAAGTACATTCCGGCCACATCCCATTTTGCCCACTTTAACGTTTTCCCCGATTTGTTTTCTATCAATGTACCATGATCATTATTAACGATTCAAACGATTTGTTATAACTCACTATGCGAACTCTGAACTCTGATACCTCCTTACGAATAGCCGTTCAGAAAAGTGGACGGCTCACCGACAAAACCCTGAACTTGCTCGAGGGGATCGGAATGCGATTTGACGATTATAAGCGAAGCATGCTTGTGAAATGCCGGAATTTTGACGTCGAACTTTTACTGATCCGGGACGACGATATACCCGAATATGTCGAAGACGGCGTGTGTGATATCGGTTTTGTAGGCGGCAATGTTACTGCTGAAGACCAGGTTAACGTTACGGTTTTAAAGGGACTTGATTACGGAGTCTGCCGGCTGTCTATCGCGGCTCCCAAAAACGGATCAATTAAAAAAGTAAAGGATTTCGACGGAAAAAAAATTGCAACCAGCTATCCTAATCTTACCCGGTCATTTTTTGAGAAACATGAAGTGTCTGTCGATCTCATCACACTTTCCGGTGCGGTCGAAATTGCGCCCCGGCTGGAGGTTTCCGATGCCATCAGTGACCTGGTCTCTAGCGGCAATACGTTGAAAGCCAACGGACTTGTGGAGATCGCCACAATATACGAATCTGAAACCGAGTTGATCCAAACCAACAAACCGTTGTCGGAAGGGAAAAAGAAGTTGATCGAAAAAATTCTTCTGCGGATCGAAGGGTATCAAAAAGCTGAACGCAGCCGCTATATCATGATGAATGCACCCGAAGAAGCGATCCCGAAGATACGTAATATTATACCTTCTCTGAAGAGCCCGACGATCGTTCCTCTGGCGGATGATGGAATGGTGGCTATTCACACAGTTGTGCCGATCGCCAAATTCTGGCAGGTGATGGAGCAGCTCAAGGAAGCCGGTGCTTCCGGTATCGTAATGCTGCCGATCGAAAGCATGATCGTATAATTCTTGATGAAATGATTTTTTTATGAACCTTTATCAGCTCAATCAACTCAATGACAGGAAAATTCAGGATCTTTGCCGAAGGCCCAAATTCGATTCTGAAACGATTGAAACCAGGGTTTCTCCGATTATCCGGGATGTCAGGGAAAAAGGCGATGAAGCGGTACGGTTGTACACGCGAAAATTTGAGGGTTGTACCATGGAGGAATTGTTTCTGGATCCGCACAATCTCGATGCCGGCCTGCCCGTCGCACAGCAGAAAGCTGTCGATTCCGCCATGCAAAACATATACCGCTTTCACCGGGAGCAGATTCGTGGCGACCTTCAGGTTGAGACAATGCCGGGTGTCACTTGCATGAAACGGTTCAGGCCGATCGAACGTGTTGGCCTCTATATCCCGGGTGGATCCGCTCCACTGCCGTCGACAGCCATGATGCTGGGAATACCGGCTTCGATCGCCGGTTGCAAGACCATCGTAATTGCCACCCCGCCCGACCGGCAGGGAAATATCCCGCCCTCCATTGTTTATGTTGCCCGTAAAATTGGTGCCGCCGGAATCCTTGCAGCGGGCGGTGCCCAGGCAGTTGCAGCCATGGCCTATGGTACCGAAACCGTTCCGAAGACAGACAAAATATTCGGCCCTGGCAACCAATACGTAACCGCCGCTAAAATGATGCTCCAAAACAGCGATGCCATGGTGTCGATGGATTTGCCGGCCGGTCCTTCGGAAGTACTGGTCATTGCCGACAATGGCGCCGAACCATCCTTTGTGGCAGCCGATCTGCTTTCACAGGCCGAACATGGTCCCGACAGCCAGGTCGTTCTGATCGCAGTAAACGGATTTGACATTCAGAAACTCCGGCAGGAGTTGACCAGGTTGCTCGAAAAGCTGCCCCGTGCCGTGATAACGAAAAAAGCCCTTGAAAACAGCTTTATTCTGGAGGCCGGGAATGTTGACCGGGCTATGGACTTTTCAAACCGTTACGCCCCTGAACACCTGATCCTGAACCTTGAAAATCCCGAAAAATGGATCGACCGGGTAGAACACGCCGGGTCGGTATTTCTTGGCAGAAACACCCCCGAAAGCCTCGGCGATTACGCTTCGGGCACCAACCATACCCTGCCTACGTACGGATATGCCCGGATGTACAGTGGCGTATCACTAGACAGTTTTCAAAAGAGCATCACTTTTCAAACAGCCTCCGAAGAAGGGCTGCAAACCATCGGGCCCACTGTTGAAACGCTGGCCGAAATGGAGGGACTCGACGCTCACAAACTGGCAGTCTCAATCCGCCTGAAAAAATTGACTATTTGACACTAATTGATGATGTATACCAAAATCAAACCAAATTCCTGTTTCCGATGCCTAAAATCGACGATATCGAACCCTTGGTTCGTCCCAATATACAGTCACTGATCCCATACCGAAGTGCACGGGACGACTTCGACAAAGGAATCCTGCTCGATGCCAATGAAAATTCTCTTGGTTCACCTATGCGCCACAAGGAGCAGCTGCACCGATATCCATCGCCTGTTCATAACCGGTTAAGGGAGACAATTGCTTCTTACCGGGGTGTCCTGAAAGAGAATATTTTTACAGGTGTTGGTAGTGATGAAGCGATCGACCTGCTAATCCGTATATTTTGCGTGCCGGGGGAAGATTCCATCATGATTACACCCCCCACATACGGGATGTACAAGGTTTCAGCTGCTATCAACGATGTCGGTATCCAAGAGGTACAGCTGGATGAAGATTTTCAGCCGGATGCACAGAAAATACTTGCCGCCCGGTCGGCAAAAACAAAGCTGCTCTTTCTGTGTTCCCCCAACAACCCGACGGCCAACGACCTGAATCGAATAGAAATTCTGAAGCTGATTGAACTGTTTCCCGGAATCGTGGTGGTCGATGAAGCCTATATCGATTTCAGCCGTCAAGAGTCGATGGCTGAAGTACTTCCGCAGTACCCCAACCTGGTAGTCCTGCAGACGTTTTCCAAAGCATTTGGCTTGGCCGGAATCCGTCTGGGCATTGCCCTGGCGAATTCTCCGGTTATTGAGTATATGCTCAAAATCAAGGCACCCTACAACCTCAATAGACTAACAGCACAGGCAGCTCTTGAGGCATTTGAACACAAAGATCTGATCCGGGTGAATATCGAGAAAATCATTGAGGAAAGAGAATACCTGGTTGAACAACTTAATCAAGCACCAACGGTTGAAAAAGTTTACCCGTCTAATGCCAATTTCATTCTCTTTCGGATCAGGAATGCCAAAGAGATTTATCGAAGACTGGCGGACAATGGAATTATTGTCCGGTACCGCGGAGATCAAACCGGTTGTGAAGATTGCCTGAGAGTCACGGTAGGCATGCCGGATGAAAATGTACGTTTTTTAAAAACGCTGAAGGAGATTACTTTATGAAAATCTGGATTGAAAACGATGCCCTGCAAGCCGGATCGGACGAATGGCTCTACAGTGGTGCGCTTTATGGGATGAAACGCCTGACGGAAAATGGCTATTCGATTGCTTCGGACACAGACAAACTTTCAGAAAAACAGAAAACACTGCTGAAAAACGAGCAGATTCTCTTTACCGGATTTACCCGACCGCAGGCAAAAGGTGAAATCAAACTAAATTCCAAAGATGGAAACCTGGTAATCCAGGTTCAAGGTGAACCGGCCGCAACGGGGCCCGACTGGATTCTGCTGGTGAACCGGTTCCTGTTTCCGCAACGAAAAGCGAACCACTCCAGGAAAACCGCTGAAACCGACATTAAAATCACACTCAACCTTGATGGCACCGGATCAAGCAATATTGAAACCGGTTTGAAATTTTTTGATCATATGCTCGAACAGATCGCGCGACACGGATTGATCGATCTTGAAATCCGGGCTGACGGTGACCTGCAAATCGACGAGCATCATACGATTGAGGATGTAGCCATCACTCTGGGTGAGGCGCTGTATAAGGTCTGCGGAACCGACAAAACGGGAATACAACGTTATGGTTTCCTGTTGGCCATGGACGAGGCGCAGGCGGAAGTCGCATTGGATCTTTCGAACCGTCCATACCTGGTCTGGAACGTCGATTTTCAGCGGGAGTATATCGGTGATTTTCCTGCGGAAATGGCCGAACACTTCTTCCACAGCCTGGCCATGAATATGAAAGCAACGCTGCAGATCAGGGCGGAAGGCAATAATGAACATCACAAGATCGAAGCTATATTCAAAGGATTTGCCAAAGCTCTTCGGTTTGCCGTGACTCGAACTGAAAGGGCTAAAGGTTTATTACCCAGCTCAAAAGAACACTTATAGAGCCCAGGGTGCCGGTAAATAGTGATGGATGCCGAATTTAACGACTTCAACAGGTAACACCTACTTGTTGGAATTTTCCAATATATGAATCAAAATGGAATGGTAGAAACGCCAAAAATGTGTGTTACAAAACTTCTTAAGGATTATTTGATACCATGTAACCGCTATTTGACCATCAGCACCCATTTATGATAGGAATATTAAAATACAGGGCAGGCAATCTCGCCTCTGTCTCCAATGCGCTGGACAGGTTGAGTTCAGACTATATTATAACCGATGATATCGATAAACTCGAATCGTGTAATGCAATTTTGTTTCCGGGTGTAGGTCACGCAGAGTCGGCCATGAACGATCTGAAAGAACGAAAGCTGGATCGATGGCTGAAAAACACAAAAAAACCGGTACTCGGAATCTGCCTGGGCATGCAATTGCTTTACGAATCAACCGAAGAAGGTGAAACCCGGTCATTGGGAATCATTCCGGGCAGACTTAAAAGATTCGATCCAAAAACAGGGAAAGTCCCACACATGGGGTGGAACCAGTTCAAGCCCTTAAAGGAGCACCCGCTTTTAAAGAATATCGGCAACGAACAGTTTCTTTACTATGTGCACGGGTACTATGCTCCGCCGAATGATTATACTCTGGCTACCTGCAACTATATTTGTGATTTTGCCGCCGTTGCAGCCAAAAACAATTTTATGGGTGTTCAATTTCATCCAGAAAAATCGGGGCAAATCGGTTCTATGCTTTTACAAAATTTTTTGGATATCGTGGAAGACCGTAAAAACGGTCAGCCGGATTCGTAAACCAAACAAGCTATTCAGAATTCATTATGAACGTAATTCCTGCAATTGACCTTCTCGACGGACAGGTTGTAAGACTTACCAAGGGTGACTATTCCCGCAAAATCGTTTACGACAATAACCCGTTTGAACAAGCTGTCAAATTCCGGGATGCCGGATTTGATCATATTCACGTGGTAGATCTCAACGGTGCCAAAACGGGTGAATTCAGGAACCAGCCACACCTTTTAAAAATTATTCGGGAGTTGAAACTGTCGGTACAAACCGGAGGCGGGGTCCGTTCATTCGGGGATGTACAAGATTTACTTGATTCGGGCATCGATAAAGTTATCTGTTCATCTATGGCGGTTAAGAGTCCGAACGACTGGAAAAAATCCCTGCGCCATTATCCGGGCAGATGTATCCTTGGTATGGATTTAAAAGACGGCAAGATGGCTTATGGCGGGTGGCTTGAAACGTCAGATCAGCCACTCAGGGAATTTCTGGAACCGATGATGGAAGCCGGGCTGCAGGAGGTACTATGCACCGATATTTCCAGGGATGGCACCCTGGAGGGGCCGAACTTTGACCTGTACAGACAGCTTGTAAACGAATTTTCCGATTTGGAATGGATCGCTTCCGGTGGCGTATCATCTGTAAATGACCTGAGACAGTTGCCTGAAACAGGTGTACAATCGGTCGTCGTGGGCAAAGCGTACTACGAAGGGAAAGTCAGCCTTGAGGATTTGTCAGCTGTTTACTGATGAAAATCATAGATATTTTTCATCAGCCTCCATTTCTGATGCGGCTGTGACCCCGGAATAGCTTGCTGGTATTTCCACATCATCTCTTCCCACTTCTGTACAACCGGATTTTCCTGATCCATTCGCTCTTTTTCCTCGAATCTGAAATCACTTTCAACATCCAGGATCATAAACAGCCGGTTATCGACACGATAAATTTCCATCTTGAGAATCCCTGCATCACGGAAACTTTTTTCAATCTCCGGCCATACATCTTCATGAATCTTTTCATATTCACGAATAGATTGCGGATCGTCAATAAGATCGAGGGCTAAACAGTAACGTTTCATTGTAATCAACCGGGCATATCCGGCAGGTCCCACCCTTCCCTGTAAGGTGTTCGTATCAGGTTATTTGCATACTCAAGTGCGTTGAACGGGTCAGTCCGCTCCTGGGTAAAGGATGGGCTTCCGTCCTCTATACTGAACCGGTCTTCTACGACAACATCAATAAATTCATTCGGATTGATATTGGTGAACTTCATATTTTCACCGTCCCATTCAAGTTCTTTATTTAAACCTTGAAGGCGAACGGCCAATACCCCCATCACAACCATTTCATTAAAAGGTCCTGCTTCCTTAAATGCGGATTTGGTTTCCACACGGTTGTCAGGACTTTCTTTACAGGATCTTGCCCAATCTCTGACGTGCTCACCTTCACCCACTCGTCGCTCCGTTTTCGGCACCTCCGGCACCCGCCCGGAGATCAACCAGGGATCAGCCCCGTAACAACCACAAACCAGTGTCTCTTCGGAGCCATAAAATATCACACCGCCACCCCGATGGTTCATATTTTTTCCATCCGGCCAGCCTTCAGGTTTGAGGGGTTGTATCCCACCATCATACCAGTGAATTTCCACCTCGGGCAGGGTTCCAAAACTGCTTTCCCTTTCTGGATAGATAAGCCGGACTTTTTCTGCTGTTGGAGCAGAGTCTCTTAACAACAGGGTGGAACTTCCCTGTACTTTCGTTGGATACCCCAATTCGAGTGCTTTAAAGGCTGGGTGCAGGATATGGCACGCCATATCACCAAGTGCCCCTGTCCCGAAATCCCACCATCCGCGGAAATTCCAGGGTGTGTAAATTTCATTGTATGGGCGCATTTGGGCCGGGCCGATAAAAAGATCCCAATTCATGGTATCCGGAACAGGATGTTCTTCACTCGGCGGGTTCAAACCCTGCGGCCAAATCGGACGGTTCGTGAACGCCTCGATTCTGGTAATCTCTCCGATCTCCCCGTTAGCAATCCATTCGGTCATCAAATCGACACCTTCGCCGGAGGCACCCTGATTTCCCATCTGAGTTGCTACATTATACTCCTCAGCCAATTTGGTCAAAAGCCGGGATTCGTATACCGTATGCGTGAGTGGTTTTTCAACGTATACGTGTTTACCGAGAGTCATGGCATGAGCTGCAACCGCTGCATGCGTGTGGTCGGATGTGGCAACAATCACCGCATCAATATCATCGATCATCTCATCATACATAACCCGCCAGTCCCAATATTTTTCTGCATCCGGGTAGCGGTCGAACACTTCTTGTGAGTATCTCCAGTCGACATCACACAAGGCGACAATATTCTCGCTATCCTGCAAGGCATTTAGCATAGATGCACCACGGCCACCAACACCCACACCTGCTATATTTAGTCGGTCGCTGGGGGCTTTGTGTCCCAGTCCGCTGACAACTTTGCTGGGCAAGATGGTAAAACCTGCAGACAATGCAGCAGTTTTATTCAGAAAATCGCGACGAGAATATCCGGTTTTTTGGTTTTTATCAGATTCATTCATGAAATGACTTCGTTTATTAATGGATACAGAGTTAAGCAGTCAGTACCAACATATCGTTTAGCACGGCTATATTTGTTGTATAAATACAAAATCTGCTCATTATTGCAAACAAAATCCGAGAGTCTCGTTACAATATTATCAGTCACCGGGCCGATTCTGAGTTATAGATAAATTTACTTATAAATCGAGGTACTTTCTCCATCCGATGGGATTGGTGGGTAGAGAAGATAGCAGTATACTTCCTATAGCATTACAATAATATCAATATTTGAATACTATGTTACTGGCAAGCACTTCCTGATTACCACAATTTATCTTAATACTTGATATATTCTCATCATGCTTACAAAACGGATCATACCCTGCCTGGATATCAAGGACGGAAGAACGGTAAAAGGTGTCAACTTTGTCGGGTTGCGCGATGCTGGCGACCCGGTCGAACTTGCCAAACGATACTCGGAGGAAGGCGCCGACGAGCTGGTATTCCTGGATATAACCGCAACCAAAGAGAAACGCAAAACGCTCATCGATCTGGTTAAACGGATCTCCAAAGAGATCAATATTCCCTTTACCGTGGGAGGTGGCATCAAATCGGTGGAGGAGATCGGCGATATCTTACGCGCCGGAGCCGACAAGGTCTCGCTGAACAGCGCCATCGTCAAAAATCCGCCGCTTATCACTGAGGCGTCCGCCCGGTTCGGCTCCCAGGCGATTGTCGCTGCCGTTGATGCCAAACGAAAAAACCCTGGCTGGGAGGTCTATATCAAGGGAGGCTCGGAACCTACCGGACTAGATGCGATCGAATGGATGCAGCAAACCGAATCTCTCGGGGCTGGTGAAATCCTGCTTACCAGCATGGACCGCGACGGCACCAAGTCGGGTTTCGACATCGACCTTCTCTACAAGGTGAATCAACTTGTTACCATTCCAGTCATCGCCAGCGGAGGGGCCGGCACAATCGATCACTGTGTAGATGCCATCACCCGGGGAAACGCCGATGCCGTACTGGCCGCAAGCATCTTCCACTTCCGGGAAATTGAAATTTCTGAGCTTAAATCATCCATGAAAACTTCCGGAATACCGGTCAGATATCCCGCTTACTGATTATTTTTTTGGAAATTCCCTCTTTATTTGACATAAGTACACTTTTCCAGGACTAAGCCCAACAAAATAACCTCTTTAAAAACAGAAATTTTTGAATATCTTCATTTTTTTCTGCTTTTTGTAAGTTCTGCTATTATTTCCATTCAGATCTTCCGATCCGGAAACGGCAGGGTACAGGCATTCCTCAGACGAGCTATCCTCTACATTTTTTAACGAGAATACTGGAGTATATCGAATATGAGATATACAAGTATGGAAAAGTCTGCATGTGGTGTTGGTTTTATCGCCAGCCGGAAAGGTGTGTTCAGCCACGACCAACTTGTACAGGGACTCAATGCCCTGAAACGGGTGGAACACCGGGGAGCCTGTGCTGCCGATCAGATTACGGGTGATGGCGCGGGTATCATGACAGACATCCCGTTTGAATTGTTCGGCTTTGAACGGGATTCGACAGCCGTTGCTACACTCTTTGTTCCGGTTGATCCTGAACGAAGACGCACCGCTCTTCATGTTTTTGAAAACACTTTTCAGTTTGAAGGCCTCAATATCCTCGGATATCGTGATGTACTAGTGGATATTTCTGTACTGGGTTCGGAAGCCCTCAAATCAATTCCCCACACCGTCCATGCTTTTATCGAACGGCCGGACGAGTGCAGAACCGACCTCTCGTTCGACAAACTTCTCTATGCAGCCAAACAGAAAACCCGCATCAAGCAGAATGAAAACGGGATTCCCGATGAGTTTTTCTTTGCCTCGCTTTCCGCCAAAACGATCATCTACAAGGCACTGACCCGATCGGATGCGCTCGAAAAGTATTACCCGGATCTTCAAAACCCCTCCTTCAAAACCCGGTTTGTCCTGTTTCACAGGCGCTTTAGCACCAATACTCGCACATCTTGGGACAAGGTTCAACCTTTCAGGCTAATCGGGCATAACGGGGAGATCAACACCATTGCCGGTAACCGCTCCTGGGCCAATTCGAGGGAAAAAATGCTGGGTGTAAAACCTGAACAACTGCTTACACAGGAAAGGATCAGCGACTCGGGCAGCCTCAATGAAATGATTGAAGCTCTTCGGTACAGGAGCAGTATCCCGAATGTGGAAGATATCCTCGCCCTGATGATCCCGCCCTCCGATCAAAGCAATAATTTTTATAAATTTTGGAGCCGCGCCATGGAACCATGGGACGGGCCGGCTTTTATCTCCTATTGTGAGGGTAACAATATCGGGGCCCGCCTGGACCGCAACGGCTTCCGCCCCTGCCGCTGGATGAGAACACGGGATCACTTTTATCTATCTTCAGAGGCTGGTACGTTTGATATACCCGCATCCAAAGTGCTTGGCAAAGGAACGCTCTACGCCGGCCGCGGCGTTACGGTCGACCTGAATTCAGGCTACGTACACTTTCGCGATCCGAGTCACTCCCGGGAGCACCACAATGCAAAGTTCGATCCACGACTGTTGACACTCGAGGAATCGCCTCCCCCCGAGGGGCCATCGCACCTGGACCGGATGCACCTGTTTAACTACACTGACGAAGACCTCAAGAATGTCCTCTACCCGATGATCCTGAACGGCAGAGAACCGATCGGATCGATGGGAAATACGGCCCGGCTGGCTGTACTTTCGGATCAGCCCCGGTCTTTCTTCGATTTTTTCTATCAGAATTTTGCCCAGGTCACCAACCCGCCTCTCGACT
>SLOU01000137.1 GCA_007132385.1 Balneolaceae bacterium | reverse complement strand
TCGGTATAAAGAAGGGTGGCATCCTGATCTTCGAATGCACGAACAAACTCAATGGCCATTGGCTTCGTGCCACCGGTGTAATTTAACGTTATTTTACTTCCCAGAAAGTCACGAATAATCTCTTCTGCCACTTTCCGAATAGCCAGCGGGTTAAACGGAAGCACATCTTTTTTGATCACTTCCTGCACACCATATCGCTTCTGAATGATGGCACCAAAGTGATCGGCCTGTTTCTGTGTGGCTTCCGTATGAACCAGAACCACACTTTTCGGTTCAAGTTTAATTACCGAAAGCAAGTTGGGTACCAATTGGCCGGATATGAGGCAGATGAGTGTTGACATTCTATGATTTCTGTTCAATCAAAAGCCAGCCCATTATAGATGCCGGTTTTTTAGCAATATCCAGCACAACTTTTCTTGTTTTAGGATATTCAAATCCTTTCGTCCTTTTAAATAAAAAGTGAGCGGCTTTTTTAAGTGAAGTGATGTACTCATTACCATCCGGATCAGAAAGAAAACCATGCCCACCTGTCATACTCAGCCAGCCGGACCCCCAGCCTGTTCGCATCATCCAGCATGTTTTCCCTTTTTCTGTATCCTCAATACACTGTTCAACATCCTCTGTTAAAAGGCTGTACTCTTCCTTAATGATTTCCAGAACAGGTAAATCAGCCAATGCCTCAGAAAAATAAGCTAATTCATACTCAATGAGACGTTTAGAAAGGTTATTGCAAGCATTTGCAACGTACCGAAAATCAAACGTATTTTTCCAGTCTATTGCTTTCTTAGCCATGTTATCAATCGACATGGAAAATTCCGCAGGTTTTACAAGATCAGCGTCAAAAGAAAGGGCAAGAGTTGAAATAAACGTTGCATCGGATAAATGCTGGCTATTGCTTGCGCCTCTTCCCATTACTTTATACTGATAACCACGGTTGGTTTGATTAATAACCACAGAATTAAAAACTTCAAGATCTTCCGGTTTAAATGTTGCATCCGAAATTCTTAAAACTCTTCCCAGATCATAATTTGGAGCTTTCCCTCTATTCATACTTGTTGACAATAAAATTCTTTCCAGCTCATTGCCATTGACTTTTCTTCCCTTTATAGCCTTTTCATAATCACTGACCTTCATTTTTTTATCTTTAAACAACTCAGCAAATAAAGCTGTACGAATGCTGCCTTTTAAACTGCTTCCCGGCAAAATTGGATGTCCAAATCCATCGCGCACAGGTTGCATCAGTTCCTGGCCAAGTACATCTCCGGTAACGGTCTGTTTGACGAAATTTAAAGGATTATCTCCCTTACCATTAATAAATTGATCCAGGCTGCCATTTAAAATAGCTTGTTCAAGATTGTCCAGATCTTTTATATATGTGTAATAAATTTTTTGGAGATCAAAAAGATGTGTTTGCCCTTTGCTGCAGTAAAAATCGAGCCCTTTTCGCATAGACATACCTGAACCGACAAATACCGGTGAATATGGAACCACCGTAAAGGTTCTCTTGTCAATTTTGGATTCGTTACCTGTAATTTGTTTGATTTCGGATAACTGCATTTTTTTAATGAATTTGAGTTGGTATAAAGTACCCTCGGCAATCTCGGTACACGGAAAAGTCGGGGCGCTTTTCAGACGGGATTTTTTCATCATCCTTATCTACCACACAAGGTACATTACCTTTTGGTTTTTCTTTTGAATGCAACACGGCATTTTCTCCTATGCAAGGAACAGGTTTTCGGCGGAGAGTATACCCGCTCACCCATCCGCTTCGGGTTTCCAGCTTATAGGAAGATTGATCCCAGTTTATGTGTTCTGCCTTTCCTGGTACCGGATTAAAAATGCCAAGATTTAGCCATTTTCCGTTTCCAGCCGGCAGAGCTTTGTTTTTTTCGGAAGCAACTGAAAACCGGCCCATTCCAATAGTACGGTCTGCACCAATTCCTTCATCTCCCAATAAACGAAGCATTGCCGTGAATTTCTCTTTTTGTGAAGGATCAAGATCTGCATAAAACCAAAGATGAACATCTTCTGCATGAAACACTCTGACGAAATGGAAAGGTGTAGATGCACTGTTCACCCTGTCAAGCACCACTCTGGTTCTCGCATCCGTTTTTAAAAGAGCTCCTTTTCCGAGGTCTTTCTGTTCATCTTTTACAAGTACCGTTTCATTTCGTTTTAATCGCTGATCCCCGGAATCCGTTGGCCAATAATCATCCAATTTTCCACCGGTTCTCCAGTGTTCAAATAGTTCGGCATCCAGCCATTGAATCTTTTTAAACACCTTGTGGTGATGTTTATCCGGATCGATACGTAACCCGGCAGGTTTTGGGTATAATCTTTGAATATTTCCATTTACATTCACAGCCGGAAATAGTGATGAGACTTGGAATGGAAGCTGAACAGGAAAACCCTTCAGATCTCCGTATTGACGAAACCACCAATAGCAAATAGCCGCTGAGAGAGTATCAGACCGTGGGTATAAATCAACCGTTTCATGATCACCTCCGCCGGTTTGTAGATGAAACGGAGCTTCCGGTTTCAGATAAAATATCGTGGTTTCCATAACTCTCTACCCATTCACGTTGTGAGGCTGCCATTCATTACCCTTTTCATAATCGGTGAGGGTTTTTTGGTTGATCAACAGGTTGTTCCAATCCAGCTCAATCTCTCCACTGCCTCGAGAACCACTTCCGCCAAGATAGTCATCTTCCATAAGTCGAAGTCCAACCTGAACATAATCAACCAGTTTTTCTTCATCATCATTTTCAAATACATTAAGAACAATATTCAGTTCAAATTCAGATCCTGCCGGCACACGTTCAATCTGCCGCGGCATGGCTGCTGAAGTGACCCGATCTATTACTACTTCAGTCTT
>SLOU01000138.1 GCA_007132385.1 Balneolaceae bacterium | reverse complement strand
TATAATCAATGATTAAATTATTATTCCCATGAAACCGCAAGAAAATATATTAATTAGCGAAAGCCGCGATTTAACTGTTTCAAAACAGAGAATGCTAAACCAGATCAATGAACAGCTTGAAAAGTATTCATCTGGAAATATCCCACTACATGAATGCCTTACCAATGCCGGCCTGCTGTCTGTGAAACTCATAGACGATCATTATACGGAAACAAAACTTCCCGAAAATATTTATGATGATATTCTTACTATGTTTACTAATTATTATACAATATTACATATTGATAATTTTTCGGGAAATTATATTGTAAATAAAGAATATATTTATCATCAGGTTCTCCCGATTAATGACAGGGCACTTACCGAAATATTCAAAATGGATAAAATGAAGTCATTTGACCTGAAAACTGCGCGGCGCAACTCCCGTAAATTTATCTATCAGCTTATTGATACGTATTACAAATCAGGTATAGAAGGCTGTCTGAAATATCTCTGTTTTTCTGTTTATACCTTGCTCAAATCCACAGGCAACAGGTCCGATTTAAACAAACAAAACATCGAAAAGTTGATTCGCAGGGTACAAGCTGAAAAGTTTTTGAGCCTTTTCCATTCAGATATCAAAGTCTGGACCTGACGTTCGGCTGTCTTCAGCTGATCAGCAAGATTTTTATTCTATTGTACCATGTATGTCTGCGGAGACAAATTCGAGATAAATCTGTCTATCCTATCTGAGTCTTATATCTCTGCCTGAATACTTTATTTAAAATTTTTCATCTCTTCTTTCGTATGTTTATTTAATGAGAGAAAAATAAAAGCTATTTAAAATTAACTATACCTATTTTCTTCTTCATTCATTCAACAAATTCAGGATCAACTTATGTGCAGATTATTACCCATCTTGATGATTGCTACTTTTTTCCTTGCCTTAAACGCAATTGCAAAAGACCAAAACAACGAAGATGATGCAAAGTTTAATGAACTCATCGAGAATGCCGAAAAATTCGAGGGCTTCTTCGATTTCTATCAGATTGAAAACAGACTTTATATGTCTGTAGAACCTGATCAGCTTGATGAAGATTTCCTGTTGAATTTCCAGATCGCACGTGGGATCGGTGCAGCCGGAATATACGGGGGCACTATGCTTAACATCTTTGAATCAGAAATCGCAGCCATCCAAAAAAGAGAAAACAAACTCTTCCTTGTCAATAAACCTCACCGGTATGTCGCCGATGAGGGAACTCCCCAACAGCGGGCTGTTTATCTCACATTTGGCGAATCTGTACTTGAAACTGCAGCTATTGAAGCAACGAACAGTAATGGCACCATGCTAATCAATGTCTACAACTGGTTTGTTGGTGACCTATCAGACATCAGCCAGCGAATTCAATCTGCTGTTGCTTCCCGGCCGGGTCAACCAGGTCGGGCTTCTTTCGACCGAAACCGGAGTCACCTCGAACTAATACAGTCATTCCCGGATAACAGCAATATCCAGGCAAAACTTACATTCCGAAACCAGGAGCAATCGGGCCCGCGTTCCGTGCCAGATCACCGTTTTATTCCTGTTTCAATTTTCTATTCCCTTTCCAAACTGCCCGAAGAACCGATGACTCCCAGAATGGCAGATGACCGTCTCGGTTACTTTATGACGGTTCATAAGGATTTTACCGAAACAAATGACGAATTTTTCCGGAGGTATATCAACCGTTGGAGGCTTGAGTGTGACGGCTCCCCGGGGGCTGATGGGCTTTGTGATCCGATAAAACCGATCGTTTACTACCTCGAAAATACCATCCCCGATCGGTACCGACAGCCGATGAAAGAGGGAGTGGAAGCATGGCAGGATGCATTTGAGGAAGCCGGATTCCGAAATGCTATTCGAGCCGAAATGCTGCCCGATACGGTAGAAGCCGGCGATATCCGCTTTCCGACCCTGCGATGGAATGTCTCTGATCAACCCGGTTACGGAGCGATCGGGCCATCGATCGTTGACCCCAGAACCGGTGAAATCCTGAATGCCGATATGCTTTACGAGGCGAATATGTTCCTCGGCTTTCGGAATACCTATCGCAATATGATTGAACCACATATGGCAATCAGCAGCATCTATGACGTCGATGAAGATGAGCTGGAAGCAATGAAAATGGGAATTAAGACAGAAGATTTTTTCCATGAAATGGGAACTCAAACGAATTTGGCTCGTGCAGCCATGCTGGCTAGTGGCTTGGTCAAGCCGGGTGAATCGATGCCCGATGATTATGTAAACGATGCTGCCCGGTGGGTAACCATGCACGAAGTGGGACATACTCTTGGTCTGCGGCACAATTTCCGTTCTTCAACAGATACCCCGCTTGATAAACTTCATGATACCCACTGGACCGGTGAACACGGCGTCTATAGTTCAGTTATGGATTATCCTTCTCCAAATATTGCTCCGGAACAGGAAGAACACGGACACTACTACAACAAGGTAGTCGGCACCTACGATCGTTGGGTCATTAGCTACGGATATATACCGGATGATGAAAAGGCAAAGGAAATTGCCAGGCGCGCTGCCGAGCCCGGCCATGCCTATGGCACCGATGAAGATGCTCGCGGAGCAGGAGCCCTGGATCCTGATATTAACGTTTTCAGTCTGAGTGAAAGCCCGCTGGCCTGGGGTCGCGGCCGGGCCGATCTGATCCGGGGCATGCTTCCTCTGCTTCCAGAGATCGCTCTTGAGGACAACATGCCGTATTACGAAGTATCAGACCTGTTTCAGAGTGTTTTTTTCCAGTATGCTCGCGCCCTCGCACCCACGGTAAAATATCTTGGCGGACAACATCAATACAGGGATCATGCAGGAGATCACGGCGGACGCATGCCCTTTGAACCGGTTCCAAGAGAACAACAGGAGGAAGCACTCGACATGATCGTTCAATATGCATTTGCTGCTGATGCCTTCGATATTCCTCAGTATGTGTACCAGTCGTTTGGTGCCAACCGGTGGAATCACTGGGGAATGAGCAATACCTGGCAGGGCAGGATCGACTTCCCGATCCATCAAACCAAGCTAGGTGTTCAAACCAGCCTTCTTAACCAGCTGCTGAATCCTGTGCGACTCGAACGGATTCGTGACACAGAAGCCAAATTCGGCACAGAAAATACAGTCACGATACCCGAATTAATGAGCACTCTCACGGAAGCCATCTGGAATGAAACCTGGCAGGCACCTGGTGAAAATATTAGCAGCAATCGCCGTGATCTGCAACGGGCACACCTCGATTCGATGATTAGAATACTGACAAATCCGCCATCCGGTATGCCGGCCGATGCACGAGCAGTAGCCCGGCATACCCTGCGCAATCTCAATGAGCGCCTTGAACTGCGGTTGACTCCGCCTTTGTACGATTTTAACGCTTATACAGAAGCACACCTGCTTGAGTCCCGTGATCGAATCGCACGAGCTCTTGATGCCGGGTTCAGCCTGGAAAATTAATGTTTAACTGTGATATCCAATGCGTTTTGTCCCACTCAAGCATACACCTTTATCATGATTGATAAATGAAATTCAAAAAAATGACCTTTACCGGGAAAGGGGGAAAGACAATCCGGATATATCGATGGGAGCCCGAAACCAACCACATAGAGGGAGTTGTACAAATTTCCCATGGAATGGTTGAACACGCACTCCGTTATGAACGCCTTGCCAGAGATCTGACTAACAAGGGATATGTCGTAATTGCCAATGACCATAGGGGGCATGGGCAAACCGATCCTTACTTTCGTGGATTTATCCCGGAGGGAGATGGTTTTCATCTGATGACGGATGATCTGAACACACTCTACCTGCAGATCATGAAATGGTATGAAGAAGTTCCCAAATACCTGGTCGGCCACAGCATGGGGTCATCACTGGTACTGAGACTGTTACAATTATACCCGTTAAAACCGGATGGAGTTATTTTATCTGGTCCGCCTGACCCTTCTGCCGGACTACTGAGGGAAGGAGCAATAGTTGCTGGTTTGCTGGGGTTTTTCTTCGTCCGTTCCGCCCAAAGCCCGCTGCTGAACCGGTTGATGTTTAGTAAAGCCCGGAGCCGTTTCAAACCACAACGTACGCAATCCGACTGGCTCACACGGGACAGAAAAGAAGTTGATAAGTATCTAAAAGACTCCGCATGTGGTTTCATTTGCAGTAATTCATTCTATCGAGATTTTTTTAATGGTTTGCGTGCCGTATACAGCAAAAAGAATCTTGCATTGATCGATCCCGCAATCCCATTTTATCTGCTTGCTGGCAGTGAAGATCCGATTGCCAACGCCAATAAAGGGATAAATGAACTCTGCAGCTTACTCTATCAATCCGGTATTGACCGACAAACATTGAAGATCTACCCGGATGGCCGCCACGAAATGTTCAACGAATTAAACCGGGAAGAAGTAACCGATCACCTGATTTCCTGGATCAAAAATCAACGTCAATAAAAAACCTCCGGAAAATTCTCCCGGAGGTTCCTATTGAAGTTATTTTATCCGCAATCGTTGATCAATACCGGTAATGATCCGGCTTGTAAGGCCCTCCTTTTGGAATTCCGGTATACTCGGATTGCTCCTCGGTCAGTTCGTCGAGTTCCACACCGATTTTTTCAAGGTGCAAACGCGCTACTTTTTCATCAAGGTGCTTCGGCAGAACATGCACGCCAACCTCAAAATCTTCGTTCCAGAGGGCAATTTGCGCCAGTGTCTGGTTGGTGAAGCTGTTACTCATCACGAAGCTCGGGTGACCGGTAGCATTTCCGAGATTCATCAGGCGACCCTGAGAAAGCAAAATAATTTCATTTCCATTCTCAAGGCGGAACAGATCCACTTGTGGTTTTATGTTATCTTCTTCAGCATTTTCTTTCAGCCACTTCACATCGATTTCATTGTCGAAATGACCGATATTACCGACGATCGTCTTGTCCTTCATGGTTTTGAAGTGCTCGTCGGTGAGTACATCACAATTCCCGGTAGCAGTAATCACTATATTGGCTTCTTTGACGGCATCTTTCATTTTCTTCACTTCATATCCATCCATAGACGCCTGTAGTGCATTGATCGGATCGATTTCCGTGACAATGACCCGGGCACCGGCACCCCGCAGGGACGCAGCCGAGCCTTTTCCGACATCTCCATATCCGGCTACGACTGCTACTTTGCCGGCAAGCATTACGTCGGTTGCTCTTCGAATGGCATCAACGCAAGATTCGCGACAACCGTATTTGTTATCAAACTTTGATTTTGTAACTGAATCGTTCACATTGATAGCCGGAATTGGCAATGTGCCATTTTTCAATCTGTCATACAGACGAAGTACCCCGGTTGTGGTCTCTTCAGAAATACCGCGGATGCCATCGGTCAGCTCCGGATATTTATCCAGTACCATATTGGTCAGGTCACCCCCGTCATCAAGAATCATGTTGAGCGGTTTGCCATCTTCAAAGAATAGAGTTTGTTCGATACACCAGTCATACTCCTCTTCATTCATCCCTTTCCATGCATAAACCGGGCATCCTGCCGCAGCAATCGCCGCCGCTGCATGATCCTGAGTGGAATAGATGTTACAGGATGACCATTGAACATCTGCTCCCAGTTCAAGTAGTGTTTCAATGAGCACGGCAGTCTGAACCGTCATGTGAAGACACCCGGCGATACGTGTACCATTCAGAGGTTTTTTCTTGCCGTATTCCTCCCGAAGTGCCATCAGACCGGGCATCTCTGCCTCTGCAAGCCTGATCTCTTTTCGGCCATAATCAGCCAGTGAAATATCTTTTACCTTATAAGGCAGTTTTTCTACTTGTTGCATGTCGTATTAAGCTTGTTTTGTTGTTAGAGTTACCATTACTTATTCGATCTCCAATAACGTTCAATAACGTATACTTTCTAACCAATTTTTGATTTTCCTATTTTCATGCATCTTAATCCGAAATATATTCAAGAAGTACCGATTTGGCACTTTCATAATCTCCCTGGCGTCCACGACTTCCTATTTCGTGCTTAATATAATTTCCTTCAGGATCGATATACATTTTGAATGGGATACTCATGATACCGAGTTCATCGGATACATTGTTTTGATCGTAGAGATAATAGAAATCATAATCATGATTTTCTTTAAATGCTCTTGCTTCCTCCGGTCCTTCGGTCATCCCTATTGTTACGGCAAGAACTTCAAAATCATCCGGATACTCACCTCGAATCTCATTCAGGGATGGAAATACCTGCAGGCAAGGTCCACACCAGGTTTCCCAAAAATCGATCACCAGAACTTTACCACTGAAATCAGCCAATGTAACTTCATTTCCATCCAGATCCGTAAAAACAGCATTTTCAATAATTGATGCGTGATCAACATCTTCCATACCAGCAGCATGTGAGGGTTGCTGGCTTGATTCTGCTGTCTGTTGACCATCATCTTCAACACAGGATGCAATAACAAACATCAATAAAGGCAGTAAAATTAAAAGCTTTTTCATATGTATTTTCAATAGTTTATATCTTGCCAAGATACGATTTTTTCATGACAATATTGAGCCGGGTCTTACAATTTCCAGATCGTGAGTTTTCGATAATGTGACATGATTCAAACCTGCATTTTACGTATCCTTGTCAGAGAAATTCAAGATTATTTTCCGTCAACAGACGACCATAGTTTCATCATCCATTCATGAAGTACGATTTTACAATTGCCGGTGCAGGTATCGTCGGTCTATCTGTCGCTTACAAAATTCAAAACACTTGGCCTGATGCCTCCGTTCGAATTCTGGATAAAGAAGGTAGAGTTGCTTCTCACCAGACCGGACACAATTCAGGTGTTATTCATTCCGGAATTTATTATAAACCGGGATCTTATCGTGCCCGAAATTGTGTGCATGGGCGTCATCAACTGGTGCGATTTTGTCGTGAATATGGGGTAAAATTCCGGTTGTGTGGTAAAATTATAACAGCAACTGAAGAAATTGAACTTTCGCGGTTACAAAAGGTCTTCCACCGTGGCATCGAAAACGGCATCGAAGGAATTCGATTGATCGACCGGCAGGAGCTACGTGAAATTGAGCCCTACTGTCGGGGTATCAAGGCGATTCATGTACCTTGTGCAGGAATCGTTGACTTCCAGGGTTTCTGCCGGGTATTGGCCGATCTGATCCGGAATAATGACGGATTTATCGAATTGAATTCACCTGTAGAAGCCGTATATCAGAAGAACGGATACGTTGAAATCCAGACGGATAAAGAAAAGTTTGATTCCGGTTTTTTCATTAACTGTGCCGGTCTTCAGAGCGATCTACTCGCACGTTCAGCAGGCCTGAATCCTGCCATTCAGATCGTACCTTTCAGGGGGGAATACTATGAATTGAAACCGGAAGCAGAATACCTGGTAAACGGATTGATTTACCCCCTACCGAATCCACAGTTTCCTTTTCTCGGTGTACATTTTACGCGCATGGCGCTCGGTGGTGTTGAGTGCGGGCCAAATGCGGTATTTGCCTTTAAACGCGAAGGGTATAAAAAAACCTCATTTGATCTGGGTGAGACGATCGAAACCATCAATTTTCCCGGTTTCTGGAAACTTGCCAAACGACATTGGCGTTTGGGTTTAGAGGAATATTACCGGTCATTTTCCAAAAAGGCATTTACCCGCGAACTACAGAAATTGATACCTGCCGTCAATCCAAATTTATTAAAAAAATCCCCTGCCGGTGTAAGAGCAATGGCCTTAAGTTCCGAAGGTGAGATACTGGATGATTTTCATTTTGAACGATCCGAAAATCAACTCCATGTACTAAATGCTCCCAGTCCGGCAGCAACCGCATGCCTGGCCCTTGCCGATGAAATTGTGCTGAAAATAGCTGAATCGGCCTAGGAATCCGCAGCCTCCAGGTTCAACTCTTATGATGCAGTGACAGCTTTTTTTAAAGGCAGTTTAATGACCATTCCTTCTTTTGCCAGGGCAATAAATTCAAATGGGTTTCCTTGGTAGTCTTGCAGTTTTACATTTACCTTGTCGAGCATGGTATCAGTGGAATCAGGATCGTGATGGGTGATGACCAGCCTCCGGACATTACATCTTCTGGCAACTTCCATTGTTTCTTCCCATGCTGAATGGCCCCAGCCGTTACAGTTTTTATATGTCTCACGGCTAAACTGTCCGTCATGAATCAGCAGATCACAACCGCGGATAAAATGTTCAAATTGATCCATGAACCGAAGAGGTGTAGGGTCATCATTGAGTTCATTATCGGGAGCAAAAATGATCACATATCCTCCTATCTGAATTTTATACATCGCTGTTTTTGTAGGGTGGTTTGCGACCATGTATTCGATTGTAAATCCCGAAAATTCAACAATCTCTTCCTGTTGGGTATGGTACTCAAGATCTGCCGCAAACATATCGATTGTCACAGGAAAAAATGTTTTGGTCATATGACCTGAAAGAATCTCCTGGGTTCCTCCCCGATATTGTTCAGGCATATAAATATTAAATTTATTCTTTTTCAGATAGAATGGTTTAAAAAACGGAAATCCCTGAATATGATCCCAATGCGGATGTGTGATAAAAATATGTCCGTTTATCTCATTGTTGCGACGGCTGTAAATTTCATTCCCTAGATTCCGGATTCCGGTTCCACTGTCGAGTATCAAAATTTCGTCCATCTCAGGGCTCTCTATTTGAACGCAGGTGGTATTACCGCCATACTTCATATTCTCGAGATTGGCACTTGGGGTCGACCCCCTTACTCCCCAAAATTTTAAAACGATCGAAGGCTGCAGGTATTTGTCAATAATCCCAGCCAGATCTCCACTGCCGGGATTTTTTACATATTCAATATTGCTGAATTCGTCTCCCTGAAATCGTTTAGCCTGGGTGTTGGAGTTGGAAATCAATATAATCGGAATGTTTTTAACCCTTGCATTTAACTCATAGAGTAGTATCAGGCCTTTTTCATTGAATTCAGGATAGTCTTGATCAAGGACAATGAGTTCCGTATGTACTTTTTGAATTCGAAATGCACCCAACTCCAGGCTTTGAACCTGAATAAAATTCAGCCCCCGATGTTCTACTGCCGGCTTGATCTCACGTGTTAATTGCTGATCAGCCAGCACAACAACCGAACTTTCCGGATAAAGCATTGCCATAGATGTAATTTTTTGGTAGTAAATGTGGCGATTCCAGCCAAAAAGTAATACTTACTACTTTTCAAAGTGACACGCTTGCCCCGTCAGGAATCCCGTTTTAACAGATCTATATGTTTTTCCAATTCATCGAGTGAATTTTCTTTCTCTTCGATATTTTTTTCGGCTTTTTCAATTTTATTGTGAACTTCATCCAGTAATGAACTTCCTTTTCCGGATGGCTTAAAGTAAGAAAGAGACTCTTTCATCTGAATAATTTCATTGCTCAATTTTGAAATCTCTTTTCTCAGTCTCGTTGCCTGTTTCTGCTTTTTTTGAATTTCAGCGATATCGTCGGTAGAAAAATCGGATACATTTTCTTTACCAACCACGCTGGCTGCCGATTTAGCCGCCCGGAAACGATCATAAATCACATCACAGGTTTCCCTGTATTCTTTCCACATTTTATTTTTATGCTTGATTGGAACGTAACCCGCTTTCTTAAACGCTTCTTGCAATGGTTTTGCTTCTTCGACCGCTTCAATCGGGTTTTCATGATCCTTCAAAGCCTTCAGTTTATCAAGAATATCTCTTTTTTCTTCAAAATTTTCCTTGCGGTCCTCCCGAACTTCTTTAAAATGTTCTCTTCTCCGATCATAAAAAACATCCATCGCTCCTTTAAACTCTTTCCATATTTTCCCGGATTTTCGTTTGGGAACGGGGCCGGCTTCTTTCCATTGTTTCATCAATTGCTGCATCCTGTCGTGTGTGGCTTCCCAATCTTCCGATTCCCGCAGCTCCTCGGCCTTGCGAATCAGTTTCATTTTTTCTTCAAGGTTTTCATCCTCCTGAGCTCTCAACTGATCTATATTTTCCGATTTCTTTTTATTAAAAGCATCGGTAGCCTCCTTAAACTGATCCCATAATTCATTTTCATCTTTTTGGGGCAAGTTACCAACTTTTTTCCAGCGACGGTGCAGTTTATTCACCTTCCGGGCGGCATCAGCCAAATCCTCATAATCCAGAAGAGCTTCAGCTTCGTTAATCAACTGTTTTTTCTTGGAAAGAAACTTCTCAATTTGTTGTCTGTATTTTTTGTCATATTTAAAACGAAGCTTATGAAAACGGTCCTGAATATCGTGGTATCGATCCCATGTTTCCTGATTTTTATCTATGGGTACACGGCCGACTTTATGCCACTGTTTATTGAGCCTGTTGAGATCATCTTCCGCTTGTTTCCAGTCTTTCACTGAATCATCAAGCTTTTTCAGAAGACCATCCATTTTGTCGAGAATGACCAGTTTCCCAACCAGGTTTTCTTCTTCTTTTTGTTTTTTTCGGACCAGCCGGTCTACTTTATGATCTTCAAACTCTTCAATGAACTTGTTATAGCTTATTTCAAGCTGCTCTTCAGCTTCTTTGGGTATTGGTTTAAGTTGTTCCCATCGATTTCGGATTCGCCCGACATCCTTGGTTGCTGTCCATTTTTCACCCTCAACTATCTCTTTCAGTTCTGAGAGCAGATTTTTCTTTTTTTCCAGATTTTCTTCCCGAATACGCTTTTGTTCTTCATAGTGTGTCTGTTTCTTCTGTTCAAAAGCGTCACAGGCTTCGTCAATCTGCTTCCGGTACGGGCTGATATCTACTTCGCCCGGGTCCGGGCCTTCTTCCCATAATGAATCGATGTTGCCAAACTCCAGGGAGACATATTGCCAGTCGGTCAGCTCAATAAGCTGCTTCGCTTTTTCTGCGAGTTTCAGGTAATACTGTTCAACCTCAGTTTCCTCATCTGCCGATTCATCTACTGTCTCCTCATCTGCCGACTCATCTACTGCCTCCTCCGCCTCACCGGAATCCAGTTGTGTATCCGTAGACGTATCCTTCTCTTCTTCCTGATGATTGGTTTTCGGCAACTCTTCCGCCACTTCATCTTTTCCGGTTTCGATTCCTGTAGTCTCTTCAGGCTTATCATCCAGTTTCGCAACCGGCACTGCATCCCTATCCGCAACTGCAACCGCATCGACATCTGTATCTGCAGGTTCTTCCGGTTCTTTGTTTTTCATCTCCTTCTCAGGTTCGTCACCAGCAGCGTTTACAATTCTGTTATTGATCTCCTTGTGTTCTTTTTCCAGTAAATTTGCGAGGACTTCAAAATCACCAACAGCTTTTGCTGTTTTCAATTCCTCTTTTAGGAATTGAATTTTTTCATCCAACTGGTCAGCATCAAGATTTGATTCCTTTTTTAACTCGATTAGATTTGTGCGTATTTTTTCTTGTATTTCGATAAATCGAGACCTGTAACCCTCAAGTTCTTCCTCAAGATTTTC
>SLOU01000122.1 GCA_007132385.1 Balneolaceae bacterium | reverse complement strand
AGCTTTGGTAAGCTATTAAGTAACACTACAAATGGAATGTCAAATGAAAATTATTGGAAAAGAATTTAAAAAAATAATTATAAGTTTTGGATTTTTTACCTTGGTTATCCTTTTTCCACTTTTTGCAATGCAAGCTGAAACGACCTTTAAACATTCTGTGGATTCATCCGGTGAACAGGAATTTGGATCCATGGCACCGGTCGGGCTACTTTTGCAATGGCAGCAGGATCCCACCACAACAATGACTATTGATTGGCATACTACTGATTCACAAAGAAATCCAGAACTTGAATATCAGGAGTTGAATGATGAGGAATGGCACACAGTTCAATCTACATCAATTGGATTTCCTTTTTCTAAAGATCGAATAATACATAGGGTGGAACTGACCAACCTGATGCCTGCAACAAAATACCGTTTTCGGGTTCCAGGTGTAGAACGGCCTTATAAATTTCGGACTATGCCAGATAATGTTAACAAGCCTATTCGGTTTGCTACAGGAGGAGACACACACGTTGGTGAAGAATTTCGAAAAACCAATCGGCTTGTAGCTCAATATGATCCAGAGTTTGTACTGTGGGGAGGCGATCTGGCCTATGCAAATGGGGACCCGCGCCAGATTGAACGATGGTATGATTGGTTTGATGGTATTATGGAGTCGCTGATTACACCGACAAACAGGATGATTCCGGTACTGGTAACTATTGGAAACCATGAAGTATTTAAATATGAGCGATTGGAAAGATCTGGCGCCGACCTGACTGAACCTATGCGTAAATGGGGGTTGGAAGACCGTTCTGCCAGATTTTTTTACAACATTTTCGCAATGCCGGGTTCAAAAGGATGGGGAGTGCTTGATTTTAATGATTATATGAGCATTTTTCTGTTGGATTCGAACTATGGAATTGGTACAACTAATCCTGGAGAACCTCAAACGAAGTGGTTGAAAAACGCACTTGCCGAACGTCGAAACAAACCCCACTTGTTTCCTGTGTATCATGCACCAGCATATCCATCTGTACGAAGTATGGAGAAAAAAGCACACCCCCGGGTACGAAATAACTGGGCTCCGTTATTCCAGAAAAATAGGGTAAGAGTTGCATTTGAAAATCATGACCATACATATAAAAGAACCTATCCCATGCGTGACGGTGAAATTCATGCTACAGGTGTAGTATATATCGGTGATGGGGCCTGGGGAGATGTTGGAGTTCGGGAAATCGCTTCACGTCAGGAAATTGGACGTGATGACTTAACAGAGGATGAATACAATCATTGGTTTAGAGATGGTGCCGAATGGCCATTTTACATAAAAAAAGGTAAAAGTGTCCGGCATTTTATTCTGGTCACCATTCACGGACCTCATCAGCACTTTATTATGATTGATAATAACAATAATGTGATCGATGAATATCCAGCAACAAGCCGGCCAGAAACACTTAAGTCCATCACCGAAGAATTTGACTAAGCCCATACCTGACAAGGATTTACCGAAACTTTAGGTGTGAATTATCTTTAATAATAACAAATGGTTTTTTAATCATGATCACATATTTTCTTAATATCTTATTGATTTTATTGATATCGTTATTTGCAAATCTGACTCATGCTCATACCGGCGAATTAGCTCCCCGGGTAATCAAAAATCCCTATGCAAATGTGAATTGGGGCCAGGTACAGACCTATCTTGCGAATTTTCACGCTCACACAATAAAAAGCGACGGCAGGGCAGAACCGGCAAAAATGATCTATATGCACGCCGATGCAGGCTATCATATACTTGCGCTCACTGACCATGACAATCATTATGCGCATCGTGATGGGGAACGTGATATCCTTCAGAATTACAGGCATCGGGATGATAATACACGTGTTCCGACATCCGAGACAACATGGCCATGGACTCGCTGGATCGATGAAGAACCATCCGATATATGGGTATTTCAGGGATGGGAAAGTTCGGCTTTCTATCCGGATCTCGGTGAAGGCGGCATGCTTGCTATCCGGGGTGCCGAATTGACCACAGATCCACATATTTCAAGTCTCTTTAATCCTTGTGGTTGGCCAAACCGTGGACAACAGACCGATGATGAGCGAATGGACTGTGTTGAACAGCACGGAGGACTTTCATACTGGGTACATCCGACAGATTACGTTCCCGGAGGTCGATGGGAGGACAGACTTTTCGAAGGGGGATGGGAAGAAGCCGTCGCTTATTTCGGTGGCTATATTACCCATTATCGCAGCAACCTGGGGTTTGAAATGCAGCTCGAAAATCGGCTCGAAAGAGATATTGAATTGCTTGACCGGATGTTAATGACCTATTATCCGCAACATGATATTTATATCATGGGAAGCAATGATATACACAGTACATCCATTTCGGAGAATACGACCTTGACTTTGGTACTGGCCGAAAATCTGACGGAGGAGTCCGTCCGTTTTGCCCTTGAGAACGGACATAATTTTGTAGGGTCCAGAACGGATGTGTATCCACAGATTAATGAGATCCGTGTAAATGAGTCAACAAGCACGATCACTGTCGAACTTGACGACTATGATCAGGTTCGGTGGATCGCTGACGGGGATGTTTATGGTAATGGTACATCAATTGATTTTTCCGAAATATCGGAATCAGTAGTACGATTTGAAATTGACCAGGGAGGTGTGACCTTTTATTCTCAGGGTTTTTACATTCGGTAATTTGTATTTGTCAGTAATTTTTTTCTAAATATGATTAATGTGATCGGTTAAAAGTTAAAGAGTCCCAATTGGTTAGTATGTTTAACCATGTTTTCAGTGAGTTTGGGTTTTTAAAAATAGCTCTTTAAACTGAAGTTCCCTGCAAAATAGACCCTCAATGGGGATATAAAAGTATGATAAAACTATGGTTAAGGAGAGATATTTCTATTTTAAAGTACCCATGTAATCTACTTGACTTTTAGTTTT
>SLOU01000215.1 GCA_007132385.1 Balneolaceae bacterium | reverse complement strand
TAGGTTTGCCTGTTCTTCATGACCGCACTGACATGTATCCCGCCCTTATGGGCGAAGGCACTGCGGCCTACATATGGCAGTTTATTGTCGGGGTTCAAATTGGCAACTTCGCTTACAAATCGCGAAATCAAAACTAGGTTTCGAAGTTGTTCATCCGGGATACAGTGATAGGTCTGTTTAATTTGCAGGTTCGGAATGACCGAGCAGAGGTTGGCATTACCGCAACGTTCGCCATACCCGTTAATGGTTCCCTGCACGTGCGTGCAGCCGGCTTCGACAGCCACCAGTGTATTGGCAACGGCAAGGTCGCTGTCGTTATGTGTGTGAATGCCGATTTCAGCTGTCAGGGTTTCACGAACACGTTTTACAATCCGGCTGATCTCATTAGGAAGGGTTCCCCCGTTCGTATCGCAAAGTACAAGAACATCGGCGCCGGCGTTTTCGGCTGCCTGCAGCGTTTCCATTGCATAGTCCGGATCGTGTTTATAGCCGTCGAAAAAATGTTCGGCGTCATAAATCACTTCTCGTCCATGCTCTTTCAGATATTCAATGGAAGAAGCGATAATCTCGAGGTTCTCCACGGGTTTGATTCGGAGGGCTTCTTCAACATGCAGCAGCCACGATTTACCGAAAATCGATACGGCTGGTGTATCGGCTTCTATCATGGCATTGAGGTTCGAATCATTCTGCGGGGTGTTGCCCACACGACGCGTACTGCCAAACGCTACGATTTTTGAATGGTTAAACTCACGTTCTTTAACCCGGTCGAAGAACTCCATATCCTTGGGATTGGAGCCCGGCCAGCCGCCTTCGATATAATCGATTCCAAACTGATCGAGACGATCGGCTATACGGAGTTTGTCATCTGCGGAAAAGCAGATTTTTTCTCCCTGGGTTCCGTCTCGAAGAGTTGTGTCGAATATCCGGATTTTGTTTGACATGATTGAGTTTTTCTATTCCGCGGGTTCGGTTTCCTGTTTGATGTTATCGGGAATCCAGTCCATCATCGACCGAAGGTCTTTTCCGACTTTTTCGATTTTGTGATCTCCAAGTTCCGAGCGTAACTTGTTGAGTTTTTTTAGCCCGGTTTTATTTTCTTCAATCCACTCTCTTGCAAATGTACCGTCCTGAACTTCCTTGAGCATGGTACGGAAGCGTTCACGAGTCTGGTCGTTGATGACATCTGTGCCCCGGGTGAGTCCGCCATATTCTGCAGTATCACTTACGGAGTAGTACATGCCTTCAATTCCACCTTCATACAACAGGTCGACGATCAGCTTTAGTTCATGCAGACACTCGAAATAGGCAATTTCAGGTTGGTAGCCAGCTTCAACCAGTGTATCGAACCCGGCCTTTATCAATTCGGAGGCACCTCCACAAAGGACAGCCTGTTCACCGAACAGATCGGTTTCAGTTTCTTCCTTGAAAGTGGTTTCAATGACACCAGCACGGGTTCCGCCAATCGCACGGGCATAGGCGAGTGCAGTCTCTTTGGTTTTGCCGGTGAAATCCTGGTAGATGGCAAATAATGAGGGGACACCGGAGCCTTCTTTGTAAACCCTGCGCACCAGGTGACCGGGACCTTTCGGAGCAACCATAAACACGTCTACATTTTCAGGGGGTACGATCTGGTCAAAATGAATATTGAATCCATGTGCAAAAGCAAGCGAATTCCCCTCCTCCAGGTGTGATTTGATTTCTGATTCATACACCTTTTTTTGGTGCTGATCCGGAATCAAAATCATAACGATGTCCGCCTTTTTGGCTGCCTCCGAAGTCGTATAAACGGTCAATCCTGCTTTTTCAGCATCGGCTTTCGAGGAGCTGTCCTTGCGTAAGCCGACGATGACGTTAACACCGCTTTCTTTCAGGTTCAGGGCATGTGCGTGTCCCTGGCTGCCATACCCGATAATTGCAATGATTTTGTCCGTTATATTGGAAAGGTCGGCATCGGAATTATAATAGGTTTTTGCTTGCATCTTCTGTTTTTTGTCAGTTATAAGTTAGTGTGATTAGAATTTGATTTCAGTGTTCGCTTTGAAATTCGCGTTTGAGGGCAACCGATCCGGTTCGTGCAACCTCGGTAATCCCATAGGGTTTTAGTACATCGATAAAAGCATCTACTTTGTCTTTGTTGCCGGTAACTTCAAATGCCAGTTTATCGCTGCTGATATCAACCACTTTTGCACGAAAAGCCTGGGTAACCATCATAATATCAGTCCGTGTGGATGGGTTGGTAGATACCTTGACCAAGGCAAGCTCACGGGCCATACTCTTCTGGTGGGTCAGGTCGGTTACTTTTAAAACGTCCACCACGTTGTGAAGGAGTTTACAGATCTGTTCGATCACCTTTTCATCTCCTTTGGTCGTAATGGTAATCCTGGCCTGAGACGGATCAGCTTCAGGTCCCAGGCTGATACTGTCGATTTCGAATCCTTTACCGCTGAATATCCCGATAATCCGGGAAAATGTATTGAGGTTGTGGCTGACCAGCACGGAAAGTGTATGTCGCTGTGAAACAGATACAGTGGAGTTATTCATTGATTTTGCTCCGCATCTGATTCTACCATTTCATTCAACGCTGCTCCGGAAGGTACCATCGGATAACAGTTTTCTTCTTCGATGACACGGAAGTCCATGACGACCGGTCGATCCTTGATTTTCATGGCTTTTTCCAACATCTCACTCATCTCTTCATCGGTTTCGGCCCGCATTCCGACCGCACCATACGCTTCCGCCAGTTTCACAAAATCGGGATTACCCAGTTTGAGTAAACTGTGACTGTAGCGTTTGTTGTAGAAAAGCTGCTGCCATTGACGCACCATTCCAAGACATTCATTATTCATAATGGCGATTTTGAGGGGAATCTTGTACTCAACCGCAGTTGAAAGTTCGTAGACCGACATCTGGAATCCACCGTCACCGGTAATACATACGACATCGCGGTCGGGGCAGGCAAACGCTGCTCCCAAAGCGGCCGGGAATCCATATCCCATCGTTCCAAGCCCACCTGAAGAGATCCAGGAACGGGGCCGGTTAAATTTATAATGCTGAGCCGCCCACATCTGGTGCTGTCCTACATCGGTAACAACAATCGCGTTTCCATTCGTAATCTCGGAAATTTCACGTATCATTTTCTGAGGTGAGATTTTTCCCTTGCCAACGGCTTCGGGAAGCGGATGGTCTTTTTTCCACTGTTCAATGGTATCCCACCAGTCATCGGTATCCGGTTTTTGCGAAAGCCGGTCGAGATGGGGAAGAATGCTTTTCACGTCGCCGACAATAGGTACGTCAACAGCTACATTCTTGCCGATCGAACAGGGGTCGATATCGATATGGATTTTTTTGGAATGGGGCGAAAATCCATCGAGCCGTCCTGTTACCCTGTCATCAAACCGGGCACCAACAGCAATCAGCAGGTCGCACTCGGTTGTTGCCATGTTGGCATACCAGGTACCGTGCATTCCAAGCATTCCCAGCGATTGCGGTTTACTTTCAGGAAAACAGCCAAGCCCCATAAGTGTCGTAGTAACGGGGATGTTTACCCGTTCGGCAAATTGTGTAAGCTCTTCCCAGGCTTCCCCGAGCATAACACCGCCACCAGCATAAAAGAGCGGTTTTTTGGCTTCTGAAATCAGTTTGGCCGCCTTGGAGATTTGAATATGGTTGCCGTTTTTTGTCGGTTTGAAACTCGGGATCTTGACACTTTTCATTCCCGAAAAACGGCCTGTTGAGTTAAGCATATCCTTGGGAAGGTCGACAAGTACCGGTCCGGGCCGGCCATTGACGGCAACATGAAATGCCTCCCGGATGATTGATTCAAGATCTGCTACGTCTCTGACCAGGTAGTTGTGTTTGGTAATCGGGCGGGTAATACCTACGATGTCAGCTTCCTGGAAAGCATCGTTACCAATAACGCCTGTTGGGACCTGGCCGGTAAAAACAACCATTGGGATCGAGTCCATTGCCGCCGTTGCAATACCGGTTACCGTATTGGTTCCGCCCGGTCCGGAAGTAACCAGGACGACTCCAGGTTTTCCTGTTGCCCGAGCGTACCCGTCAGCAGCATGAGTACCCGCCTGTTCGTGCCGTATCAAGACGTGTTTAATATCATGTTCGTCAAAAAGGGCGTCGTAAACCGGTAAAACTGCGCCTCCCGGATAACCGAAAATTGTGTCTACCGCCAGATCTTTCAATGTTCTGATCAGTATTTCGGAACCGTTGAGTTCGCAGGCATCAGACGTGGCGGATGCCGATATAATTTCCTTTTCCGTTTTCGGATCGGGGATTATTTTAGCTTGTCGGGATGGAGTCATAAGACCTCATGGATGTAGTTTTCCTGCCAGAGGTCAAACTTTCAAAAAATAATGCGTCTAATTTGAAGTGAAGGTCTAACCTCTGGCGTGTATGGTTAGCTAATGATTAGAATTAGGTTTAGAATGCCAGAGATTAGAATAGATAGAATGACGGCTAAATCAACAATGTTGAGGCCATATATATCTATCCCATTGATGACATTGGTAAGATTATTGCCATCTGCTGAAACCGCTACGTACTCTTCCCATAAACCTAAACGGTTTTGATTGGAAGAAATAGCGTTCAAATAATTATGTTGTTCGGTTATATTCAACTTCGCAGCTTTGGTTTTCAATCGCTTCAATAAACTTATCTAACGATTATTTTGAAGTCAAGAAAAAATTATATTCTTTTTCAGTGCAGTAATAAGTAATCAACATAATTTTAAAAAGCGCTTCCATGTTAAATTCATGAAACTATTAAACACATGGTGCGTAAATAGTTAACATATTTACAAGATGCCAGAAAAAATAAATAAATTCAGCTCCAGGTTAACAGAAAATGATGCTCAAGTCGGGTCAAAAGCAATGCTATATGCAACCGGATTGAGCGAGGAGGACATGAAAAAGGCCCAGGTTGGGATTGCAAGTACCGGGTGGGACGGCAACCCGTGCAATATGCATCTCAATGATCTGGCCGCAATCGTCAAGCAAGGTGTTTGGGATTCAGGCATGGTCGGCTATGTGTTTCATTCCATCGGGGTCAGCGACGGAATTTCCATGGGTACGCGGGGGATGAAGTATTCTCTTCCTTCCCGTGATATCATAGCAGATTCGATTGAAACGGTGATGGGAGCTCAGTGGTATGATGCAAATATCTCTGTTGTAGGGTGCGACAAGAATATGCCGGGATCGGTGATGGCGATGGCCAGGATTAACCGCCCGTCGCTGATGATTTATGGCGGGACGATTCGCCCGGGCAACCTGAATGGGGAAAAACTGGATCTGGTATCGGCATTCGAATCTTATGGCAAATACCTTTCCAAGGAGATGGATAAAGAACAGTTGCAACAGGTGTTGCGTCATGCTTGTCCGGGTGCCGGAGCATGCGGAGGGATGTATACAGCCAACACCATGGCATCGGCAATCGAAACGATGGGCATGAGCCTGCCCTACAGCTCCTCTATACCGGCTACCCATCAACAGAAAAAGGAAGAGTGCCGGAAAGCCGGGGATGCGATCCTTGAGCTGCTGAAGAAGGATATCAAACCGAAAGATGTCATCAATAAAAAATCGATGGAAAATGCCGTTTCTGTGGTGATTGCACTTGGAGGCTCGACCAATGCAGTGATCCATCTGCTGGCCATCGCATATGCTGCCGATGTTCCGTTTACTATTGATGATTTCCAGGAAATCAGTAACCGGACTCCGTTTCTTGCCGATCTGAAACCAAGCGGCAAGTACGTAATGGAAGACCTTTATAATGCAGGTGGGGTACCTGCGGTGCAGAAATTATTATTAAAAGAAGGGTTTCTCCATGGCGATTGTCTGACTGTAACCGGCAAAACACTCGAAGAGAATGTTTCGGATCTGCCGGGACTGCTGGATGAGCAAAAGGTGATCATGCCGGTATCGAAACCGATCAAAAAGACGGGACATCTGGAGATACTCTACGGCAACCTTGCTCCTGAAGGCAGTGTGGCCAAGATTACAGGAAAGGAAGGAACCCGGTTTACGGGTCCGGCCAAAGTGTACGATTCGGAGGAAGAAAGCCTGCAGGGGATCCAGTCCGGTGAGGTACAGGATGGCGATGTGGTTGTCATCCGTTATGAAGGCCCGAAAGGGGGGCCCGGAATGAGAGAAATGCTTTCGATTACATCAGCGATTATGGGAGCCGGCCTCGGCGCCAGTGTGTCACTGATTACCGACGGCCGCTTCTCGGGTGGGTCACACGGATTTGTCCTGGGCCACGTTACACCGGAAGCCATTGAAGGGGGGCCGATTGCACTGATCCAAAACGGAGATCAGGTAACCATCGATTCAGAAGAACGGGTTGTAAACCTGGATATCAGCGAGGAGGAGTTAGAGAAGCGACGGAAAGCGTGGAAAAAGCCGGATCTGCCGGTTGAAAAAGGAATTCTTAAAAAGTATGCCCGGAACGTTTCATCGGCTTCGCTGGGGTGCGTGACGGATCTATAAGGTATAGGCCGGACATTACCTTCCGGTACTCTTCATCATGACCATGTGGGATTTTCATCAAACTAAAAAGTCAGCAACGTGAGTGAACAGGAAAAAGACGACAACCAGCAACCGGGTCAGCCGGGAAATCCGGGGGCATCCGGTCAGACGGATCAACCGGGAAAATCAAACCAGAAAGAAAAACCGGATCAGAAAAAGAAAAGAGGTTACTTCGACCTGTTTCTCGATATTGTCGAACGGGGCGGAAACAGGCTGCCGGATCCGGTTACGGTGTTCGTGATTATCATTGCTATCGTGATGCTGTTTTCGCTGGTCACCTCCCTGATGGGAGTGAGCGTGGTTCATCCCAATACCGGTGATGAGATTGAGGCGGTGAACCTGTTCAGCGGCGAAAACATCCAGCGGATGTTCAGCGAGATGCCTCAGACATTTGCCGAATTTCCGCCGCTCGGGCTAGTGCTCGTGGTGATGCTCGGAATCGGGGTGGCCGACCGGACCGGGCTGATCACTACCTCCCTGAAGAGATTTGTGGAAGGGACTCCGGGTTCGCTGATAACGGCGGCGATCGTTTTTGCCGGTATCATGAGCAGTTTGGCCGCTGATGCCGGGTATGTGGTACTGATTCCGCTTGGTGCGGTAATCTTTTATGGAATCGGCCGTCACCCGCTGGCCGGACTTGCTGCCGCCTTTGCCGGGGTATCGGCAGGGTTCAGCGCTAACCTGGTGTTGACCAGCCTGGACCCGCTACTGGTTGGTTTTACGGGTCCGGCAGCACGTATTGTAGACCCCGACTACTTTGTAAACGTAGCCGCCAACTGGTACCTGATGATTGCTCTTGTGCCGGTCTTTGTATTGTCAGGCTGGTATGTAACCGAAAAAATCATTGAGCCCCGTCTCGGTAAATATGAGGGGACGCCCGAGGATATGGAAGAGGAGGATGAGAACAATCAGATCACCCCGTTGGTCAAAAAGGGGCACCGATGGGCGGGATTGGTAGTACTGCTTTCACTGGTCGCCACGGCTCTTCTGGTAATACCTGAAGATGCGCCCCTGAGAGGAGAAGAAGGCGAGCTGATACCGTTCTATCAAAGCCTGGTGGCGATCATATTCTTTATCTTTTTGTTGCCGGGTATTGTCTACGGGATCGTTACCAAGCAGGTAAAAAGTGACAAAGACGTAGCCCGGATGACAGCCGAATCGATGGCAAGTATGGGGGCCTATATCGTTCTTGCATTTGTGGCAGCACACCTGATCGCCTTTTTCAACTGGTCGAATCTCGGGTTGATCATTGCCGTCAGCGGGGCCGAGCTGCTTCAGAATATCGGTTTTGGTGGTATTCCGCTGATCATCTCATTTATCATTGTATCGGCGTTTATCAACCTGTTCATCGGTAGCGCCTCGGCCAAGTGGGCCATCATGGCGCCGGTGTTTGTCCCGATGCTTATGTTGATGGGTTATTCCCCGGAAATGACTCAGGCGGCGTATCGGATCGGGGATTCGTTTACCAATATTCTAACACCACTGCTGCCCTATTTCCCGCTGGTGATCATTTTTGCCCAGAAATATGACAAGGATATCGGTTTGGGGACATTGATCTCCATGATGGTTCCTTTTTCCATCGCTTTCGGTTTGCTGAGCACCCTGACCCTGGTTATTTGGATACTTTTCGGCATTCCACTCGGGCCTGATTCACCTTTGATTTATTCGCCTTGATTCATAATTCTAAAATAGGACGGAGAAGAGAACTGAAAGAATACAGTGTTTTTGAACCAATTTGTACTTTTTCACTTTTGCCATTTCCTACTCACAGTTCACTTTTTGCTTCGGATTTTCATCTCCTGGATGACCCTGTCGAGGGGTATATCTTTTTCGGCCAGGAGCACTAGAAGATGGTAGATTAAATCAGCAGATTCGTATATGGTTTCTTCCTGTTTTTTATTTTTGGAGGCGATGATCAGTTCGATAGCCTCTTCACCGAGCTTTTGGGATATTTTATCAATGCCTTTTTTGAATAGTTTGGTGGTATAAGAACCCTTTGGGAGTTCGGTTTTTCTGCTGATTAACAACTCTTCAAGTTCGTATAAAAACAGTAGATCCCGGTTAGAATTTTCAGCCATGTCTGTTGCGTTGATACAGTTAGTTACTTTTGTTGGATATATCTCCTGTCACTTGCAGAAAGTTAACGAGTGTTATGAAGCACGCCAAATTTCAGCTTTTTATCGGATCAATACAAACGGAAGTGTAAAAATCAGTGAGCGGGGGCTTTGGCCGGCCGCCCGGATCGCTCACCGGGAAGCCATCCGGTGAAAATATCAGTTGGTCGGGCCGTCAGAAAGCCGTCCGGCGGACATATGAGGAGGTCTATAAGAAAGCGGCTCAGCAGCGATAACATCCGTTGATAAGTTCACCGTCCGGCTTATTCTTCAGGAAGCCTCAACACGGATCTCTTCTTTTTCAAGCAGGCCGATGGGAACGAATTTTTTGAATTCATTCCTGGATTCCTCCCAGTCTTTAAGGATAAATCGGGTTTTCTTCGATCCGGTTTCGCGATGATATTCTTCAAGCAGTTTTTGCAGGTAGCGAAAATCCTTTTCATTAAGCACTGTTTCGGCGATGTAGTCGCTGTTCACCGAACTCGCGGGATCGCCGAAAGTAAAAAGCTGCCCGCCAGTCATGCCTGCCCCGAGATTATGGGATGTGGGACCGAGGATCACTACGGATCCGTTGGTCATATACTCACATGCATGCAGGCCGGTGCCTTCGACAACAGCCGTGGCTCCACTGTTCCGGACCCCGAAACGGTCGCCGGCCTGTCCGTGAATGAAAACTGTGCCTCCCGTGGCACCGTAGAGGGCACAGTTTCCGATAATGGCACTTTGATGTGCGTCGTAAGCGGCATCGGGCGGGTGTGTGATCACCGTTTTTCCGCCAGACATGCATTTACAGACCGAGTCGTTGGCATCTCCAAACAGTTTCACTTCGATTCCTTCCGTTTGAAAGACGCAAAAGCCCTGTCCACCACTGCCGTGAAATGTAAATCGGAGAGTTCTTGTATAAGGTTTTGTGTATGGGCTCCCGTTCTGAAAGCTTTTCAACCGGGCGGTGTTTGAATTCTTTGCGAGGCGTCCGGCCAGGGTTGCAAGGGTCGCGCGGTCAGTGTTTTCAAGACGGTATTCGCCCGAAAAATCCTGGTCGTTTCGAATAGCGTATTCGGTATCATCCAGAATTCTCTGGTTCATCGGGCTTATCGTTTCAGGGAAAAGGCCGGGCTGGGCGTAGATGGTGTGAACATCGGCATTGAGGAAAAACCCAAGATCCAGGTTTCTGTGTTCAACCAGGAGCTTATGTTTCGGATCGATTTCCAGCAGGTCGTAGCGTCCGAACAGATCAGCAAGGGATGAGAATCCGATGAGAGAAAGGTGGCGGCGTATATCTTCGGCAAGGTATTTCATCATCCGTACAACATGCTCTTTTTTCCCCTTGTATTTGGCTTTGAATTTGGGATCGTGCGTTGCAATTCCGGTAGGACATGTGTTCTTTTCGCAGATCCGGGCCATAACACATCCTTCTGCAATCAGCAGCAGTTTCCCGAAATCGTATTCTTCGCCCCCGAGAATGGCCGCCATAATAATATCCTTGCCAGTTGACAGTCCGCCGTCGGTTCGCAGCACCACATTTTTTCGAAGCCCGTTTTCGATCAGTGACTGGTGTGCTTCAACCAATCCGAGTTCCCATGGAAGGCCGGCGTGTTTCATGGAGCTGAGCGATGCGGCTCCTGTTCCCCCATCGCCGCCGGAGATGTGGATCACATCGGCGCCGGCCTTGGCCACACCTACGGCGATCGTACCGATATTAGCACCCGATACCAGTTTGACGTTCACCTGTTTACCGGGATGTACCTGCTTGAGTTCGTATATGAGCTGTTTCAGATCTTCGATACTGTAGATGTCGTGTAGCGGCGGCGGGGAGATCAGGTCGATCCCGGGGTTGGCTTGCCGTGCATGGGCAATGTGTTTATCCACTTTGACTCCCATCAACTGACCGCCTTCGCCGGGCTTGGCGCCCTGGGCAATCTTGATCTGAATTTCCTCACCGGCCACGATGTATTCGGCAGTGACCCCGAAGCGGGCCGAAGCAACCTGCTTGCAACTGGCTGTTAAACCTTCCGTATAGTAATAAGGATTTTCACCCCCTTCCCCGCTGTTGCTCCGGCCTCCAAGCTCTTTCATCGCCTTGAAAATATCCCGTTGTGATTCGGCACTGATCGCGCCGAACGACATCGCCCCTGAACCGAATCGCCGGGTGATTTTGTGGATTCCCTCAATCCGTCCGAGTGGTAAGGGGGTATCCGTTTTTTTAACAGTAAACAGATGTCGCAAAGTTACCGGTTCATCCACATTTCCTTCCTTCAGGTAAGCATCATACAGCTCCATGGAGTCGAGGCTAAAATCGTTATTCCTGACCAGCTTGTGGATCATTTTGGATCGGGTATTGGTCATGGAGTGTTTCTCGCCTCCTTTGCCACGGTTGCGTTCCTTGTATTGGTAGGTACGGATCGGCTTGAGCTCCGAGACATCGGCATTCAACAGATGTTGGGTATTGCGCATCACGGCTTCGGCCACCTGGTGCAGTTCTATTCCGCCGATGGAACTGTTCAGCCCGGGGAAAAAGTCCCGGATCAGTTTCTTGCCAAGCCCGATTGCGGTAAACAGCTTGGCACTCTGATAGCTTTGTACGACAGAGATGCCTGATTTCGCCATAATTTTGAGCAATCCATTGTCGAGTGCCTGCAGAACAAAATGTTCCTTTTTGTTTGGTGGCTGACCTGTCAGTTTTCGGTTTTCCCGGAAACGAGCGATTTCCAGGAGCATATACGGACATATGGCAGTTGCTCCAAACCCGATCAGTGCGGCCAGATGATGGGTATTTTTGATTTCAGCCGAATCTACGACGATCGATGATTCCAGCCGAAGGCCTGATTCGTTGAGGGCGTTGATTACCGTTCTGAGTGCCAGCAGGCTCGGAATGGGCAGGTGTTCGGCATCTGCATTCCGGTCGGTTAAAATGATGACGGAGTGAGTACTATTAGCCGCCTGAACAGCGGCTTCAGCAAGTTGATTCAGTTTCGATTCAAAGCCGACCACTCCATGGGTTCGTTTGAAGGTGATATCGAAAGCAATTGGCACTATGTGATCCCTGGATGTCTTCAAATCGGTGAGGCCGTAAAGGCTGTCCATCAGCCCAAGGCTCAAGACCGGGCTTTTCAATTCATACGCCGGAGCCGGCGGAATCAGCTCTTTTGGTTCAAAAATATTGGGTTTTTTACCGAGGTACATTTTCAGGTTTGTAACC
>SLOU01000029.1 GCA_007132385.1 Balneolaceae bacterium | reverse complement strand
CAATCGGGTGGTACGGTCACAATATCGGAAAAAAGCGGAGAGTTGACGTTCACTTTTTAGATATATTGATTGATGATATTCTCATACATTTCCTGCTTGCCACTGATCTGACTGGGTTCGCATTTTTTGACAGCCATTTCGCGAAGAGATCATAAGCCAAGCTTTCCATCCTCAAACGCTTTTCCATTTCCGGTATCAAATGATGCGCATCTGTCCTTCCGAAGACCATGGAACCGACACCGGATGCTGAATGTTGCAAATTTATGCGATTCTATTTCGTTATAAAGTAATGTTTAATAGGGCAAACTCAGCTATGTTTTAATATAGCATGGGGTAATACAGACGCTTTAACAAGAATAATTGGTGTGGTATCTGTCGATTAAGTTTTTCGTCATTTTAAAAAAAATTTCGAATGAAATAAGCAGATGCAATCGAAACAGGGCAATCAAAGTGAATTAGCTCTTATCCGGAAAATTCAACAAGGAGACAAGGAGACTTTTGCTCGTATATTTCGAACTCATTACACTGATTTGTTTTATTTCATCAAAAGGTATGTCAAATATTCAGAGGTCTGTGAAAACCTGATCCAGGATTTGTTTCTGAATATCTGGATAAGCCGGGAGGAATGGCATCCTAAAGGCAGCTTACGTGACTATTTGTTCAGGGCTGCTCGCAACAGGGCATTCGACTACCTGGCTCATCAAAAAGTGGAAAGAAACTATCTTGCACAACAGCAAATCGAGAGAGAATCAGAATGGGAAATCCGCAGGTCATCTCATCAATTTTCATTTACGAATGATGAAAGTGCCGTCAATCAGGAAATGTCCAAAGCGATTCAACATGGAATCAATCAACTACCGGAACGCAGAAGATTGATATTCACAATGAGCTGGGATGAAGGACTGACCTATAAGGAGATTGCGGATGTCCTGGGCATATCCGTCAAAACGGTAGAAACACAAATGGGCAGAGCATTGAAGTACCTTCGAAAATGTTTTTCGAAACACATGGTATATAAGTGACTGTTCCCGTCGCCTGTTGCTTCTGTTTAAAATGTATGATTCGAGCGGACCGATGGAGCAATCATGTGATTAATCATATGACTGTGGGTCCGAAAAATCGGCCATGGATGTTTGCTGCCAACTCAATGAAAATGAAAAGTTGTTGGCATCGTATCCTGTTGATGCAGCTTGGTTGAAAATTCATAGCTGAAAAAAAATTTATCAGGCTGTCAGGGACATTTCAAAATAATCCGTACTGTTTTCAAATGACACCGTGTATCTCAAAATGACATTGAGTAAAGAACCCTGAATCAGTGTCTGCAGATAATTCATTGATGCTACAACATGCCGGCATCGAGTAACATGCACATTTAATAAGTGGAATGGAATTTCAGAAAATAAACTACGAAACGCTGGCCCGTTATCTGTCCGGCGAGTGTTCCGAAGAGGAATCAAATTTTGTAAAAAGGATGATGAATGAAGATCCTGAACTTGCAACACTGGTCACTCAATTCGAAAAAATCCGGGCCACAAGAAGAGCTTCCCTGACGCAAACTTCAGCGGAAAATGCGTGGATCAGGCTCGATAAAAGGATAGAATCGGCTGAACTTCTAAAAAGAAATACACCGGATAAACAGGTTTCGCATATTCATACGCTCCATCGAATCAAATTGAATCATAAACGGTTACTATGGCTCCTTCGGGCAGCAGCAGTCTTATTCGTGGCGGGTCTGACTTCTCTGTTTATTTATATGTATATGGATGCTGATCAAAACGGGGAAAAAGAGTTGCAGGAAGTTGTGACGAAAAATGGCCAGCGTTCCAAAGTCCATATGATTGACGGATCGCGAATACTGGTGAACTCCAAGAGTATGATTACTTATCGACCATTCACTCCGGACGATGATTCCAGAACCGTCCATATGTCCGGTGAAGCCATTTTTGAAGTAGCCAGTGACAACCGAACCTTCTATGTTCATACTGATGAAGTGGTAATTCAGGCACTTGGGACAGAATTTGCTGTCCGGTCTTATCAGGGCGAAGATACACGGGTTTCCGTTATGGACGGTTCCGCAGCTGTGAAGTATCTGGATCAGCCCGATGAAAGCAATGTCTATTTAAAAAAGGGTGATATGGTTACAATGCCTCGCGATAACAAAACGGCCCCCATGGTATCCCGGAACGTAGACCTGGATTTATTTGTCGGCTGGAGAGATTACCGATTTACATTCAACAATGCCACCCTGCAGGAAGTAGCCCGGGAATTGGAGCGGGTATATGGAGTTGAAATCGAATTTCTTGATCCTGAAATGCGAAACCGGAGAATTTCCACCCGATTTGAAGGTGAATCGATACAAAAAGTTCTCAGGATTATTCAAATTGCTCTGGACATTGAATACAAGTCAGATGGTGATAAAGTGCACTTTTATGACAAAAATCCTGACGAAAAACGATGAAGCTGGCTATAAACGATATGTAAAACATCCAATAATTATGTGCACATACCGGATTATCATACGCATTTATCATTTTGTTTCACGCTTTCAACAGACAGGGTCAGGTCTGTACCCGATACCATCACAATTACACAATATTTATTCATTCCGGACGAAATCTACTGCATGGCTACTGACCCTTTTTGCAGTAATTATGATGGCAAGCGGAATAGCAGCCGCGCAGCACATCAATGTAAAAGCGGTGTCATCAGAGCCTTATGCCGGTACCGATGCAAAGGCACGGCAACTGCTGCACTACGCACCAAAGGAAGTACCTGCTGTAAATAGTAAGGCTTTGAATCAAATTATATCTGTTGATTTCAAAGATGTTTCGATTGAGAAAGCGCTTTTAGAAATTACCGGTCTGGCCGGCATGGAAATTGCATACAGCAATGATTTAGCGGATGACTTTTGGGGAAATACGATTACGGTACAGTTTGAACGTGCCACTGTATTGGGTGCCCTCTATGCCGTATTGGGTGATTCCGGATTGGAGTTGAAACTCTCAGCCAGGCCGGAAAGGGCGTACATTGTCATTGTGAATGGATCGGCAAATGAGGGT
>SLOU01000041.1 GCA_007132385.1 Balneolaceae bacterium | reverse complement strand
GATTGAAGTAAATCAGAAAATGATATATATTGAAACATTGATGTAGGCAAAAAACGTATCAAGACTTCTTCTTTTTCTCTTGCAGATAAAGGAATAGCAAGTCGATCTGAAAAATGAAAAAATCTATCATCATAATAACCTTTTTCGGTATAGTCTTGTTCAAATAATTGACTGTAAAATTGACGAAGAATACGTATAGAAAAATGTTCTAGCGTCTGATATTCTTCAGAGGTTCTTAGTGGTCGAAAGCTATATGTTATCCTGTTTGAAGCTTCAACAAGTGGTGAAATATAGCCATAATCAGTAGAGCAGACCCTACCAGATGTAGCACCTGAAAGACTCCTGCCATCTGAACCCACTCCATCGCCAGACCTACAAAAACCTGAAGAAGCACCAGTTTCACAATGATACCCGCCAATACATACAGAGAAAGTGTGCCTGTAAACCGTCGTGTCATCCACCACACTGCCCCGGTCGCAATCACAACCAGCCATGAAAAACTGCGGTGTACCGGATAGATCCAGCCGTCTAACTGATCAAGCCACATATCCCTGGGTGGCGGATTCGGGATATTTTTAACAACATCAATCAGTTCCCGCACTTGTGTTCCCAATACCATCTGCACCACAGTTAATACCAACAATACGATCCCGCCAGTCATCAAACGTTTTCGGGTTGCCCGAGTTAAACTGATATCGATCTGACGGCTCGTTGATCGAAATGCCGTAAATAACAATACATTGACAATGATCATAGCCAGCACCATGTGAAGGGTAATCATTCCGGCACTTAACCCCGACCTTACGACCTGCCCGCCAAGCCATCCCTGCACAAGGACCAGCACAAAAGCCACTCCGGCACTGATAGTTATAACCGGGTCAATTTTTCGATAAGTAAGGGAAAAGTAGAACGTTGCCGTAATCAATAACCCGATAACCACACCCGTCAGCCGATTCACATATTCCAGCCAAGTATGAACCGGGTTAAATGCAGCTGCATCAAATTCAGGCGGCAATTGTTCAACGGAAGTTGGCGGAATCCACATACCGAAACACTTTGGCCAGTCAGGGCACCCCAAACCGGCACCAGATGCACGAACAAGCCCTCCCACAAAAATAAGGACAACCGTTGCAATAACCGTTGCAATTGCCAGCAGCTGGTATTTATTTAAATTCATGAAAAATTCACTTGAACTTGCGAAATTGTTAGAAACGGTTATGACTTTTTACAAGCGGTTAGTAGTATGTCTTGCAGGTATCTATTCCGAAATGGCAAATTTTGAAGCCAGTTTTACAATTCAATAAATATTTGCTAATTATGACTGCCATTTACACATTCTTCGTACTCATTAACAAACAGCCGCCAATTTAGTTCACAAATTTGAAGAGGTTATAAAGGTAACATATCAAAAAGAATTTGATTACCTTTATTTCCAAAAAAGATTTCAGATTTTCTTGCTTTGATCACCAGAACGCTCTCGGCCAAATATCTCTTCAGCTCACTCAGTGACTATTACGAGCTGACCAAACCGGGTATCACCTTCACGGTTCTGGCCAGTATGCTTGTGGGTTTTATCATGGGAGCAGCTGGAACCATCAATTACGCACTGATGGCTCACGCACTTTTGGGAACCTATATGATTGCTGCGGGAACAGCCGCTCACAATATGTTTATGGAAAGGGGGCTTGATGGGCTGATGCGCCGGACCAGCAAACGTCCACTTCCCGATAGCCGTCTGAACCCTAAACACGTCTCCATATTTTCACTTTCCCTGATTACAGGAGGCTTTCTGTATTTGTTGTTAATGGTCAATATTGCAGCCGGACTGATCTCACTGGCAACCGCCGTTATCTATCTTTGGGCATATACACCATTGAAACGGATTTCGGCCCTGAACGTTTTTGTGGGTGCCATTCCCGGTGCTCTCCCTCCTGTCGGTGGATGGGCCGCGGCTACCGGAACCGTTTTTGAGCACGGCATGTGGATCCTTTTCGGGATCGTCTTTTGCTGGCAAATCCCGCATGTCATGAGTATCGCCTGGGTTTGTAAGAAAGACTACGAACATGCGGGTTTCCAGATGCTGCCGAAAAATGATGAACGAGGCATTATGACTTCGATCTGGATTCTGGTCCCGTTAATTATCCTATTACCCACCGTCTACAAATTATATGTTATGGACCTGGTGGGCATGTTTTACCTGGCCGGTGCCCTGATCACCACATTCGGATTTCTCTGGTACGGGATACGTTTTTCTATCTACCGCAACGTCAATACAGCCAAATCGTTGATGTTCGCATCATTTGCCTATCTGCCAATTATCTGGATCTTTATTTTTGTTGACTGGATGATCTGGTAAATAAAAATACAAAAACTGTTCAGATCAATGATCCCTTTTCACAGGCATTGGGCATCATTGGTCACATGCCATTGTGTGTTATCAAGATAGGTATTGCCATTCTGTTCGCTGAGTGTGAAACGGTATATCGTCCCGTCCATAAACCTGGCATGAATAATTGGGAACCCGGCAAAAGACTGAATCTGCCACGTACCCTGCATCCTGCCGCTATCCCGGCCGGAGTGTCCAAAAGCTCCGCCGGTATCCACATTCACGCTTGAACTGCTGCTGCCGTGAACCTTTCCGTCCGCACACAAATGAAACTCGCTTCGTTCCGACCAGCCACCGCCTGTACTGTAACCACCAAACCCGCCGCCCGAACTGTAATGACTTGACATATAAGTCAGTTTTCTGCCGCTCAGCCGATTGTACCAGTATTGTACCTTCTGTGTCTGTTCCGGTTCTGAAAACTCCATCGAACCGACAACCTGTTCAACCAGATCGGAATAGGTTTTATCGTAATGCTCACTGGCAACCAGAGCACTGATAGACAACCCTCCACCATACGGAGAAAGCCGGCTAACAGAATAACCTCTCACCGATTGGAAACCTGCCTGTCCCTGAACGGAAACAACCAGAGTCTGATCATCTCTTGCATCAATCGACACCGGATATAGCATCAATTCATCACCACCGGATTGCAAGCCAATCTGAACTTCATTCACTAACTCATCTAATGTATTTGCGGAAACAGGACTGATCAACACCATTCCTGGAATCGTGTTGTGGCCGACGAGAATTCCTTGCGGACCAGCCTGGTATACCCATCCTTCCGGGAGTTGTAACGAGAATCCGTCTCCCTTGTCATGCATCATTCCGGATTTCTGCTGGTTTTCCTCTTCGGAAGTCTGAGCAGATGTCTGATCGGGTTGTGCAGCATGAAATAATGAAATCATGATAATCAGTATGAGTATAAGAGTTGTTGTTCTCATTTCAGCACATCATCTTGGTATTACAGTACATATACTCCAAGATTCTATCATAGGCAAGGAAATTTAATCCCTAAATACTCCCCTGTTCAAATATTAATCCTTATCGTTTAAATCATCCTCTTTACTAAGCACTTCCACCTCTTTTCGGCATCGATTGCACTGATCGACATGCATCACTATTTCCGGAGGAAGCTGGCTCACCCGGTCTTGCCGAATCGCTTCTGTATAAAACGATTTACCGCTATCATTCAGATGATAATCATAACTGAAATACATATCGGCATCTGTCAACATTCTGTATGTTCCTCATTAGGTTTTCTGGTACTATCTTGGGTAACCAATCCCTGCTTTTTAAACAAACTGCAGAAGAATGGAAAAATCCCGGATTTTAACGTCTTACTTCAAATGTATAAAAATCCTCCACTGGAGTCTCATCGATCACTTCCACATTTTTTATACGTGCTGCAGAAGGACCCGACTTCATTTTCTTAACCATTTCTTCAACCGATTCACTGTCTCCCTGCAATACCGCCTCCACCCTGCCATCCGGAAGGTTTTTCACCCATCCTTTTACATCATGATTACCGGCCGATATTCGGGTAAAATACCGGAACCCAACTCCCTGTACCCTACCCTCCAAAAACAGATGTTTCTGAACTGTATCCATCTTTTTTTTCTCTTACCTTATATTGCTACTGCTGTGAAGATAAAAGTTCTTATAATCAGAGGTAAATGTAAAATCAGAGTATGACACTGACCCAACTTTCATATATCGTTGCTGTAGATCAGCATCGTCATTTTGCTACTGCTGCTGAAAAAATATATGTGACTCAGCCAACGCTAAGTATGCAGATACACAAACTCGAAGATCAGCTTGGCGTTAAAATATTTGACCGCTCAAAATCGCCGGTCGTTCCAACAGAAGTTGGTAAAAAAATCATTGCTGAAGCCCGGCAAATTCTCAAACAGGCCAGGTTAATTGAAGATATTTCTCAGCTTTCCGACGGCAATCTAAAGGGTACTTTCCGTGTCGGGGTCATTCCGACGATAGCACCTTACCTGATTCCATTGTTCTTGCGTCCATTCATTGAAAAACACCCAGATATTGAACTGATATTCGAAGAGATGCTTACCCGGGAAGTACTTGAGGGATTATCGGAAGATACACTTGATGTCGGTATCATCGCTACCCCCGTTGAACAAAGTTTTATCTATATAGAAGAATTGTTTAATGAACCTTTTATTGGATTTCTATCGAATCCTCATCCTTTAGTCAAAAAAGACTTTTTAGAAATCGACGACCTTAAAAATCAGGATATGTGGTTGCTGAACGAAGGCCATTGCTTCCGGGATCAGACGATGAAACTCTGCAAAAAGCAACACGAGGACCACAATTCAAAAATACGCTTTGAAAGCGGTAATCTTGAAACGCTGAAAAAGCTTGTGGAACAGGACTTCGGTATGACAATGATGCCATACCTTGCTGTACGTAATTTCGACCAAAACTGCTCCAATGCAGTGATTAAAGAATTTTCGAAACCGATACCCAGCCGAAAGATCCGATTGGCATATGGCCGAAAGTACCTGAAAACGAATATGATTCAGGCATTTAAGGATACCATACTGGCAAATCTGCCTGAAGATGTAATCACCGAATCGGAAATGATTGTTGTCGAATAGACGGATATTTACATTTATATTATATAATTCATTGAACAATAAACTGAATATAATTGATGAGTGATATCAAATTTGGAACTGATGGTTGGAGAGCTATCATTGCTGATGGTTATACATTTCATAATTTGAATATTGTTACCCAGGCAACCGGACGCTGGATTTCAGATGAAAAAATCACGCAAAACGGTGTAGTCATCGGATATGACTCCCGATTCCTGAGTAAGAAATTTGCCCGATATTCCGCTTCGGTCTTTGCAGCTATGGATATTCCTGTGCGAATTTCAAACTCCATAACCCCTACACCGGCCGTCAGCCTGGCTGCAAAACAGTATAATGCCGCAGGTATTGTCATTACCGCCAGTCATAACCCACCCGAATACAACGGTTTCAAAATTAAAGCCCCATTCGGTGGATCAGCAACACCGGATCAAATTGCAGGTGTTGAACAAAAACTGAAAGAGGATATCAGGCCTCTGCGAGTTGAAAACTTTAAAAGTTATCTCAAAAGTGGACAAATAAGAGTCGTGGATTTCACTCTAGAATATATCAGAGATATCCAGAATAAAATAGATTTGGATGCTATTCGCCGCAGCAAAATCAAAATTGCACATGACCCGATGTATGGGGCCGGACAGGGAGTTGTCAAACGACTTCTTGCAGATCAGGTAGTGGAAATACGAAGCGAGATCAACCCTTCTTTTGGCGGCATTGCTCCTGAGCCAATTATTTCCAAACTTGACCCGCTTTCCGAAATCGTGGTAAATGAGGGGTGTGCTGTCGGACTTGCAAACGACGGTGATGCTGACAGGATCGGCATGATGGATGAAAAAGGGAATTTTGTGGATTCACATCGCATTCTCAGCCTCTTGGTGGAATATCTGCACCGGGAGAAAGGGTTAACCGGCACAATTGTCAAAACGTTTTCAACGACCAATATGCTGGAAAAACAGGCCGCTGAATACGGCCTTGACATAGAGACAACCCCGATCGGATTTAAATATATTGCAGAAATTATATTGAACGGCGATGTACTTGTCGGCGGAGAAGAGTCCGGCGGACTCGCCGCCAAAGGCCATATTCCGGAAAGAGATGGAATCTATATCGGCTTACTAATAACCGAAATGATGGTCAAAACAGGCAAAAAACTGAGCCAGCTCGTAGAAGAATTGTTTCAGGAATACGGTCCGCATGCTTATTTTCGTAATGATATGAATACCGATGAAAAAAAGAAAAATGCCATGATGGCCTATTGTAAAAATAAAAAACTGGATCACATTGGCGGCCTCAACGTGGTCTCCTGGCAAAATACCGACGGAATCAAACATATTATGGAAGACGGTTCCTGGTTGCTGGTTCGTCCATCAGGTACAGAACCCGTTCTCAGAATCTATTCGGAAGCCCCCACCGTGGAACAGGCTGAAAATTTGGTTGAAGATGCTTCCTCCTGGGTGGATAACCCACAAATCCTGGAATGAAACGGCTAATAAACGCATCGGTGGAAATTAAACTCACTGCCATATGTGCCCTGGCGATCTTCATCGCATTTATAGGTGAGTTTTCCGGATTGATCGGCCATGAAACAGCCATTATTTTCTATCTGGTTGCTTATCTCTCAGGTGGATTTTATGGGTTTACCGAGACACTCAAAGATCTGAAAAATTATGAAATCAATATTGATTTCCTGATGATCTCGGCGGCCATCGGTGCTGCTTTCATAGGCCAATGGCTGGAAGGGTCTATCTTGCTGTTTCTTTTTTCTTTAAGTGGTGCACTCGAAGGATTTGCACTGGACAAAAGCAAAAAAGCTATTCACTCATTGATGGAGCTGCGTCCAAACCGCGCACTATTGCAACTCCCGGATGGAAGAGAAGAAACGGTACCGGTCGAACAGCTGCAAATCGGTCATCACGTAGTTGTAAAACCGGGCGAGTATATCCCGATCGACGGAAATGTGATTGAAGGATTTACCGATGTGGACCAATCTGCGATTACTGGTGAAAGCGTACCGGTGGCAAAAGAAGCAGGCAGCCAAGTTTTTGCTGCAACACTAAATCAACAAGGAGCTATTACAATTAAGGTAACCCGCAGGTCGGAGGATACAACACTTGCAAAAATTATTCGGCTTGTCGAGGAAGCTCAGCGAAACAAAGCCCGTACACAGCGTTTTCTCGACCGGTTTGAACCTGTATATGCTATATCGATTGTCGCTTTTGTACTCGTTCTGATATTTATCCCCTTGCTTTATTTCGGGCAGGAATTTGACTCGGTTTTTTACAGGGCAATGACTGTATTGGTCGTCGCTTCACCTTGTGCACTCATTATAAGTACGCCGGCATCCATCATTTCAGCAATTGCCAATGGAGCCAGAAACGGTATACTCTTTAAAGGTGGTGCACATATCGAACAAACAGCATATATACGCACGATCGCATTTGACAAGACAGGTACCCTCACAAAAGGAGAACATCTTGTTACTGATATTGTTCCTGTGAATCACCCCTGCGCCGCTGCAAATGACCTGGATCAAATAACAGAAGAAAGCCTTCTGTCCATAGCAGCCGGTTGTGAAAAAACCTCCGAACATCATCTTGCTGTAGCGCTGTTAAAAAAAGCCCATGAAAATGGTGTAGAACCCATTACGGCCCTGAATATGCAGGCTGTGCCAGGAAAAGGGGTATATGCCGAATGGAACAACCGTAAAGTTGCTGTTGGAAACCTGCGCCTGTTTGACGGAATTGCGAAAAACTGGCCTGCATCCCTTGCCGATACAGCAAAAAAACTTCAGACAGAAGGTAAAACCGTGATTTACATTGTCGTTGATGATCAACCTGCCGGAGTGATTGCTTTGGCAGACCAGTTACGCCCCGCTGCCCAAAAAACGATTGACGAACTGCGTAAGCTTGGTGTCGAAAAAATCGTAATGCTGACAGGTGATAATGAACAGGTTGCCCGAAATATTGCGGATCAGCTAAAACTGGATGAGGTTTATGCCGAACTTTTACCCAATCAAAAGCTTGAAATAATAGAAAGGTTAAAATCGGGCGGACAGGTTGCAATGGTCGGAGACGGAGTTAACGACGCTCCGGCTCTGGCAGCCAGCGACCTCGGTATTGCCATGGGCGCTGCAGGAACAGATGTGGCGCTTGAAACATCTGATATCGTATTAATGGCAGACGATTTAACAAAACTTCCCTACCTGCTGAAACTCTCACGAAAATCCAAAAAAATTGTCTGGCAAAATATTACCTTCAGCCTCGCCGTCATCATTATGTTGCTTGCAGGCGTCTTTATAATTGATCTGCCACTTACAGCAGGTGTCATCGGCCACGAAGGCAGTACATTACTTGTTGTCCTGAATGGTTTAAGGCTACTAAAAAGTGGTGGCGGAGGATTGTAATATTTTATCATACTATGAGATGTGATTTTAAGTCATAAAATATCTATCTATGAGTGGTGATTTTTTTGAAAGTAATTTTAACTAACTGAATACATGACCTGGAAAGAAGTAATCAAATCGTTTGCTACTCAATCGGATATCAGCAAACCGCTGACAAACAGAATCTATACTCTCACAGAGATTATGGAGCAACTGATTCTGAGCAGAAAACAAAAATCCATTTATGAACTTGCGGCTGAACTGCCCAATCTGACAGCCAAAGTGTTAAAAAATGAGAATAGCTTAGAAGCCATTTCAACTTTGCAAAAACGTGTTTCCGATCTTTCCAACCAGGAAATTGTGGACCTGTTGCGTGTTTATACAATTTTCTTCCACCTTGTAAACTCTCTGGAACAACACGAAATTATTCGTATAAACCGGGAACGAGCCAAAAAAGGTAATCCTGAAAACCCAAGAACAGAAAGTATAAGCGATGCCGTAAAATCTTTCAAAGAGGAAGGGTACAGTTACAAAAAAACAGCAGGCATATTTGCCAAACTCGACATCCAGCCCACCATTACAGCACATCCGACCGAAGCTCGCAGAAGAAGTATTCTAAATAAACAGGATCAGATTTCAGGAATGATCGCAAATTTGGATAAAAGAGATCTGACTCCTGATGAAACGGAATCTTTGCTGCATAATGTATTCAACGAATTGATTTTACTGATATCTACGGATGAAGTTCGCTCTGAACGGCTCACGGTGGAAGATGAAGTAGAAAATGGACTGTTCTATTTTATGAACTCCATTTGGGAAACCATTCCCAGGCTCTATGACGATATTCGCCGGGCTTTTACTATCTACTACGATAAAGCACCCGAGATACCTATTATTCTCCGGTACCGGTCCTGGATCGGAAGCGACCGCGACGGCAATCCGAATGTGACCAGTGAAATTACATGGAATACAGTACTCGAACAACGTAAAACCGTAATGGAACTATATCTCAGAGAACTCGATGAGTTAAGACGATATTTGAGTGTATCCAAACACCTGGTCAAAATCCCCGAAAAACTTGAAAAATCTCTTAAAAAAGATGAGAAAGAAGCTCCTGTATCCGACCGGTATCGCCGCAGGTATTACAATGAGCCATTTCGAAGAAAGATAACTCACATGATGTCGAGGCTCCGGCAATTGATTGCCGACCTGCAAAAAGAACCGTCCCAGTTGATCGCCAACTCACTTCAGTACCGGGCCGGTGATTTCGTTTCTGACCTTGAGTTGATCCGCGATTCTCTAAAAGAATGCAAATTGGGTGATGTTTCGGAATACGGTAGATTCCACAATCTTCTGATCCGTGCCAAAACATTCGGTTTTCATCTTGCCGGACTCGATATACGTCAACACAGCGAACTACACGCTAAAGCTGTTGAGGAGTTGCTGCGGCTTGCCGGCGTGAAAAAAGGCTATACAAAATTGAATGAAGAAGAAAAAGTGGATCTGCTTGTTAGTGAACTGAAGAATCCGCGGCCGCTTCTGCCGGTAAAAGCAAAAATTTCATCCGATTGCGATCGAATTCTCAGCGTATTCCAGCTTTTGAATGATATTATCGAACTCGATGAGAACGCCTTCGGCGAGTATGTCATAAGTATGACTCATGGGGTAAGCGACATGCTGGAAGTACTGATCCTGAGTAAGGAAGCCGGACTCTGGAGCTATAAAGACGGTAAAGTAAACAGTAAAATAAATCTCGCACCCTTATTTGAAACGATTGAAGACCTGGAAAAAAGTGCGGAGATCATGCAAGTGATTTTTGATAATAAACTTTACAGTGAACATCTCGCTTCCAGGGACCATTTTCAGGAAATTATGCTGGGATATTCCGACAGCAACAAGGATGGAGGGTACTGGATGGCCAATTGGGCGCTTCACAAAGCCCAGGAAGAACTTGGCGAAGTTCTGCGTAAAAATAATATCGATTTCAGGTTATTTCACGGCCGCGGAGGAACGGTCGGACGAGGAGGTGGACGTTCAAACAAAGCGATACTCGGACTCCCTCCGGTTAGCAACAACGGTCGAATCCGCTTTACCGAACAAGGTGAAATTATCTCGTTCCGATATTCACTTCCCGATATCACCCGGCGTCATCTTGAACAGGTCGTTACAGCCGTTGCAAGAGTAACTGCTGCCGGCGACAGTGATCTGGAAGGAGCTACATCGGACATCGATTTTACTCGCTCTATGGACAAACTTGCCGGTATCTCTATGAAAGTATACCGCGAATTGATCGATCACCCCGATTTTTGGGAATGGTACCGGGCAGTCACCCCTGTTGAACACATCGGAAATCTGCCTATTGCATCCCGGCCGGTTTCAAGAGGCGGATCTCAATCCCTGCAATTTGATAGTCTTCGGGCAATTCCCTGGGTATTTGCCTGGACACAAGTCAGGTACAACGTGCCCGGCTGGTATGGTGTCGGATTTGCACTGGCCGACTTTCTGAAAGAAAATGAAAATGCCCTTGAAATTTGTAAACAGTGGTATAAGGAAAAAATATTTTTCCGCTCTATTGTTGATAATGCTCAAAGGGAATTGGCGAGAACACATCTGCCAACTTCAGAACTTTATCTGGATGACAGCGACAATAATTTTCACCAGATTTTATCAGAAGAGTTCGAAAAAACCCGACATGCCATCCTCCAAATTACAGACCAAAATGAAATTCTGGATAACAGAAAAGTGATCCAGGATTCGATACATTTCCGGAATCATTTCACTTTCCCGCTGAATGTTATCCAGGCTGAACTTTTAAATCGATGGGAAAACAGCAAAAATCATAAAGATCAGGACTTGCTAAAAAATGTACTCTTTTTGAGCATTAACAGTGTCGCGGCAGCCATGCAAAGCACAGGATAATGAAAATTAACGGTTCAATTTTCTTTAACCGGTTTTTTTTCAATCATCGACTCTATCTCAATATCACCATTAAGGGTTTTGTAAACCGGACACTTTTTGGAAATTTCGAGTAACCGTTCTATCTGCTCGTCGGAAAGGTCCCCTTTCACAATCAACTCTTTCTCGATCTTATCAATCCTTGATTTGGGGTCTTCGCAATCCACACAGTCCTTCGCATGATCCTTGTAATGACGCAACTCCAGGTATATATCCTCCAATGGCCACCCTTTTCGTTTGGCATACATGCGAAGAGTAATCGCAGTACAGGTACCGAGCGACATTAACAGTAAATCATACGGATCCGGCCCCAGGTCTTTTCCTCCATGGCTTTCAGGCTCATCGGCAATGATTTCATGGTTTCCGGCATGTAATACCGTTTTATAGTTTTCCTTGTCCAGGTGAATGTGAACGATTTTTTTTTCAGGCATGACGGTATTTTTAATTGATTATTTCTATTTCCCCTCCAATATCGCCAAAAGCTTTACTTTTGATCCGTTACAGTTATTGTATCCGTACCGGAAAACAGAGGCCGTGTATCAACCGGAAAAATTCCATCCCGGTCCTAGTGTTTTTATTGTATAGATATGTTGAATGAGAATCCATGTCAATTCTCTTGTCAACTGTCAGCAACAAAATCCCGCAATT
>SLOU01000009.1 GCA_007132385.1 Balneolaceae bacterium | reverse complement strand
TGTGAACCTGGTTAAACTCTTCGTTATTTTTATCACTGTTCTTGGCAATTTTATACTTGTAATCAAGCACTTCTACAATGATCCAGCCAAGGATTGCAGCAAGAGGTATTAAGACCCAAATAATACTACTCATAGTAATTTTGTTTAGGAGAATCAAATTATATGACCGGACCATTTAAAAATCCGGGTGCACAAAAAGGTATTGTAACCTGAAGGAATAATAAAAATCTGCAATTATATCAAATGTAATAATTCTGGATCAGAAAATTTGACAAGAACACAGACTTATAAATCCGTCCTTCAGAATAAGGTGAAAAGTTCAGGACTGTCGATGAACACTTACATCCGGCGCCCATTTCTCATTCATACTCACGTTCACCGAAAATTGCCGTTCCCACCCGGATCATTGTTGAGCCTTCCTCAATGGCTACTTCAAAATCATTCGTCATACCCATTGAAAGATGTTCCAGTTGCACCGACCCACTGTTGTATTGCTTGTTTTTTTCGAACGTGTCTTTGAGCAGTTTAAATTCACGCCGTACCTTGTCCGGCTCAGCTGCATAGGTAGCCATGCCCATCAATCCACGAACCCGTACATGCTTCAGGGACTGTGCATGTTCCAGGATACCTGAAACATCTTCCGGCCTGCACCCCTGTTTTTGATCCTCACCGCTAATATTCACCTGGACCAGGGTATTGATCACCTTATCCATTCTTGAAGCCCGCTTTTCTATCTCCTTGTGATATTTTTTTTTGTATATGGACTGGATCCAGTTGACCCGTTCGACCATGTATTTGATTTTGTTTGTCTGCATGGGTCCAACAAAGTGCCAGCGAATTTCTTCTTTGTCGATCTGTTCCATTTTTTGTTGCAATTCCCTGGCCCGGTTTTCACCAAAATGAAACTGTCCGCAATCGAGTGCTTCAAGAATAGAACTGTTGGGTTTGAGCTTGCTGATGGCCACAAGATGTATCTCGGCAGGATCACGCCCTGCTTTTTTGCAAACGGCAGCTATACGTTCATTTAATTGTTCCAGGTTTTTACAGATTGTATTGTGCATTACTTTCGATATACCTCGTATGGTGCTGAATTTTGTTATTCTGATTGTTCCATGAAAATACTCTTTTGTTAGAGTGAAATAAATCGTATTTTTAAATTCTGTGATTAAGCGTAGACAACATCCGATGCATTTCAAACCCTGCAGCATAAAACAGGTGGTTCAGATGCTTCAGCCACGCACTTCCAAACCGGGCAGGGAGGATTAGGACGCTTGAGAATCAATGTTCGGCATATCACCAACTTTATGGATCAATGGGCGCCACCCAAAATAAAGATGGATTATGATAATGTCGGTCTTTTGGTAGGTGAACAAAATCATCAGGTGAACCGGATTTTGGTGTGCCTGGATGTAACGGAAGAAGTAGTGGATGAGGCGATCAAGAAACAGTGTGAACTGATTGTATCTCACCATCCGCTTATCTTTAAAAAACTTAGCCGAATCAATCCGACTGACGAGCAGGGGAGAATCATCTATAAACTGATCAGAAATGAGATAGCCCTGCTTTCGGCACATACCAATCTTGATGCCGCCCTCGACGGAGTTTCTTTTGTTCTTGCCAATAACCTGGGGCTCGACGACCTTCAGTTTTTGGAACGCAATTACTCGGTAAGCCGAAAAATTACCCTGACAACGACATTTGAGGATACCGAGGCCGTACTTAAATTACTCAATTACTACTCGGCGGAAGAAGCGCACTTTTTTACCGTAGATGGACGAAAAGAGGGATTAAAATGTTTCGAGGCGATTATCGATGCTCATAATGTAGGGTCTTTAAAGAATACACTCGAACGTGAAGGTCTTCTGAAAAAGGGCTCATTTCAGGAACTGGAGATGGCAAGTCCGTCCAACAATTTCGGACTAGGCGTAATTGGAACATATCCGGAAGATGGGATCGCAAAAGGTGAGTTTTTACATCTTGTCTGCAGAGCACTTGAAGTCAATGCAATCAAATACTCCGGGGATGTGGGAAGGATCAGGAAAGTGGCAGTATGCGGAGGAGCCGGTGTTTTTCTGAAGGGGTCGGCCATTGCTTCGGGTGCAGATGCTTTCGTGACTTCCGATATCAAATACCATGAATATTTTACTGAGAAACAGGATTTTCTGTTGGTCGATGTCGGGCACTATGAAAGTGAATTCCCGGTTGTAGAAGCGATCCGAAAGGAGTTGTCAGAAGGCTTTGAAGAACTGGAAGTTTATGCGACTGAATCGGTTACCAATCCCGTTCGGATATATACCACGGAATTTAATAACAAACCCATAGAATAACTGAAACAAACATGGAAGAAGTACTCCAACAATTAGCAAATCTTCAGTATATCGATACGAGAATTGACGAGCTGAAGCAGCTCAGAGGTGATTTACCGGAAGAAATTCTCGATATTGAAACGGAGATCACCAGGCAGGAAGTCCGTCTCAAACAGCTAAAGGAAGAAAAAAAGAACCTCGAAGTGGAAAAGAATAATCTGGAGCTTGAGATAAAAAGTGCCCAGGAGAAAATGGTAAAATACGAGGAGCAGCAGCTTACCGTACGAAATAACCGTGAATATGATGCTTTAACCAAGGAAATCGAAGCTCAAAAACAGTTGGTCGAAAATGCCAATTCAAGGCTGGAAGAGATCGCAAAAAGACAGGAAGAGATCGACCCGGAGCTTGAAGAGGTTGAAAGTAAACTGACTGAAGTGCAAGATTTACACAAGGATAAGAAAGCCAATCTCGAAAAAGTAGTTAAAAATACACAAAGCGAGGAAGATTCGCTCCTCGAACAGCGTGAAAAAGTAAAGGAAGATCTGGAAAAACGATATGTAAGAAGCTACGAGCGTCTTCGAAACGGACTAAATAATGGGATCGCAGTCGTTCCTATGGAAAAAGGTGCTGCACTTGGAATGGCCCTGCCACCTCAAACCCAGGTGGAAGTGCGCCGCAAAAATAAAATCATTATTGATGAAAATAGCGGGCGTATAGTCGTAGACCCGGACTTTTTTACCAAAGCCAAAGAACAACTGAGCTCCTGATAGAGAAATAGATACAAAAAGCTTTTTATACTTCTTATGCGAAACCTGGCCGTAGAAACGTTATCTTTAAGACAGGCTGCCGGGTGATCGCCTTTTTGTTCTGCCTGCGGGCAGTACACAAGGGAGGAAAGTCCGAACACCAGCGGGTACCGTGCTTCCTAACAGGAAGGCCACCGACACACACTTATGTATGGATCGGTGTACAGATAGTGCAACAGAAAACAGACCGTCCCGGCTCTGCCGGGATAAGGGTGAAAAGGTGAGGTAAGAGCTCACCGTGTTGCCTGGTGACAGGCAGCTGCATTGCAAACCTCACGGGGTGCAAGTTCATGCAGGTTGTGCGTCATCCGCCGCTATACAACCGGGTAGAATGCTTGAGCTCTGCGGGCAACTGCAGAGCCCAGATAAATGATCACCGTCCCGGGATTCCCGGGATACAGAATTCGGCTTACAGGCAGCCTCCATTGTATATTATATGCAAAAGCCACGTACAGCTCGTGGCTTTTGCATTATTTGGCCATTTCAGTTCACTGTACAAAAAACCGGTACCTCCAGGCTCCGGGAATTAAGAAGATCAGAAGGCAAACTAATAACGGTTATTCAGGAATATTTACCTGGTTAATAACATGAATAACCCCGTTGGAGGTCTCAACATCTACTTGTATGACATTGGATTCATTAAACTCTATCCCGGCACCGCTTAGTGTGATTTGAGCGGTTTCTCCGTTCCGCATTTCCAATTCCTGACCGTCTTCCAGATCCATGGAAAGAATTTTACCTTCGATGACATGATAATTGAGCAAGTTTTGCAAGCCTTCCGGATCTTCCCTGTAGGCATCCAAAGACTCATAAGATATGATATTAAATGCATCATTTACCGGCAGAAAGAGTGTTAATTCTTCCTCATGGAACAAATCGGTCATACCTGCTGTTTCAATTAACTCATGAAAGATGGAAAGTTGCTCTGTCATCGATATAAGTTCGTAAATCGATGTTTCAGGTTGCTCTTCCCCTGTATTATTGTTTGATGCAGTAGTTACTGCCGTAGACAATAACACAATCAGAATGAATACAGTGTAACCGGATAGCAAACTTTCTAAGAAATCTGACATTGTTTGTTAATTATAGTAAAACTTGGGCTTGTTAAGAGTCTGTACAGTAATAAATATATATTGCATGATATTCATTCCAAATTCGCCAGATTATTAAGCAATATTTTTTTATATTTATTGTTGAAAAAATCCATTAATAGTAAGCTAATAAATCGAAGAAACACATTTATGCATTTTATCAAAACATTTATTGCCAGTGCGGTTCTGGTACTGGTTACAGCAAGTATGGTTTTTGCACAAGGCCAGCAACAAGCACCTCAGATGCCGGAAGTTCCGGCTCCTGACGAAATCAGTGATGATGAACTTCTCACGTTTGTAGATGCTTCGGATGCGATACAGCCGATCCAGCAAAAAGCGCAGGACGATATGAGAGATGTAGTTGAAGATGAGGGTATTGAATTCGAACGTTTTCAGCAAATTATGATGGCCATGCAAAACCCACAGATGGCTGATCAACTTGAAATCTCTGCTGAAGAAGAGCAGACAATTCAGCAAGTTGAACCGCAACTCCGCAATATTGAGGAAGAAGCCGGACAGGAGATACGGGCTGAAATTACCGACCAGGGAATTGATATAGAGCGATATCAGGCCATATTCATGAGTTTGCAGCAACATCCTGAATTGATGGAAAGGCTTGAAGTACTGCTTGATGAAAATGAATAGTTAAGTTCCTTCAGCTAAATATAGAACCGATATTCAAAAAAGCTGCTTCCTTAAATACGGAGCAGCTTTTATTTTATCCAGACGTGTTGATAATTTACAGGTTTACCTTGTAGCTACCTTTGATCTTGCGGTCCAACTCTCTGCGTACATCTTTTTCCTTGATATCTTCACGCTTGTCATACTGTTTCTTGCCGGAGGCAAGGCCGAGTAACACTTTGGCATAACCCCGTTTGAAATAGAGTTTGAGGGGGACAAGGGTTTTTCCTTTTTGAGAAATGAATTTGTCGATTTCCCGGATCTCTCTGCGTTTTAAAAGTAACTTACGGTCTCGCCTTTCGTCATGATTGTTGTATGAGCCGTGTTCATAGGGTTTAATATACATATTTTTAAGCCATACCTCTCCGCTTTGCATATAGGCAAAGGCTTCATTCAGGCTGGCTTTTCCAGCCCGAAGAGACTTAACTTCAGTTCCCTTTAATGAGATACCGGCTTCATAGGTTTCCTCAATGGAGAACTCGTGACGAGCTTTTCTGTTCTTGATGGTTGGAGGTCCTGATTTTTCCGGCTTGCCCATAGTTTCCGTTTGATATATTAAATCTCGTATCCGACTTCCCGTAAACCCTCCAGCACGTCCTCCTCAGGCTGCCTGTCTGGGATCGTATCATAAATCTGAAGGATTTGATTGATCTGATTCCTGGCCATGTCGTTGTTTTCATTAATTTTAAGAACTTCAGTAAACTGCCGCAATGCATCATTCATCCGGGTTCTCATCTCGGTTTCATCAAATGTATTCATATTGTGAAGTCCGTAATTGAGATGAGTTTTTTCGAGCAGTGTTCGAATTTCCGGATCGTTTCTATCTTCATCTTCAAGGGCTTCCAATGCATCTTCGTAACGGTCGTCTTCAATAAGGTAATCGATTCTTTCTTCAATATTATCGTATTCGGTTCTGTCGTTGGAACAGGCTGCAAGAAGCAGTACCGGGATCAAAAGTAAAGAGAAGGATTTGATCTCATAAAACATGTCATCAATGTCTGTTTAAATTGAAATTAGTTTAAAAAATATATCGGATTGGGAGATATACAAAGTACAAAAATTGCCATGCTTGTCCATCCCAGAACCTTCCTGGTAGTTGTTAAATTTTGTTCAATCATAGCGGGTGGATGTTCCAGGCCGACAAAATAAGTCAGAAAAAAGCTCCAGAAAAGCCAGATCAATGATCCGGTTTGCTCCAGGTCGCCGAAAAAGAAAAGATAGCCAACCGAACATGCCAGGGATACGGCCCAAACAGGGTGCAACCATTCATTCTCGCCATGATAGGCTTTTCGTAGAATCATAAAAAGTACAATAGCCCAAATGGCTATGGGTACGTATAGTGATTGAATATCCCATTCAGCCATAAATACATGCAGGAACGGAATGGCTTCTAATCCAGCAAGTGTAATGATAAATCCGAATGCAATTCGTGCCACTTTCCGGTGTTTTCTGAATCCGATCAGTGAATAGAGGATATGTCCCCCGTCAAGCTGCCCTACCGGCATCAGGTTCAACGCAGTGAAAAACAGGCCCAGCCAACCGGCGAAGAGAAGAGGATAGTGATACATTTCCCACATTGGGGGTGCATGTTCAAAATGGCTTGACAGAAAAGTATAGAGCATGGTTTCACCCAGAACCATAAGCATACCTTCGCTTTCTTCAGGGGGTTCCTGAGGGTAGGCTCCGTGTTCTTCAACATAGGTAATAACTTCATCATGACCGGCAAAATTGGAAATAAATTCGGGGCTGGGCAAGGTGGCAAACCCGATTAGCAGGGTTGCCAGGGATATGATGAAACCGGCGATAGGACCTGAAATCCCGATATCAAAGAGCTTTCTGGAGTCTTCCACCTTCTCCTTGATGCGAATAACCGCACCCAGAGTACCGATGCCAAAGGGTACAGGTATAAAGTAGGGAAGAGTAACGTGGATTCGGTGATAAAGAGCGGCAAAATAGTGTCCGAACTCGTGTGAGGCCAGGAAAAGCAGAAATACGGCCGCAAAAAGGATCCCCTCCGGCAACATGTCAAAAAAGTGTTCGGCGTTGGCGGTTTGACCGACCCATAAAATACCGGTAACCGCTACACAGATAAAAGTAGCTGCAAAAAGACCTGAATGGATCAATATAGCTTTGGTATTGGGTCGGTTTTTGCTCTTTTTTTCAGGCTCAACTTCGTTCGCCTCCTCAATGGGTGAAGATAATTCGGGATAGGGCAAATTGATATGGGTTTAATGGTTCAGTAGCTTTCGTAACAGGGGGAGTGTCATACAGCGAGCCCCCCCTCGTCCCCGGCAGAGTTCATGGCCCTGGAATTTGATCGCCATCTTTTTTCCGCTCCTCGGCTTAAACGCTTTGTTTGTATACTCTTCAATGAATTCAAACTGGTCAAAAATTTCATATCCATGTCGTTCAAGCGACTCAAAGGTTTTTGCATTTCGTTCATAGCCGACGATCACTCCGGGTGCTAGAGCAAAAACGTTGGCTCCGTCGGTCCATTGTTCACGATATTGATCAGTGAGGTCTTCTCCACCACAACGGATGAATGTATACGAATGCCCGGATAACTCCTCAAGCGTTTCTTTCAGGGAAGTACGTTTTTCAACTACTATCTGATCTCCGGCTTTCCCTAAAACAACTATATTACCCGTCTGATTTTCGATCACTGGAGGATATACCACGCATTCATCCTTGCTGCAAAAGGTAAATATTGTGTCCAGGTGCATGGACGAGCGTTTCTTGGGGATATCAACAGCAACGACATATTTTACTCCATGCTTGAGAAGTTCTTCGGTGATAGCCACCAGTCCGGTAAAGGATGTACGTTCGCTCATGCCGATCAGCACAAGCTCGGAACTGACCACAAGTACATCACCGCCTTCGATGGTTTGATTGTTGCCAATCTGTATAATATGTTCCCGGGAAGATTCAAAAACCGGATGATATTTCAATACAGCTTCCATCAGAACGGATTCGCGCAATCGAGCCTTTTTGGCAGCCCTCGACTGGATGATACATCGGCCGGCAACCGCTGCCAGATCGCGGGTAAATAGCAGGTTGGGAAGCGGCCAAAGCGAAAAATTGATATCTATAGCCGGTGTCATTTTACCTTCCACCATAAAACGCAACAAATCCTCAGCAGAAAGGTCGTTCAGACTTTTTTTAATCAGGTGAAAGTTTTTCTCCGGATGTTCGGTAATCAGCCTGTCAATAAAAAAATCTTTCGCTTCCGAATCGGAAAAAACCTCACTGATCAAATCGGTGATTTCGAGGATCTCTCCGTCATCTGGCATGGCTACCGAGAATATTTTTAACATATTTAAATGCTCTATGCGCGCATCTTCCTCAAAAATAATATCATCGAATAACAGCTCTTCTCTGATTTCGGGGTCTACCAGTGAAACTTCCCGACCCGGTGTATGCACGATTACTTTTTGGAGATGTCCGAATTCAGAATGAATGCCAATCTGCATAATAGAAAAAAATCCAATTGTGATTTCAGGAGCGGTAAATATACACTTTCTGAAGGTATTAAGATATTCTGCCATCCAATGGTATCGAGCCTGGCACAGAGCCGCAAGTTCTCGAACACACTATTACCGGAAAACCGGTTTCAATTCTTGGTCCGATAAAAAAAACTGAAATGAATCTATTATAAAATCAGTTGAATTTGGTAGTTTTGGTATAGAAGTCATAAACCAATTAAGTACGGTGTAATCGATATATGCCCAGTAAAAATGAAATAGAATCCCTGATATACTTGCTGGATGACCCGGATCCTGAAATTCAAAATAGTGTGCAGAATCGTTTCAGGGAACTGGGGGAAAACGCAGTTCCATTGCTTGACCAATTCAGGCTCCAGACCGACAGTGACAATGAAAGGGAAGTTATTCACGAAATCATCCATAATATTACATTTGGAACGCTTTACGAAGATTTTTCAGAGTTGCTGGAAGTGGGAGTTAATAACCGGCTCCAATTGGAAAAGGCGTCATTTTTGCTGGCCAGATTTGGAAATCCTACTTTGCGGATTGAAGAGTACCAGCGCAAACTGGATCGGTTTTCGGAAGAGCTTGATGACTCTACTGCCGACAGTTTATCAGAAAGACAATCGATGCATGCGCTTTTGAAATTTGTGTTCCGGGAGCTGCGTTTCCGGGGGGATGAAAAAAATTACCATGATCCGAATAATGCTTATCTCGACCGGGTCATCGATCGCAGGAAAGGCCTTCCGATTTCACTGAGCCTGATCGTGATTTTCCTGGCACGGAGGCTGGAACTTCCTTTTTATGGTGTAAATATGCCCATACACTTTATGCTGATATTTGAAGGTGAAGACAAGGAGGTGCTCATCGATCCTTTTGATGGAGGAACGATAGTCTCTTACGACCAATGCCATTATTTTCTAAAAAAAAATGGTATCGATCCGCGCCCGGAGCATCTGAAGAAAGCCTCCTGCCAGGATATACTATCCAGGTCTGTCCGTAACCTTCTTCACAGCTATTCAAAACTTGATAAAGAGGCAAAAGTGAAAGATTTGCAGTCTCTGCTTCAATTGATTGAATTGAAAGGCTGAAAGTATCGTTTCCTGAAATTGCAGTAATCTGACAATCGGAAACTGACGGGAATTAATATTTGATTTCAAATTCACCTTCTTTTTTCTTCCCGTTTTTTACATCAAGCTGATCAGCAAGGGCGTAAAACGATTTGGCTTCCTCTTCGTTATCGCCAATCTTGTGGATATCGCCAGCCAGGCGGTACAGGTCGGGATGGCACGGAAATTTTTTCATCAGGCGGGTCAGAAGTTCAACCGTCTCATCCATTTCCTTTTCGGCTACCTGAATTCGGAGCCTGTGCAGATCAAAATACGGTCCCTTGGCTTCCGGGAGATCCAGATACTTGTTGCATCTGGAGTAAATATTTCGTTTGTAGTAGAACCGGACTAGCTCCTTGAGTAACTTCACGGGAATTTCTCTGCCGTTTAGCCTTTCTTCCATGGTTCTGAGAAGTTCCCGTTTATCGGCAATCAGCAAGATACGAATCAACCCGATGAGTTCTTTCCGGGATAACTTTGATTTTAAAATTGAGGTTTTGAATTCATCTGTAAAAAACGAATTGACATGATCGAGCCAATATCCGGGAGGATTTGCAGGGTTTACCGGGGCTGGTATTTGTAAGAGCTGTTCCAGTATGTTTTTCCTGGATTTGTCAGGAAACTTCAACTTTTTATCAGGGTACCATTTGGATTCGAAATATTCCGCATTTTCCCATCGGAATTCGGGCTCAAGCTTCAGACCCATGGCATCCGTTGCCGCACCATTATGATGTTCAGCCTTTGCTGAAACGGCAATGGCCGGAGAGTGCCCACTTTCGGATATCTGCCGGCAAAAGTCAACATCTTCGTAAAAAGCTGCGCCATAATTTTCATCAAAACGGATATCAAGCGAACTCCGGATCATCAGACAACAACTGTCCAGCGCTTTTACTTTTACAAAATCACCGGAAGATTTCTCAAGAAGTGATGATCCGGCGATCTGATCCGGTAGATTGCAATCATCCAATACCGGCCCGATCACACCGAGGTTCGGGTGTTCATCAAGCAGACGAATCATCTCGCGGGCAGTGCCCTGTTTCAGGAGAAGGTCGTTGTGCATGATCAACAGATAACTGCCAAATGAAGCCTTGATTCCCTGGTTGACAGAAGCCCCAAAGCCTTTGTTGGTATTGTTTGTAATGACCTTCAGGTTCAGGAAATATTCAGATTGAAGCTGGTTCAGATAATCGAAAGTGTCATCAATACTGGCGTTATCAATGATAATGATCTCGGTGTCAGCTGGGCTAAACAGTTCATGCAGGCGTACCAGGCACTGTTCAAGAATAGGTTTGCAATCTCCGGTCGTCGGAATGATGATACTCAGTTTGATGTGATGACGTAATCCGGATTTTTTGGTGGTTGATGATTCTCCGAAAATAATGGATTTTTTTTGATCGGGTGATTTTTCACTGGATGAAGATTGTCTTTTTTGAAGGGTGTGCTTGAGTTCGGATGCTTCAACATGCCGGCGGAGCTTTTCCAGTAAAGTTATTTTCAGTTTAAGTGCTTCATAATGATGCGGCTGAAGTTTCAGGTACTGGTTGATAAGGTTGAGTGCAAGCCTCGGATCTTTATCCGTCAGTGAACGCGCACGGTCGATCTGTGTCGGGTCGGATTCACTTTCAGTTTTTGAAGCATCGAAATTTTTGATCTTGTCTATCAAAAGCTTTCTCTGACCTGTTTCTACAGATCTTCGTAAAAATGATAAGTAATATTCCTGAACTTCTACCGGATTTGGAGGTGGAACCGGAGTCCTGTCGATTACAAAAAAAGAATCGGTCGTTTGGTATGATTTTTTTTCAAGGATTCGGAAAGCCAGTTCTGCCGCCGGTTTGTCATGAATCTCCTGGTTAAAGTAGAATTCTGAAGGAGGAGCGAAGTTTCGATTAAAAACAAAGCGGTTGTCATTGGGAAGTGTACCCTCTTCTGCTTCCCGTATCCAGCCTTGCATATCACCCGGCAGAGACCTGTCAAGAACCCAGAGTGCAGCCGGGTCGTCGATCATTTTTTTCGCCGAATTGATCATCAGGCTTTTATTGAGCCTGTTGGCTTTGAGAGGTGCCCAGATTAACGTACCGCTGGATCGTACCAGTGCTTCATTTAAACATCTGGATCTGCCGTGTTCTTTTTCATGAATATAATACCGGGCGAGATCCGTCGGGTACATATCCATCAAAAGCTGAATGGCACGGGCATGAGAGCGCCCGACACCGTCGTTGATAACGATGATTTCGACATTGCCGAGCCTGAAACTCAACAGGGTGTCAAGCAGGGACTCAAATGAGTCCGCTCCGGTATGAGTTGTAAGCAGTACTGATAGAATGGGTTTGCCTGGCATACCGCAAGTGATGGTTTTTTCCAAATATACGAGTCGATTGACCCCGAACAAAAGAGAATTTTCCGGCAGGAAGCGGTGTTTTCGCTGAAGTGATTTTTGCAAAGTTCAAGTTTGTAGTGTCCAAATGAAAAAAGTGAGTCTTATGATTTAAATACTTACGCTCATTTCGTCGAAAGATTGATTATGACAAATAC
>SLOU01000184.1 GCA_007132385.1 Balneolaceae bacterium | reverse complement strand
TTTTGCTCCGCGGATTCCACCGGTTGTAAGGAGTGAAGTCATGGCATAGTTAACAGCTTTTTGGATGGATGTGAAATTGTTTTGCACCCGGTCTGGTCCTCCCCAGGCGTCAACTGGATTACGGGACAGATAACGGCTGACAGTCTCAAAGTAATTCGGAGGGATCAGGCAATCGGAGTCGAATACAACATAAAAATCACCTTTAGCCCGTTCAAAACCGAAATTCCGGCTAAATCCCTGTCCAGAGTTTTTCTTGTAATAATATCGTATGTCCAATTTTTTTCTATACAATTCAACAATGTTTCTGCAATCATTTTCAGAGCCGTCATCGATAATCAATACTTCAAATTTTGTATAAACCTGCCCGCAGAGTGATTCAAGCAGTTCATTTATTTCCTGGGGTCTGTTATAGACGGGAACAATAACTGAAAAAAACATGTATAAATTTATGAACGAATTTTTATGTTCTTGTACTGCAAATGGCACTAATATATAAACATACAAACTCTATTTGATGAAATATTCTTATTACCTGTTGGCGCTAGTCGTTCTACTTTTTTTACAACCAGCTGCGGATGCACAACAAGTCCAAATCAGATCAGGAGAGGTTACCTCAAACAACGATCAAAGCACATTTAATTTGGATCACATCTCTTTTCAATTGAGTGGAAATCAGATCAGTCTCAGCAATGACAACTCTACAATTAATCTGCTTCGTTCCGGCCTGTTTGGTGTATCCGATTCAAACCGTTATTTGGCAGCTTTTCAGGGAGAGGGGATTCCCAGGGCAACGGTTGTCGATGGCAGAGGAAATAAAATCAAGGATAGCGAGCTGGATTATTTTGATTCTTCTGATGAAACACTGAAAATACGGATTTTTGATGACGGGAGGTTTATAACAAGAGACAATGTGGCCAACTTCAGCTTCTTTGATGCAAACGGACGAATGATATACAGTGTTTCAAACACATCGGGCAGCGAGGATGGTGAATTGCAATCTGAACTTTCTTCGGACCCATCCGGAAATACAATATTGCTTTATAACCCTGAAATAGTTTATCAGAATCAAAGAGGATCCAGGGCCCGGTTCGTGCATGGTGAAAACGATCTTACGGAACTTTATTCGAGCCGAAACAGGACTATCAGCCATTCGAATGTCACAGGAAATGGAAGTTTTGCCTCAATTGTTACCACCAGCGGTGACGGCAATGACGACGTATGGGTATATGACAGGTTTGGTAATGAATTGGCACATTTGGAAACCGATATGGAGTTACGGGGAGCTCAACTTTCCGAGAATGCCGGACACCTGACTATTTATTCAAGCAACAGGGCTCAGGCGTACCGACTTTCCGATATGGAACGTCAGGGAAGCGCCAGTTTTAATGCCGGGCTTATCTATGCATTTTATAGTGCGGAAGACAATCAAATATTAGCTATCAGTGGTCAGGTTAATCCTCAAAATAATCACATCAGCGATGCACAGTTTCATTCGGTGCACCTGACCGAAAGAAGCATTGCCCGGGAGGATATCACATACCCGCTTTCATACCTGGATATAGAGCAGGTACGGATAAAGAGGTCCGGTACCAATCAATTTCATGTAAAAGGATTAAACCGGGAGTTGATCGTTGAAACTGTTTTTTGATGTATGACCGGATGATTTCGAAGTATAATAGCCGCTGTTATCTATTTCTTTCTGTCAGAGCAGATTGTAAACTGACTTAATAAACAAATTTTGTTTATCCAATTTCAGATATAGACTGCACTCTAAAACCGGATCCCGATATTTAAACCAACTTGTGGACGTGCGCTGAACTTGTCACCTGCAAAAGTAACGGAAACGGGCCCAATTGCAGTTAAAACCCCAGCTGTCAATCCAAGACCATAAGAGAGTTCTTCTGCATTCAGTGTCCAGTTATCTCCGGCTGTACCGGAATTGCCTGAAATTTCAAAAAATACATCTTCGCTTGAAATCCACTGCAGACCGGCCTTCAGTATTTGTCCGCTACGACCGTGGAGTTCCTGTTTTTGCTTGCCATAGAGTGGTAAAAACCGTCCGGTCATTACCGGTGGGGGATAAAATCCTCCTACAAAAGTAATATAGTTTGGAGGGAGATTTGGTCCGGAACCCCGGGTAACTGCCATGCGGCCGGTCAGTGACAGGGAATGTGTAAGGGGTTGATAAAATTCCGTGTCGGCAATAAAGTGGCGGAAAGTGGCACCACTGCCAATCGTTTTTTCCGCAAATTGTGCCTTTAGATAGGTTCTGAGTCCCTGCTGAGGCAAGGAGGTGTGATTCCGTGTATCAGCCTGAAAAATTATCTCGGCAGAATAAAATGTTTTTTTAAAAATTGAGGATTCCCAATTGTCGTTAGCAGATGAAAAACCGGGTGGATCTGAAATTACATGTTCACCGCGCAGGCCGGTTTTGATAAGGGCATCACTGCCGATAGACCGGCTGACATAAAGGCGTGCATCGTATGATTGCTGATCCGCCCGGACTACAGAAGGTTCTGCTTCAGTAAATAGCCGTACAGAAAAATCTGTGTAACTTATGCCTCCGCCAACTCCATAGGGGCTCTCAATATTAAACGGGATATAAGTTTCCAGGTTTAAGCGGGTTTGTTCACCCAGACGGGCTCCAATCCAGGTTGTGCTGCCATAACCGAGCCTGTGCTGAAGTGAAAGTTTTAAAAGAAGTGATGCGCTGTTTTTACTGTCGTATCGGAAACCAACACCGAGCATATTGTTTTCTTTTTCTTTGGCATCGATAATTAATGTGTAAGGGAACGGGCCAGTTCCTGATGCTTCTTCGGATGCGGTTTGAGCACTTAATTCATAAGTAATTCTCTCTAAACCACCGCCATTGTAAACATTGTTGATAGCTTCATGAATTTGACCCGGAAAGAGCATAGATGGAATATTGAGCTCAAGCTTTCTGCGAATCATTCTTTCCCCGGAGTCAGAAACTCCCTGTATATCGAGATTCGTAACCAGTTTGGAAGACATATCAGGTGGGGGTACTTTTTTCCTGGTATCATCACCCAGTTGCTCCACGATATTTTGTAAGTCATCAAAAACTTCCATGGCTGCGTGGACTCCTTTAGCGACCCACTCATCAGAATGATCGAAAGAAAAATATCCCAGATCACCGG
>SLOU01000016.1 GCA_007132385.1 Balneolaceae bacterium | reverse complement strand
TAATTAATTCTAATTGGGAAGAAGCCTTTTACTGGATGGATGAAATCAAAAACCTCAGTACAGCTTCTTTCTATAACAATCCCGCATTAAAATCCAGTATTCTAAGTGAAAGTGAATTGATTCTCGATTTCGCGCTCAGAAACAGGATTGATCGACTGCGTTCTGAACTCCTTACAGCCGAACCTTCAAGTCGTGTTCAATTAAATAATCAACTTCTGGAAGCTATTTCAGAACAAAATGTGCTGAGACGAAAAGTTTTACAAAATATCGATCTCGAGTCAGTTAATCTTAATAGATTGCGCAGACAACTTGGTCGATCTGATGTCATCCTTTATTTCAGCATGCTTGACAATTATTTATTCGCTGCCACCATCACTTCCAGATCCCTGGATATTCAACGTCTGGAATTTTCGAATGAAGACCAGAATCGTATTGATACGCTTGTGGAAAGTCTATCCACCGATCGAGTACCGCTCCACGAATTGGAATGGATTAGAAAACGAATTCTGGATAAAATGGACATTCCAGACAGGTACACAAATTATGTCGTAGTTCCCGACGGATTTCTTTATCATATACCACTTGAAATTCTTCCTGTAAAAAATATTACTAATAATTACAGCTATGGTGAAACAGAATATCTCATTGAGAATGTAACTGTTTCGTATGTTAACTCCCTCAAGGATCTGGAAAGAAGCTTCTCCCATACCCCTAAACGAAAACAAGATCTTGATTTCCTCGGTATCGGCATATCACACTTCGAAAATTCGGAAAGTCAGATACTACCTGGCCGTTCACTCCCTCCTCTCCCGCTCGCAGAAAAGGAGGTCATGGAAATTGCACGCATCATGACAAAGTTGCCTAATAACTTTTATCTCCTGTCTCAGGATGGCACCGAACAGGAGTTCCGAAATAATGCCGGGAATAGCAGGATACTGCACCTTGCCTCACATAGTGAGGTCTTTGAGAATGATCCGTTATATTCTTTGATTTACCTCAACCCAGGTAATAATCCGGATGACCTCTCCGGTAATTCGGAAAATGACGGGTTGATATACGCATACGAACTTTTTGATATGGATCTTTCCAATGAGATGGTCATGCTGAATTCCTGTGAATCTGGTTCCGGAAATTACATACAGGGAAGCGGAATCATCGGTTTCAGCCGTGCTTTTAACTACGCGGGTGTGCAAAGCCTTATATTGAATCTTTGGTCTATACGCGACCGCTCTGCTTATGAGATGTCTGTCTCCTTTTACCGTTATCTGAATGAAGGACTTGGTAAACAAGAAGCTATGCAAAAGGCTAAAATTGATTATATCAATAACACCAACAGCAACCCGTCCTACTGGGGTTCATTTGTAGTCTACGGCAATGTTGACCCGATTGTGCGTTCCCAAAATCCATGGATTATCGGTTCGATTTTGGTGCTGTTCGGTATCATTTCACTTGCCGCTGCATGGTTACGTTTTTATCGATTTCCTCTGAATCGCTTGTAAACGAATCCTGCGTCACTCAGGAGTTTGTTTCTATTACTCTCAAGGTTCAACTCAAAGCTAACCCCAAAAACCGAAATAGCTATTTGGGTTTGCATTGTGCTGAAAGCTTACAGTGCCACCCGTTTCGGAAGTCATTATGTCAGTATAACCGGTTAAACTCTCGTTATTTCGGAGGTTACTGTTACAGCCTGATCTTCTACCCCGGATATAGTACGTTAATAATGGCTTTATGTGATCGGAAAATAACAATGTCGGAAAATCGGCAATTAAGAATGTAGGTTTTTCGGAAAATAACAATGTAGCTTTTTCGAAAAATAAGGGATGCATGTTTTTGATGAGCAGGGCCCCGGGGCCCTGCTCATCAACGGGTCTGAGTCAGCAAATTTTCGTATATCGGCTCTTTTCACATTTAATCACCGAGCCGATATGACTGACAAGGACATAAACCACTGGATCATGTATCACGAAATTCACAACCTGGCCCGTTTGGGCTTGCGAAAAACCAAAATTGCCCGGCATCTGGTACTCGACCCCCGAACCGTGGCTAAATATCTGAGCATGTCGGAAGACCAGTATGAGCACTATCGCGATAAGACTCGTCACCGAACCCGTATACTCAGCCCTTATGAGGCGTTTGTACGCCAAAAGCTCAATCACTTTCCTGACACTCCGGCGGCACAAATGCACGACTGGCTCAAGGAACATCACCCGGACTTTCCTCCGGTCGGTTCCCGTACGGTTTACAACTTTGTCATGTTTGTTCGGGCCCGCTACAACATTCCGGTCAGTGAAGTTCCGCGCAATTACTTTCCGGTCGAAGAACCGGCCTATGGTCTCCAGGCCCAGGTAGACTTCGGCCAGTATAACATGCGCAAGGCTGACGGAGGACGCAAAAAAGTCTGGTTTTTCGTCATGGTACTCTCTCGCAGCCGTATGAAATTCACCGTCTTCTCCGATGTCCCGTTTACCTCTGCCACGGTCTGTCTGGCCCATGAACAAGCCTTTGTCTTTTTCGGCGGCATGCCGCAGACCATCGTCTATGATCTGGACCGAATTATGGTGGTCGATGAAAATTTGGGTGATATCCTGCTGACCGAAGAGTTCAAAAAATATGTTCGATCGGCCGGTTTCAAGCTTCATTTTTGCCGCAAATCCGATCCGGAGAGCAAAGGCAAGGTGGAAAACGTGGTCGGATACATCAAGAAGAACTTTCTGTACAATCACCTCTATGTGGACCTGGAGATGCTCAACGGCCAGGCACTGGCATGGCTGGACAGGACGGCCAACCATCTGGAACACAACGTGACCAAAAAATCTCCGAAAAGCCAATATCTCATTGAAAAGTCGTATTTAAAACCCTGTAAACCCCTGCCCATGCACCAGAATACCATGAAACCTTATTATGTGCGCAAAACCAATGTCATCTCCTACAAAAGCAATTTTTACAGCTTGCCGGAAGGTACCTACCGGGGACCGGACACTCAGGTGCTGCTCAAAGAAAGCGACGGGAAGGTCTACCTGTACACCTGCGGAGATGATCCGCAGTTGATTGGCACGCACCAACGACACACGGGCAAAGGAAAAACCGTGATCAACTCCAACCATCGACGTGACAGATCGAAAAGTGTCGAAGAGTGGATGAGCCGGGTGGCCGGCTGCTTCT
>SLOU01000132.1 GCA_007132385.1 Balneolaceae bacterium | reverse complement strand
GTGTAACACATTACAATGAATAATATATTTACCTATAATGATATAATGGACAACCCCACAAGTACTATACTAACTGAAGATACTATTACTCATCGGATAATTAAAACAGAGGAAGAGTTTGACGCTTTGGAAAAGTCCTGGAATCTATTGTGCGAACGTACAAATTCCTTTGTTTTTCAAACATATGATTGGAACCGGACATGGTGGAAGTATTTTGGTGTTTTTAGCAAGTTGCAAATTTTTGTTTTGTACGATGAAGAAACAGTAGTTGGAATTGCTCCGATTTTTTGTGACCAGTATACATTGTTCGGAAGGAATCCATATACATATCTTCGAATGATCGGCTCGACCACCAGCAAGACCGAAGAGGGGGTGTTACTTGGTCAAAAAGCTTATTCGGATTATCTGCAATTTTTGATTCACGATGAATATGTGACACCCTTTTATTATCACTTAATCAAATTCCTGAAAAACGAAGTTCGTTATGATGAACTGATTCTTGATGAAATACCGGAACATAGTTCAACTTTGACCATCCTGGAAAAAGATTTTGCTTCATTTGGCTACGATGTTAGTATAAATGATGCATCAAAAACATCTTTTGTTGTACCGAATAATAATTGGGATGATTATTTAAATAATCTATCGAGAAACGAAAGAAAAAATGTCCGGAAATGTATCCGAACTTTTGATAGCGGAGAAACCAGAATTTTTCGTATCGAGCGACTCGATGTCAGGGATGATTTTCAGCGGTATTTAGAGCGGTTCATAGTGATGCATCAGGAACAATGGAATAAAGCTGGGTTTCCAGGCACATTTGCTGAGAAATGTATGTCTCATTTCTTTTTGGAGACTTCCATGAAATTACATGATGAGGAATCTCTCCGGCTGTATGCACTATTACCGGAAGGGGCTGGTAGTAATGAAAATTATGTAGCCATGTCCATTGTCATTGTTGACAGTACTAGAATGTATCTGCAACACTCGGCCATGGATATATCTTCCGATTTTTTACAATATGGACCCGGCAAAACATTGAATACGGCCAATATTCTGGAAGCAGTTCAATCACAAAAAATATTTGATTTTCTACGTGGAGATGAAGCATACAAATTCCGATTGGCTAATCATATCAATCAAAATAAAACGATAATTGTTTCAATTAAATCCGGACATCGAAGACTTTATAGATGGATTGTAATGTTGGTGCAGCGTGTACGCAAAAGATTAGCTATAGAACGAGTGCGAAAACAGATCAAAATGAAACAAAGTCCTTCAATTACGGGGTGGTGCAGCTATCTATATTTCATTCTTACACGTTTGATTCATCGAAGATCACATGCCTTAAAAAGAACTGATAAATCATAAATAATATGCAAACAGATTTAAAACAATTTTTAGAATGTTTCCCACAAGAGCCTCATTATTACGCGAATGCGGGACATGTCTTTTATGATATCATGAACTGGATTCAGGAAAATCGTCCGAAATCAAAGCCTAATATTATAATGCCTGCATATATTCCGGCCAAGCTTTATCGTTTTATCCTGGCAGCCGGATATAAACCAAAGTTTTATGATGTTTCGACAGAACTCGATTTTTCAGTTGATGAGATTCGAAGTCTTATAGACGATCAGACTCAGATGGTTTTTGCCATTCATTATTTTGGTATTCCGGTAGATTTGGATCCTCTGAAACAATTGACGCAGGAACAGGATCTATTTCTTTTTGAAGATTGTGCTCATACTCTGAACGGAAGTTGGCAGGGTAAGACTCTCGGGACTACAGGTGATTTTGCTATTTTTAGCATAAGGAAAATGCTTCAGTTGCATTGTGGCGGGTTTTTGATGCTAAATAAACAACCATGGCCTTTTCAGCCGTCCAGGACAAAAAAAGTGAGCAATTTTTTTACCGGGTATCATATCGTCGGATCAAGGATAAAATATTCACTGAATCGTCTAAGCCGCGGTCGAAATTTATTCCAAAAAATTTCCATCCCGGAAATCGGTTATATTGATTTTAATGAAAAACAGACGGTAACGGTCAAAAGGATGGACCGACTGTCACAATGGTATTTATCGAAATCCAAGTTGAGTACATTAATTGAAAAGCGCAGAGAGAATGTCAGATTTTTGTGGAATCATATACGGGACCTGGAGACATTTGCACCGATTGGTTTCGATCGACTGTCTGAAATCAATAATACAGTCCGGCATTCTAATTCTCATTCTGATTCAGAAATACATAACTCCCAACCCGCGGAATCTTCGGCTGATCAGAAATATCAACTGATAAACGGATACGTTCCTTTCAGTCTTCCGATTTTAACTCTTGCCGGAACCAGAGAGTTCATACAAAAGGAATTGCTTAACTGTGGGATAATGTGTTATATCGGCTGGTCGGAAGCACCATTCGGGATGAAGGAATGCCGGAAAGCGGAACAGTTACAGTCGCGTTTGCTGGAACTTCCGGTCCATCATTACATCAATCAGTATCAATTAGATACTATGGCCGATTGTCTGAATGGCATGAAACTGTGATTCGTCGTTCCTCAGTTCTTCAGGAACGACTACTTAAATATCCACTCATTTGATCTTTAACCCGTTTTTTTCATAATTATGTCGGCATTACCGGTCAAATAAAAAACCGGGATAGAGGAGAAGCCACGGATTTGCTTCATCAATTTAAAACACGCTGAGAAGGAAACCAGACTTCAACCCTGAGCCCCTTTCCTGTAGTTTTAAACGTAAGCTTTCCCCTTATCTGCTCAACCAGCCCATGTATAATAATATAACCGAAGGATTCCGGGTTTTTAAGTTGTTCGAGATTCTGTATTCCGATTCCGTTGTCTTGAACAACTAGTAGATATCCGTTTTTGTTCTCTTCTAACAAAACTTCAATTTGTCCATTCTGCAAGTTGGGAAAAGCATGTTTGTAGGTATTAGATATTATCTCATTGACTAAAAGGCTTAGAGGTATTGAAATATTCATATCAAACATAGCATCTTCGGCCTGGATAAAAACTGGGATATTCTTCTCAACTTGTTTATAAATCTGTTCAAGATATGAAACAAGCCGATGCAACAGCTTCCCGATATTGATTTCAGCGAAGTTTTCGTTTTCATAAACCAACTCATGAACCATAGCCATAGCTTTGATCCGATTCTGTGTTTCCATCAGCAAAATGGCCGGATTTTCATTTCGATCTGTTAACTCGGTTTGTAAGCTGATCAGACTTGAAATGACCGCCATGTTGTTTTTCACCCGATGATGGACTTCTGAAAGGAGCACTTCTTTTTCTCGAAGGTTATTCTGGAGGAGTCTTTCGTTTTCCTTTTGCTCGGTTATGTCTTCCTGGATAGCAAGAAAATGTGTTATATCTCCTTTATCGTTTTTGATGGGTGAAATGGAGGCATAATCCCAATACAGCTCCCCGTTCTTCCTCTTGTTCAATATTTCTCCGCACCAGTTTTTTCCTGATGTAATTGTTTTCCACAGGTCCTTGTATGTTTCCTGATTCGTTTTTCCAGATTTTAAAATCCTCGGATTTTTTCCGATCACTTCTTCGTATGAATATCCCGACAAATCTGAAAACCTTGGATTGAGATATTCAATATTGCCATTCAAATCAGTAATAATAATTGAATCAGGACTCTGTTCCACAGCCTGAGAAAGTTTTCTAATTTTCTCTTCTGCCTCTTTGCGTTCAGTAATGTCGGTAAGTACTCCCTGGATCCCAACTTTTCTACCTCCTTTAACTACAGGACGTGCCGATGTCCTGACCCATACTATGCGTCCGTCTTTTGCGATAAATCGATTTTCACTTGCCCGAGTAGCTCCGGAAAATGCCTTTTTGAACCGCTCCAAACTCTCTTGTTTGTTCTCAGGATGAACAAGTTCAATAAAACGCTTTCCCAGTACTTCTGAAGCTGAATAACCGCTTATTTCTTTAATATTCGGGGAAACATATGTGATCTCGGCGTTCTCATTTAAAATGTAAATAATCTCATTCAGATTCTCGACCAGCGAGCGGTATTTATCTTCACTTTCTTTTACTTCTACCTCGGCGTTTATTCTGCTGAACAGCATATTAACCATATCTGCGTAGGCTTCAACATACGCATGGTTTTTCAGCTTCCGGCCTTTTTCAAACATCAAGGTAAAATCCCCATTGAAATCGTCATTCCTGGTTGTTTTCACGATAGCACATTCGCCAATACGGAAGGTATGCTCAATCATCCGGCTGATGTCCTCATGGAACACACTGCTGGTCAATTCATGTAAATTCGAAAACGTGGTAGTCTTTGCGTCCCGTATTTTTTCTTCCCTGACCGGATCGTGTTTCCATTTTTTCCCGGCAATCTGGAACCCCAATATATTTGAAGCTTTGTGGAATTGATTCGGCAAACCGCTTAGGGCTACGGTGGTAAAATCCCGGCAGTTTTTTTCAAACTTATTTAACGCTACATATGCGGCACCGGAGATCTGCTGCATTGTGTCGACAATTTCCTGATAGTCGATCGTATCAGTGGTATATTGCACAATCTTTTCGGAAGCGGAAAAAAGTAGTCGTTCTTCCGTGATGTCAACATATGTTGTCGTAAACGTCATCATTTCGGTCGAAAAGACGTGTACTCTGTACCATTTCCCAAGCGATTCGTCATACTGCTCAAAGATTCTTTCAACCCCTCCAAGTGCTATTTCACCGTAACTACCAATCCAGTCAAATTTCTCTTTTTTGAAGTCCGGAAACACTTCTGTGGCCTTGCAATTCACCAGTTCGGAAGCTTTCATCCTTACCTTCTTTTCATAAGCCGTATTAACATCAAGAAATTCATAGTCGCAAGGCTTTCCTATCTCGTCAAGAATAATACGATGTTGTGCGTAAGCAAAAGGTATTGATTGAATAACCTGACGAAAATGATTCTGTTTCTTTAACTCCTGATTCTCTAATAACATATCTACTGTACCAATTTTAATACATTGCTAAAATAATCACACGACTAGTCCATACCACATCCCTTATTTATTCTCTGAGCCAAATAGCAGGTTAAAACTGCTCCGAAGAAAATCTTGGAATATCAGAGTACCTTACTACTTACTGTTATGAAAGCTGAGGTGCTTTGAATATACCAATTTATACTTTTTGGAGTTGAACGGAAAATAACAGATCTAAGAGATCGATTTTCAAGCTATTAACGATACACTTACAGTACTTCGTCATTCAACCAGCACATCCAATACTGTAGAAACAGAGCATCCACTGATCGATATTGAGAATATGAAAGGCATACATGATGTCACAAGAGATGGCATCCGGGTGGTGACGCTTGCTGCCGGGGGGGATGAAGAACAGGTTGAAATGGACCTTTCAAGTCCGAAAATGCAGGACCAGCATGTTGCAGAATTTGTACAAGTGCCCTTCACCAAAGGCAAAAGCCTGCTGAGCTGCACGATGGACGACTCCCTCGGGTCATCGGCAGCAGTTCTGCTCTCCATGGCATCGTACTATACCGATAGTCTGGTGACATGGGATCCGGAAAATCGGCTGTTCCCCGAAAATGGCCGCTGTTCGGCATTAAATACCCACCCTTACCGGGGTGGGTATGAACGGCCTGACATTTAGTGGAGTAGCTGATTCCCTAAAATAATAAGACTCTTAGTGAGTCACGACCGGTAAAATTGGAGCTGCCCTCCAATATGGTGACCTCTACAATGCAATATTCCTCACCCGGGCTATGCCCGATAATAGTGCCGGTAGCCGGGCCACCAAGTGTACCCTCATATTCTATTGAGAATACTTCGTCGTTAGTCGACCACCATCCCCATTCAATGTCAAGATTTGATGTATCTACCGTATCTCCATCGGCATTTAGCAAATAAGCAGAAACCTCCACTTCCTCTCCTACGGCAATTTCAACGCTTTCCTGGGACATAATTACCTCTTCAACCCCATGACCTTCAGGTCCTGTAACATCATCTCCGTTACAGCCGCTGAACATCAGCATTGCCGCTAAGACTATTGATACAAAAAAGATACGGGAAGGTTGAGTTACTCGGGTTTTCGCGATAATCATATGAATAACCTCATTTCTTTGTTTGAGTTAGTTGAGACTTTGATCAAAGTTATCATTCTTTGGTTACTTGTTTCATGATAAAACACGCCACGTTGTACTCCACATACTCCGTCTCACCGAATCATCCTGTGCATCCGGTGCACTGATGAAAAGTATGAAGACAAAAAAACCAATCAGGGTCAATTGATGTTTAGTGTACCTTTTAGAGTTTTGTAGTAACAAGAAGATATAACTATTGCTCTGTATATAAATAACATGAATATAAATGTCAAGTGTCGACGAGCTGGTTCTGGCCGATATGGTACGATTACCCGGGCAAGAGACCGAAACCAATGGGTGCATGCAACTGCCGGGACGGGAGCTGAGCCCTATGGTTACCTGCAAGTTCCGCCTGTACCTACGGGATTCGGTTAAGGTATGAAGTCGCAGCGATCTGCTTCGGCTGGTCAGCCACTGGCGGTGTCAGCACTTGCCGTTTGTGACATACCTGAATATAGCGCGGACCTGGTGGTGCCGGTGTGCCCCGGGATACAGTGATCCGATGCCGGAAGCAGAGCTGCAGAAGATCTTGACTGACGTCTTTGACAACGACTACCGCTACAACTGCAATGACCGCGCGCGGGCCGAGCTGTGCCGTAGCAAATGCAACATTATGAACCTGAAACAATCACACTAAATCTATCACACATTGGAACAGGTTAGAATAATGACAGAGAAAATTGGTATTATTTTAGAACCGGAAACTGTTTGACGCAGAAACTCGAAAGTAAAAAAGTAACATAAGGCAACACGAAATGGAAAAAGTCTTGACACCAATCAGTACAGCTTTTTTACGGATTCCGGATATTCGCTTAGCTCACTTTTTGCTTTAACCAGCTTCAGTAAATCATCCACCGACCACTGTGGTCATGTGCATGACGTGCGGTAGAGCCCTGGGTTGGATAACCGGGAAGAGCGAAGTTTCAACTCCAAATTCTTTATACTGAATTTTGTCGGGATCAGCAATAAGCGGAAACGGAACGTCAGGAAGATGTCGCAACATGGTTTTTCGGGAGGAATCAACGGATTCAATCTCAAGACTTTTGATCGTATCACCGCGTGACAGCTTTTTCATTTTTACCTTTTATTTCCGTTCACCATATTTCCGTTCACAATATCAAAGCTTAAGTCCATCAGTATAATACTAATGACAGTGCTGGTGAGCGTCTGACCAAACCGTTCCTGGTGGACAATTTTCCCGGCTTTCTCCTGCGGACAAAACCATCCCCACAATCACAATACCAAGGATCAATGCGATAACAACACCTGCTATACCCAGCTTCATCGACAGTTTATTCTTGTCTTTATCCTGGCAGCAATTTTTGTATTTCTTTCCGCTGCCGCAATGACAGGGATCATTTCTTGCGAATTTTTCAGTCATTACAGGCTTCCTGTTTTTTTTGAATGGGTACTATCTGTGTTTCGCTAAATCGTGACTTTTTCATGAAGATAAATGTAATGAATTAAATCCAACTTCGGGTGGACAAAATCGGGGTTGGTTTTTACATTTTAGGCATTATATCTTCACATCTGCAGGGGAGTAATTTAGCACACGATTAAACAAAAGGTTTAGGAAAAAATTGCCGAAAAAGTACATAAAGCCATTGTAACAGCAGGTGAGCTGGACAAGCCGGGCAAGGGCATCGCATTTGTATTGAATGTTGAGAAAGCATTAGGCATCAATCATTTGCCTGAAGATGTGATTCACAAAGACAAAGGTGAAAAAAACGGCAGCAGCTGAACTCACAGAGCGTTGAAAAAACACTAAAAATAAACCCTGTAGAGCATTTTTATATTACGTCCGGGCTCGTGCATCACAGACTTGATCCTCGAAAGATGGTTGCGGTATTCCGTATCAGCAAGGTTTTCCACGGTAAATGAAAACGTATGCAGCGTTCCCCCTCTGCTGAAGTGATATTGGGCATAGATATCAACAACGGCATATTCATCTGTGGGCTCTTCGAATTGATCGGTCCGGGTCTGATGTGCTGCAAGCCTTGTCGCCCCACCAATTTTCAAGGAACCAAATCCGTATTCAAGATACAGACGGCTGTTTAGTGGCGGCATCATCGGAACAGCATTTTCGCGATCTTCCAGAACCAGGAATGGAAATGATTCATCATTGTCAAAAAAATCACCCCGAACATAGCTGACCGTGCCGCCGGTTGTTACTCTTCGGTTCAGCAGCAGCTCAAAATTCAGCTCCGCACCGGCCATAAGCACTTTATTTTCGGTATATTGAAATACATTCAGATCATCCCTGCGGACACTTTGCTCCCCTGTGTCCTGCGGAAATATATAGTTATCCATTTGATTGCGATACAAGGCGAAACTGGTACGTATCCGATCCCTGTTCCAACGGATGAACAACTCGCTGCCCCACCCTTTTTCTCTGGTCAATGCGGGATTTCCGATTTCATATGAAAAATTCGCCAAATGCGGCCCCTCCGAATAGAGCTCTTCTATGATTGGGGAACGGTGCGTTTTAGTTACCGTCGATCCAATTTTCAGGTTGGAAGTGATGTTCCAGGATCCCATGAGCGAACCGGAGGCTCCGTGAAAATTCCTGCTGGTAATATCGTGATCCAGAAAAATGGACTCCGCCTCCTCCGGTGACAAGTGCCTGTAATCATATCGCAAGGCAAGCTGCAGATTGAATGATCGGATATCACGTTCCTGAAACAGGTAGCTGGCAATAGACCGTTCAATGGTCTCAGGAGTAAATGTCATTCCACCCGACGCATAGTCACGATGTTCAGCCGAAATACCGAATAAGCCATTGTCAAAAAAGCCCAGACGACGGTGGTGAAGATCCATCCGGACATTATTGGTCAATACTCCGAATTCTGCACCCAGAGGCTGCGGAATATCATGGTCATCCGGTTTTTCCAGTTCCTTGTGAAAATAGTAGGAGTAATTCCATCTCACATCCATCCTTCGTGCCCAGCTGTCTGAAAAATTGTATCGGAATCTTCCGACAGCAGATCGTCGAAACATCTCCAGATCGACACCATTCGGATGCGCTTCGGCGATCCCCTCACCTCCGGGAACCCCGTATTTTGAGTCCAGAATGTTACCGGAAAAGCCGAACATGCCCCAATTGTCGATATAGCTCATGCCTAGTGACGTATTGAGGGTGGTGATATCGGTATTGACAAGCGTTCCGGCCGGAGTATCTATATCTGAAGAATACCTGCCGGAAAAATCAAACCGGAAGGCCAGTCGGTCTGAAAACGGCATTTTACGATCCGAAAAAGGAATGCGTCCGGAAACAGGTCCAAAAGCACGAAATCCGGCGGAAACACCATTGTTCACTGACTCACCTTGCAAGCTTCCGCTCCAGTGAATATGATCGGGACGATCGAGCGGGATCTGCCCTCTTCTCACATTGATCACTCCGCCCATTGTATTGGAGCCATGAACTATGGCGGAAGGGCCGCGTATCAGTTCGATATGCTCAGCGGTCATCGGATCAATGGAAAGAGCATGATCAGAAGCCGTGGCGGACAGATCCCCGGTCCGGGCGCCATCTTCCAGAATCAGCAGACGGTCACCGCCAAGTCCCCGCAAAACCGGTCGTGCCGGCGCAGGGCCCATAGAGCGCCGTGCCATTCCCGGCTCATCCTCAAGGGTCTCTGCAAGTGTCCGTCCCAACTGCTGACGCAAATGCCTGCCTGTAACCGTTCTTTCCACATACGTTGTTATATCATCTTCTGCCACATGCCTGGCAACAATTTCAACTTCCGAAAAGCGAAAAACCGACGGCCTCAATGATACGGACACTCTTGTGGTATCGTCCCTGTTGATTGTAATTCTCTTCGATGTTGATTCATACCCGACATGCTGAAACCTGATGGTATACTCACCTTCGGGAATATTCCGGATAATAAAATCACCCTCTTCATGGGTTACACTTCCGCGGTCAAAATCCGGGATATATACTGATGCCAGCACGACAGGATCATTGGTCTCCCGGTCATGGACATATCCTTTTACGATACCTGTTGCTGATGCCTCTGCATTCCCGGAAGCATGTAACGTCTTTTTCCCGGATGAGGCACCAACATGCATTGCGGCCAGTAGTAAAAAAACAAGTGAATATAAACTGCGATAAAAACAGTGCACGATCATGGGTGGTAAGTAACAATAATTTCAGCTTTTATTCCAGATCAAAAAGTATCGGGAGAGGAATGGGCGTCATGTCGGTATGGTCAAGATGGAAAAGGTTGATGCGCATGTCGGACCGTCCGTGATGTCTGGCTTCGAGTTTGAACACCCAGGTCTCCCCGCCTGTCTTGTCATAGACTACCTGAAACGGCCGGTCATCAGGTGAGAGGCGTGCATTTCGGCTGCCAGGTTCGAAATACTCAAACTCCAGGCTCCACTCGCCTTCCGGATTCCTTTGCCCGTCAACATAGTACTCCGGCAAGGAAATACGGCTGCGGTTTTCATCCAGAAAATGAACTCTCATCGGAGGTGTCCGGCCTGTTTCCGGATCCAGATGCTCTTTACGAAAGACAATTTTTCCTCCGACATCTATTTTTTCATCCAGAACTACGTGCTTATCAAATACACCATCCGGATTAAACTCATATTGGCGAAGAATATACCTAACCAGCACATTACCTTCCATTTCCAGCTCGAATCCGACAGCCGGGGCATGATCGGTGCCCACGGAATCAACGGGATTATCTTCACAACCCTGCAGTGACAGTGTCACCAGCAGGGCTGAAAAGAGATAGATAGATAGCGATTTTGAATTCATCAGTTGATGAACAAATTACAGAAATTACTAATTATTATGATAGCTTGAATCTGCTGCACATTCTTATCGAATTCGGAAATGACGTTGATGCGGATATCTTCCATCCTCTATTCCGTCATATCCATCATCAACATAGATCATAAGTGGAGCACTGGCTTCAAAGACCTGCTCTTCGGCAACATTGCACTTGCGTTCTGTGCGCTGAGGATCATTGGGATCATCGACAGAACCCAGACTCAGGATACCGGCAACATCTTCACAGCGATTTATACTGAACACAATTCCCGTCTCACCGGGTTGATCGGCACGGAGATGAAATCCCCATGAGCCGTCGCCCCCATGTTGTTCAATATTGCATTTTCGATCTTCCACCGGATCAAGCCAGTCGTATTCCAGACGATATTCTCCGTCCGGATTTATATCACCTTGCCAATCCCGCTCTTCCGGATAGGGAATATGATTCCCGCGGGCATCATAAAACCGTATTTGTACGGATGGTGTATAGTAACGGGGGCTGTCGGGCCGGGTCTCCCGGGTATCTACCAGATTACCCCCTTGGTGGACCATGCTGAGCATAACTCTGTTATTGTATTCATACTCCGGCGTAACATTTTGTGGGTTGTATTCATAGTTGCCGTCTTCATACGTGACAAAATCCACTCCGTCAATCTGGATGGAGAACCCAACAGGTTCCGGAAACATGGGATCGTCATCGTTGCCACCATCACAAGCCGCAACTACAAATGCAACTACGAAAAGGGACATAAACAAGCGGTTTGGTTTAGAAAAAGTCATTGTACCTCTGATTTTTTAAAAGTTGTTTTGTTCGTTTCGTTCGGTTAAACGGAATCAATAAATGCAAGTTACTTTCATTTAGAGACTTATGCAATATTGTTGCATATAAAAAGTTGTGCAGACTTAACCCAACTTGGCTATTATGTCCAAACTTTTATTTTATTGATTCCCAATGAGTTACCGGATTGAATGATACACTACAGATTCTTTCACCGGCTTTTGGGTTTCCGTGCCGCCGGAGTGGCCTTGTATTTCCGTGCCGCCGGTAACCTTGTATATTTGCCGGACTTCGGCAATGGGAACCGACGGCTTACTAATACGGATGCGTTTGGTTGCGGTGGACAACTCCGTGGTCACCAGAGCCGGTCCGGTGTGAAAGATTCCGAAATTAAATCCGGGTGCCGTTTCGGTCCGTCGGATTCCCTCACCATAAGTAATATCTATTTCCAGAAGGCCGGGTTTCAGACCTATGCGAATCCCTCCCTGGTAAAAGGTATCCCTGAAGTTCATGAAGGCAAAATCT
>SLOU01000134.1 GCA_007132385.1 Balneolaceae bacterium | reverse complement strand
TGATTGCTGAGTAGACCGGAGGGACCTGTACAATTTCACCCGAAAAGCGAGTCCTCAATTGAGTTTCAATATCAATTCGGTTAAGATGGTCTACCGGCCCCGTTTCGGTAATTTCAGTTGCACTGTCAAAGCTGGATGTGGCAATCCCAAACGTAATTTCAGCACAGTAGATTTTCGGTTTATTCTGAATCTGACTGATTGATTTAGTTGCTCTACCGCAACATAAAATAAGTAATCCCGTAGCAAGTGGATCAAGTGTTCCGGCATGGCCTACTTTTTTTACTGGTAACCGGTTCCGTGCGTATCTGACCACATCAAAACTGCTCCATTCCAAAGGTTTGTCAAACGGCAAAATAACACCGCGTGCAAAATTGATCTCATTCGGTGAGAGGCTGGTTCGCTTATCGATAACCGGCAGGTCCTTCAATGAAATCGGCTTGGCCATTTTCCGTGTTACTGTTCGTCGTCTTCTGAACGTTTTTTTCTTTCTTTTTTAACTTTTTGAAAGAGATTTTCAATTCGGTTTACATATTCTGTCGAATCATCCGTATAGAAGTGCAGCTCAGGAATCCGTCTGACCTGGTGTCTGATTCGTCCGGCTAACTCATAGCGGATCTGATCGGTATGTTCGTCGATATGCTGAAAAACAGATTCTTCATCTCTACCGGGTGCAAATACACTGACATATACTTTAGCAATCGATAAATCCGGTGTCATTCGGACGCTAGTTACTGTAATAAATGTACCGCTTAATTGATAACCCTGTTGCAGTATCTCACCCAAATCTCGCTGGATCACTGCAGCTACTCTTTCTGTACGAATACTCATAATCTTGTTATCTGGTGATTTACTAAATCTTGTCCGGGCAAGTTAATGTCAGACTATTTCGCATAAGTGCATATCTGATGCGATAAACAACTGAACATTAACTTAATAAATTCTGCCTATTTCGATCCGGTTACCTGGCAGCATCTTCAAGTTTTCGTTTCTCTTCTACAATTTCGAAGCACTCAATTTCGTCTCCAACCTTAATGTCGTTATATCCGACAATACTGATACCACATTCGTAACCGGACTGTACTTCTTTGACATCTTCCTTGAATCTTTTTAATGAATCAATTTCACCTTCATAAATGACAACACCATCACGAATGACTCGCACCGGTTCATTACGATTAATTTTGCCGTCGGTTATATAACATCCAGCAATCGTACCGATTTTGGATACCTTGAATATTTCCCTGACTTCAGCAACACCTAACATCTGTTCTTTGATTTCAGGGCTTAACAGACCTTCAAGAGCATCTCTGACTTCATCAACAGCATCGTATATTACACTAAACAAACGGACATCAATATTTTCTGTTTCTGCAAGTTTTCGGGCGTTCGAAGTCGGTCTGACCTGAAAACCAATAATGATACCATCGGAAGCAGAAGCAAGCAATACATCCGACTCGGTAATTGCACCCGATCCTGTATGAATGATATTAACGGCCACTTCTTCTGTACTTAATTTCTGCAAAGCACCCGATAAAGCTTCGATTGAGCCATCAACATCCGCTTTTATAATAATATTGAGTTCCGAAATTTCTCCCAAAGCCATTCTTCTGGAAAGATCATCAAGAGTAAGGTGCTTGGTTTTACGCAAACTTTGTTCACGGCGAAGCTTCTGTCGTTGATTTGCTATTTCCTTGGCTGTTTTTTCATCCCTGGGCACTACCAGCTTATCACCCGCTTGTGGTGTATCGTCAAAACCCATCAATTGAATCGGGGTTGAAGGTCCGGCTTCCTTAAGTCTTTTTCCGTGTTCATTTTCCATCGCCCGAACCCTTCCGAAAACCGGCCCGGCAACAAAGGGGTCTCCAACTTTCAAATTTCCTTTTTGTATTAAAACATTGGCAATGACACCTTTTCCCTTGTCAATCCTGGATTCAAGTACTACACCCTGAGCTCTTCTATTCGGGTTCGCCTGCAATTCCATCAATTCAGCTTCAATTAGTACTTTCTCTAATAACTCTTCGATACCTTCACCGGTAATTGCAGATACTTCTGCACACTGATTTTCACCTCCGTACTCTTCAACGATTACTCCCTGATCAGCTAGTTGTTGCTTGATTTTATCAGGATTTGCCTCTTGTTTATCGATTTTGTTTATGGCTGCTACAATAGAAACTCCTGCAGCTTTTGCGTGATTAATGGCTTCAATGGTTTGAGGCATCACTGAGTCGTCGGCAGCCACGACAAGTATAACTATATCTGTGGCTTGTGCTCCCCGGCTTCGCATCGCCGTAAAAGCTTCGTGTCCGGGCGTATCGAGAAACGTAATTTTTCTTCCGTCATCGGTTTTTACGGCATAGGCCCCCACATGCTGGGTGATTCCACCCGCTTCGCCAGCAGCAACTTTTGTCTTTCGAATGTAATCGAGAAGCGACGTTTTACCGTGATCAACGTGACCCATAACTGTAATGATTGGTGCTCTTGGTTCCAGATCCTTCGGATCATCTTCAATTTCCTCTATTTCTTCAATCATCTCTTCGGCATCCACAAACTCTACTTCCCTGCCGAATTCATCGGCAACAAGTTCAATTGTTGCCGCATCCAGACGCTGATTAATGGAAACCATCATCCCGATATTCATACAGGTAGTGATCACTTCCGTTGGTTTCACATTCAGCAGATCAGCCAAATCACTTACCGTAACAAATTCAGTTACTTCAAGAATTTCTTCTTCCTGCTCCTGCATTTCTTCCAGCAACTGTTCCTCTTCTCTTTCCTCTTTTCGCTGGCGCCTGCGTTTTTGCCGGCGGCTTCCAACCGTATCTGAAGAAGTCATCTGCTGGATGGTCTCCTTCATTTTCTTTTCAACATCTTCCTCATCAACTTTTGAACGGCGTCTTTTTTTCTTGCTCTTTTTCTTTTTCCCTACTGTTTTTTCCTCTTTTTTAGCAGTCTTCTTTTTAGGGGAAGCTTCCGGTTCATCAGTTTCCCGATCTTTTCGACGTTTTCTTATTTTCCGTTTCTTGGGTGGATCATCACTTGTAAACGAAACTTTTCCAACCACTTTCGTGCCTTTCAGTTTACCTGCCCTGCCTCGTATAATTCTTTCTTCCTCAGTTTCTCCATCAACTTCATCTTCATCCGCATCATCTTCCTCCTCATATTCATCAGCCGGTTCTTCCTGGTCCTCCGTT
>SLOU01000071.1 GCA_007132385.1 Balneolaceae bacterium | reverse complement strand
TTTTCTGGACCGATCAGTTTGGTGAGGATGTCTATCCCGGTGATGAAGAGGTTCCACTGGATGAATAAGTTACTGCTGCCGTGAATGGGTTAAATATTTTAATTAGAACTATCCACAGTGTGATATATGTGAATTTCAATCCGTGATTGTCAATTTTCGATCTCTTCTTTAAAAAGCATCATACGAATCCATAAAATGTCTTGTGTATTCATTCCGCGGATCAAAAATACAGTGAATATATAAAGCATGGGTAATAGAGTCAGTGAAAGAGGGTATGTAATCCATCCTGCAATGGGTAAAAATAAGAAAATCAGGGCAGGCCCGATCAGGCGCAAAATTGGAGTAATGAAATCAGGCTGTATATATTTATGAAATTCAGTGTAGAAAAAAATCAAAATTACGGCTTCGGATAAGACGACTGCCCAGGCAACCCACTCAAGGCTCCCGATCGAACTGATGATCAAAAGTATAAAAAAAGCCGCGATGCCACCTTTTAGGCCACTCCTCAGGTAAGAAAGATCCTGTTTGAATGAAATCAGACCATACGTAAATAATGAGTTTATAAAAGCCAAAGGCAGATAAAAGGAAAGAATTCTCAGTAACAATGAGGAATCGTGATAGGCATCTCCAAAAAAGAAATGGATAAAAAATTCTGCACCTGTATTTAATATCAGGGCAAAAAGGCATCCTGTAAATATCATCCAATGGAGAGATCGCTGAATGTGTTTCTTCAGTTTCGTATGGTTTTCATCCCATAATTCCGAAATATTCGGCAAGAGCTGCTTAATTAAAAAGCGGTCAATCAAAATACAAAAGAGAATGATTTTAATCGCAACTCCAAAGAGCCCGGCTTCCCTGAACCCAAAATAATAACCGATCACAAGTGGAGGCATGAAGATAACAACCTGGATAAAGAAAGTACCAAGACCAAGTGGCAAGGCTGTCAAAATTACTTCCCGAAATTTGTGATATGACGGCCAGTTTCCTCTTATTTCATTCATCGACGGGAGGGCGACGTAAAGGATGACAGCAGCTCCTGTTACAGAGAAAAAGTATAGTATCGGTACAAGCGTAATATCAGAGGGATTGATCAGGAGATATACAAGCATGAGGTATAAACTTGCCTGGGCTAATCTGGAATAGGTAATCCATTTATAATTCTTACTGGCATTGAAATACCATTCCAATAAAAGAGCATTGGGGATCAGGGATAATAGAAAAAGCTGAATAACAAGGCCTGTTTCGAAAGAATGAAAATGAGTACCCCAAATCAGGAAACTGATACTGAAAAAGACAGTAAAGCCTAATAATATTCGGATTCGAAGAATTTCACCAACGGTTGAAATTCTTTTGTGTTTGGGCCTGGCAAGGTTACGTGCACCCAATGTTCCTAACCCGGGATCAGAAAGCCAACTGGCAACACCCAAAACTGCAACAGCAATTGAGAGGAGTCCGTATGACTCAACTCCCAGTATTCTTGCGAGAAGAATAGTGGTAAAAAACCCGAAGATCCGGACACCCGTATCTCCGAGAAAAAACCAATAGGCCTTAGTTTGTTTTTCACCCATTTGAGGCTAAATATCAGTGAGCAATTTTTTCAAATCGGACTGTGAATGGAAAAGGTGTGTTCCAGGATTATTCCTTAATTCTTTCAGACATCCCATATATGGGGCAATAACGGGTTTTTGATAACTTCGTGCTAATTCAACACCACCGGACATCAATGTATATTTATAATTAAAGAGACAATAATCAGCTGTATTAAAAAATTCAGGGACTATATCGGCATTGATAGTTTTAGGATATAAGAAAAACGATTCAGGATCTTCGGCGGCTGCTTTCTTTATTTTGCGATAATAATTCATACATCCATGTTTCACCGGGCCAACAATTAGAAGCTTTTTATTGACTGATAGTGATTGAAAGATTTCAATCACTTCGAGAATTTGCTTATGAGGGCCAATATTGCCAAACATCAAAAAAATCTGATGTCTCGACTGTAGTTTCGTCTGATAGCGCTGATTCAAAGCTTCTATGGCTGCTGTACGAGGTAAAAGGTAAGCAGGAAATCGTGGATGAGGCAGAATGATAAATCTGGAACCGGGTACACTCAGCTCGTCAGACATCTCTTCATACGCTGTGCGGCAATGTACCCTCAGAAGATCCGAATTAATTGCCATCCATTGCTGAATTTTTTTGTTAACCCATTGGTATCGTTCTACTTCTGAAGTACGGTTATGAATTGTCCAGATTAGTTTTCCGTTAAAACGCTTGTACAAAATAAGACACAACCAGCTAAAAATTACCCTGAATAGTGAAAAACGATCCTGAACCTCCAACCAGTTGTAATGTAATACTACGGATTTATCTCTTCGTGCTGCAAATACATACCTGAACTGGCTCCAGTCTTTAATCCCTTTAACTCTTATGCCATTGTTATTTTCAATGATATCTTTGTGAAGCAAATATATATAATCTCCACCCAGTCTATTTTTTCGATACATAGGTGCGATGTAAAGGAGTTTGCATTCAGGCGAGAGCAAATTTACTGCTTCTTGAATCGAATCGACCGTCTTTGGTGTCATATAAATCAAAAGTAATATTGTAATCCGATTGAGTGTACAGTTCCGAATCCCGTTGAAAAAGGAATCATCGCATAATGAATATTTATTGGATCAAGAGAGATTTCTGCCCCAAGGCTGAACGGACGCTCAGTGGGTCCAAATTTATATCCGGAACGAAGTGTAAAGAGTTCAGCGAGTTCAGCCGATAATCCCAGGTTGTAAAAAGCTTCCCTGCGATTGGTTTCGATGAAGTCAGAAGATGGGCTATCCTCTATCGGCTGCTGGTAGTCGGCGTGAAGCGAAATCAAAATTGGCAGATCGTTGTAACCTGGAGTTGAAATTTCAATGATATCTGCGTTTAAGCCCATTCGAAAGGCCGACGGCAGCAGTGTTGCTATTTCATCCAGTGCCTGCATTTCACCAAGATTCAAAACTGCAGCACCGATACGGATCCGGTCTTGTGAAAATGAAGCGGCTGTTCCGAAAGAAAGTGAATACCCGTTTGCCCGGAATTGAAATATCTCCTCTCGGAGGTACTGCAGTGTAACTCCAGCCGAGATTGGGCCCACTCTATAAGCCCAGCCGCTGGCGAGTGAAAGATAACTGATGGATAACGTACCGGCAGGTGGACCTGGTTGATCACGTGCAAAGAATTCATCTGAACGGGAATTATAAACAGAAAAAGCCAGTGATGACCTGTTACGTGGCATGTTTATGGCAGCAAATTGATTACGGACATTCGCAATCCAGAGTGTATAAGCGAGATCCAGACCTGAACGATTTTCAAAAGCAAGAAGGGCCGGGTTGGAATAGATCGATGCCGGCCCTGCCAATGTAGCAGTCTGGGCTTCAGCTATTCCCAAAAGGTTGGTTGAGGGAGAGATATTCAGAAAATCTAAACCGGATCCGATGTCCTGAGTCCAGGCATTTTGAGATAAAAGGACGAGAATGATAACTACTGTCCAATGCTTGAATAATCGAATAATCATATCAGTAATCTTAAGGCAAATACATGTAAATTCGCAATCCTGTTTGGTTCCTGAATAAAAGCGTAATCTATCGAAGGTGAAAACCGATCGAAAGGTAAGTGTACGGAAAAGCCTGCAGAAAGGGTGGGCGTTTTTTTATATCGAAGATCGATAAAACGGAATCCCCCGCGCAAGGACAATCGCTCATGGATGGAGTATCGTGTTCCTAACCTGACATGTTTGCTGTTATAACGGCGTGCATCAGTTAATTGAAAGTCGGCCGGATTTATTCTGTACTCGAATTCACATGCAAAAAGAAGTTCTTTGTTTACATTATAAGCGATACCGGATTTTATGCGAATTGGAAATTTTTGGTTTGTAACCCTTTGTAACTCATCGCCAAACAGACCGGAAGCATTCCACTGATAAGCTGAAAGCAAATCCTGAACTGTAAATCCTATAGTGAATCTCTTTCCGGTTGTTACCTTCAAACCGAGATCGCCTCCAAAGCTGACCGGCCTGCGGATGTCCGGATGATAATCAGCCATTGTCAGCTTCAAACCGATTCCAGCCCATACAGATGGATGGAACCGAATGGCAAACTGTGTATGTAACTGGTATTCATTCGTGGATAGCATTTCGGTATGATAACCGCTGGAAGTGCGGCCGTCAATTCCATTCACACTGGCATTAATCAACTGGAGACCGAGCCCGGCTTTGGGAGGTAAATGAAAGTGTACTCCGGCCATATGCAGATTTCGATCAAACTCCATCACAGCGGTGGCAATATCAACCTGATTTCTATTTGAATGTGTTGTGTCTGCAACCAGAGCTGGGTTATAGTGGCCGTATATTCCTTCAGTATGTACAGCTGTCATCGCATTACCCATTGCCATACCTCTCGCACCGAATCCCATTCGTTGAAAAGAACCGGCATATCCGCCATCCTGAGCGAAAATCAAAGCAGAAGGCTCCAACAGAAATAAAGTCAGCAGTGCAAAACGGAACATATGTTTCAGAGGCTTACCCATCAATCGAGTACCAAAATTTTGCCGTGAAATTTTTTTCTTCCAATTTCAATGATGTAAAAAACAGGCCCGTTATGAACCAATCTTCCGTGCTCGTCCCTTCCATCCCAGATGGTTTCGTAAATTCCTTTCTGTAGTTCCCGGTTATCCAAATTCCGGATTAAACTCATACTGTAATCAAAAATGCGGATTCGCACGCGATTTTGTTGTTGAACTTCAAATCTTATTCGGGTGATTTCGTGCCGTCCCTGTGAATACGGATTGGGATAGGCATAGGTTTTTACGTCAGGGGCATCCTGTTGGTAGATGTTACCACCCCGCAAGGGAACATCCACCCGAGTGATGCTCCAGTTTTGTCCATTGTCGGTGGTTGATGCAATTCCATCGGTTGTCCCAATCCAGACACGGTTTCGGGTTGCGGCCGCGGCAAGATATCGGGCTCCATCTTTAATAAAAGTATTCGGGCTGATGATCGGGTTTATTTTATCCCAACTATCACCGTTGTTGGAAGAGAGATAGAGACCTTCATCTGCAGCTACGAAGATGTGATCCTGGTGAAAAGTGAGATCGTTAACCCGCACACTTTTGAGGTGATGCCGAAAAGTATTACCAGTATCTGACGTTGAAACCAACCCAAATGTATCACGCCCTTCCGGGTCGGAACGCCAGTTAGTGAGCCAAACGACTCCTGTTTCTGGTTGTTCACGAATTGTGACTACCCAGCCACCCAATAGTCCGTCTGGTTCTCCTTTAAAAGGAATATGTCTCCAGACAATACTGTCGGCCGGCGCATCGAGTGCATTGTCAGATATATTAATGCCATTGGCAGTACCCGTCCATACGTTTCGTTCTCTATCGATTAACAAGCCAAAAGCAAGCAAATTATTATCAGCCCTGGGATCATATCGGTTCAGCGGTTCTCCATTCGGACTCATGGATGTCCATTCATAGGTTTGATCAGGGTGCAGCAAGGGTTCTCCTGAGGGCGGGAGGATTAATCGGTGCCAGGATTCACCGCTATTGGTGCTTCTGAGCAATCCTGAGGCCCAGTTAACGCTAAACATGGAATAATCTTCAATCGCTACATCAAAAGGAGGCGACTGCTCCGGCACCATTATTCGAAGCCGCCGATACTCTCTTCCCCCATAGATAAATAATTTGTCACAATCCGGCTGATAATGGGTTTCCTCGGAATCGCAAAGTTCCGGATCTGGATCCGGATCCAGCGGAAATGGAAGAAACTGCCAGGATTCGCCGGTTTTGGTTTTCAGATAATACCCCATGGCAGCCTGAACATTATTTCCAGTAGCTGTTGCAGAAGTATAGCCGAGTCCGGCAAGTACGTGATTTTCGGTCACAGCCAGTGAAAAAACCCGCCCTCGCCCGTTAAAAACGGAATCAGCCCTTATCGGTACATGCCAATTCGCTTCATGCTCAATCCAATGGTTTAATCCCGGGCCGGTCCAGAGAGTGTCACCAAATGCTTCAAGCGTACTAGTACTGTTTTGTGAAATCGAAAAAAACCGTTCATTGGCTATTCCGGTAATTTGACCTGAAGCACTATAGAAAAGCAGCAGATGAAATATCAGCAGGAATCCTGTGAATAGTGGTATTTTTTTTAATGGCTCTCTCTTAATCATATTTTCTTATAATAATAAAGCGCACGCATTTTGGTAATGTTAACACAGAAAGTTGCAGAATTCAAGAACCATGGTTGCTTTTAATCTTCCCATCTCATAGTTTCCTGCCGTTATGAAAAGTTTAAATGTTCATACTACCTGGTGGTGGCCCGGATTTACATATTCGGCAGTGGGCATTTTATGAGCTTCTGACAAGTATACAAACGATTTTCAAAAAACCCGCTGCAGATTTCTGGAGTGGGTTTTTTTGTTTCTGTTATAATTTTAATCACTGGATTCAGTTGCGATGGATTTAAAGTCATTTTTATCACTTTCTGAGGATTATACAGCTATTCCGGTCAGCCGGCGTATGCTGGCGGATGTGCTCACGCCGGTATCCGTGTTTTTGGCGCTTAGGGATCATGCAGAATATCCATTTTTACTCGAGTCGGTGGAGGGGGGTGAACAACTTGCCCGTTATTCATTTCTTGGGAGAAACCCATATAAAGTGTTGCATTTTGACGGAGAGAATGTAACACTCTCAGATCAGAAGGAAACAAAAGTATTAAACAGCTCTTATTTTGAAACACTTTGTCAGTTAACCACGTCATATAAGGAACCGGAACTGCCAGATTTACCCCGCCTGACCGGAGGCGCCGTCGGTTTTTCAGCATATGATACCGTTCGTCAGGTAGAGTATTTGCCGGATGCTCCTGCCGATGATGTTGGGCTCCCGGAAGCTATTTGGGCATTTTATGATGAAATAATCGCGTTTGATCATGTAAAACAACAGCTTGTCCTGATAAAGACAGTTTTTTTGGATGAGGATGATATAGACCCTGAAGCGGCATTTCTGGACGCTCACAAAGCCCTGGATAAACTGGAAGAGAAGGTAAAATCTGTTTCTGCCGAAACAAGGCAATTCCACCTGGACACCACTGCAATGAACAGTAATGTGACCAAAGAGCGTTATACCGATATGGTACGGACTGCAAAGCATTATATCTATGAAGGTGATATCTTTCAGGTTGTACTTTCGCAGCGTTTTAAGGTACCGTTTCAGGGAGACAAATTTATGCTATACAGGGCGTTACGGATGGTTAATCCGTCTCCCTATTTGTTTTATTTGCAATTTGACGGTTTCTCGCTCATTGGATCTTCACCGGAGGTACTTGTCCGGGTTCAGCAGGAAAGAGCGCAGTTACTGCCAATTGCCGGTACGCGTCCGCGCGGAGCAACAGTTGAAGAGGACTTGAAATTGGAAGAAGATTTGAAGAATGATCCGAAAGAAGTCGCCGAGCATATCATGCTGGTAGATCTTGGAAGAAATGATCTTTCAAGAGTATGCGAAGCTGGAAGTGTCAGGCTGGAGCGTAATCAGGTTATCGAACGATATTCACATGTAATGCATATAGTTTCGGATGTGAGCGGTACACTTCGAAAGGATATGAGCCCGGTAGATACACTTATGCAGTGTTTTCCTGCAGGCACAGTGAGCGGAGCACCTAAAATCCGGGCGATGGAGATCATTGATGAACTTGAGCCAACCCGGCGCGGACCTTATGCCGGTGCTGTCGGTTATTTTGATTTTTCTGGCAATATGGATACTTGTATTGTCATACGCACGATGGTGGCTACAGACGATAACGTGTACATTCAGGCGGGTGCAGGGATTGTAGCTGACAGTGATCCCGAAAGGGAGTTTGAAGAAACCCGCAGTAAAGCCGGTGCCCTGATTGAGGCACTTGGTGTGGCATTGTCCATAACCGGAAAGTGAGAGCTTTGTTTCCTTAAATTCTATTTGTAAACATTGGAATCCAACAACGTTTAATCGAACATGAATCAACAAAACCAAACGATCCTTTCAGGAATTACTCCTTCCGGCAGGCTGCACCTTGGGAATTATTTCGGTGCTATGAGACAGCATTTGGAGATGCAGCATCAGGGAGACGCTTTTTATTTTATTGCGAATTATCACTCCCTGACTTCTTTGAACGATGGGGATATGATTCGCCAAAATTCCCTCAATATTGCTCTTGATTATCTTGCATTGGGTCTGGATCCGGATAAATGTACGTTTTTTCTTCAATCGGATGTTCCCCAGGTTACTGAGTTAACCTGGATTTTGGGGTCCCTCTGTCCAGTCAGTTTAATGGAAAAAGGGGTCGCTTACAAAGATAAAGTTGCAAGCGGATTGTCGCCGAATATTGGACTGTTTACCTATCCGATCCTTCAGGCAGCCGATATTTTGATATACAATTCTGATCTGGTGCCGGTGGGTGCCGATCAAAAACAGAATATTGAAATATGCAGGGATCTTGCGGGCAAACTTAACCATACATACGGAAAAGAGTTGCTAAAACTGCCTGAACCCCACATTGTAGAGGAAGTTGCCGTAGTACCGGGTATTGACGGACGCAAAATGAGCAAATCATATAATAATGCCATTGGAATTTTTGATGAAGGAAAAGCCCTGAAAAAACGGGTGATGTCTATACAAACTGATTCAGCAGCCCTGGAAGATCCTAAAGATCCTGACAGTTGCAATGTATTTGCTTTGATCAAGCTTTTTGCAGACACGCGGAAGAAGGAAGAAATTGCCACTGCCTATCAGCAGGGCGGATATGGTTATGGACATGCGAAAAATGAATTGTTCGAATTGATCGGTGAAACTTTTGCAGAAGCCCGTGAATACAGAAAAAAAATGGAAAAAGAAACTGATTACATTATGGATGTATTAAAAGAGGGAGGGCGAAAAGCTCGTGAGAGAGCCGAGAAGGTGATGGAACCGATTCGATCTTCAGCGGGTATATTAACTACATATAGAAAAGAACTTGTATGATTCTGATTATCGATAATTATGATTCGTTCACATACAACCTTGTACACCTGGTAGCCCAGGAGGAAGAGGATTATCTTGTGATTCGAAATGATGTAAAGAGCATTGAAGACATTGCGATCATGAATCCGAAACGGATCCTGATTTCTCCCGGGCCGGGGCGACCTGAAAATGCCGGGATTACAGAAAAAGTTATTCAGAAATTCGGCCAGCAAATACCGATTTTAGGTGTTTGTTTGGGGCACCAGGCGATCGGGCAGGTTTTTGGCGCAAAAGTTGTACATGCTCCAAGCCTGATGCATGGAAAGACCTCGACTGTGGAACACGATCAACAGACGATTTTTAAAGGAGTGGGGGACAATTTTATCGCTACCCGTTATCATTCACTCTCCCTGGAACCTGACTCCATCCCCGATTCGTTGTTGGTAAGTGCTCGCACACCTGACGGGGTTATTATGGGTATTCGACATCATAAGTACCCGATTGAAGGAATACAATTTCATCCGGAAAGTATATTAACCATCGAAGGCCCCCGGATTGTTAAGAATTGGCTGAATTTTGACTATAATGCAATTTTAAAATCAATTTAACTATAAATGCAACAATCATTTAGAGAAGTTCTTGAAACATTGTCTGAAGGCCATGAATTATCACCGGAGCAAGCTGGTTGGGCGTTGCAACAAATTGTTGAAGGAAATGTGAGTAGTGAGAAGGTGGCAGCATTTTTGTTCGGAATGCGAATGAAAGGAGAGTCTGTTTCGGAACTTACGGCTTTTGTAAAAGTGATGCGAAAAGCTGCTATAGCTGTTGATGTGGACTCAACCGGAGCGGTGGATCTTTGTGGAACCGGAGGAGACCGCTCAGGAACCTTTAACATTTCAACGGCTGCGATGTTTGTTACGGCTGGGGCAGGAGTTTCGGTTTTAAAACACGGCAACAGAAGTGTTTCCAGTAAATGCGGAAGTGCCGACGTGCTGGAAGAACTGGGTGTGGTTGCAGATCTGCAGAAAGCAGATGTGGAGAAAGTTTTTGAAGAAACCGGTATGGCTTTTATGTTTGCACCAAACTTCCATCCTGCAATGAAACATGTAATGCCGGCTCGTAAAGCTTTGGGGATACGAACATTTTTCAATATTCTTGGCCCGTTGCTGAATCCGGCAGCAGTCAGGCGGCAAGTTGTAGGTGCATTCAGCAAAGAGGTGGCCGGTATCATGATTCAGATTCTGAGCAATCTTGATACGATAAAGGCTTATACCGTTAATGCGCATGACGGTTTAGATGAAGTTAGTATATCTTCTAAGACGGAAGTGTTTGAACTTCAGGATACTATGTCGAAAAGTCCGGAGCCTTTTGACCCTCGTTCACTCGGTTTTCAACTGGCGAAAGTAAACGACTTATCAGGTGGGAATGCAACAGATAATGCGAAAATCATAAGCAATGTATTGGACGGTACCTCTACAGCTGCTCAGCGGGATATAGTATTGTTGAATGCCGCCTTTGGTATTCAGGTATCCGGTAAGGTTTCTGCATTAAATGATGCCGTCAGCCTTGCACGTGAGTCGATTAATAGCGGTGCCGCGGCAGATAAACTTGCAGCTTTTGTGAAATCGACTCGTCAGGCAGCCGGGTTATCGAAATGAAAACCTGGCTGGTAGACCCCATTTTTAATAATGAACTACTGTAAATGAATTACACAAGTACAAATACAATTCTGGATAAAATTGTATGGCGGACCAAAGAAGACCTCTTACGTCAAAAACGGGAGGTAAGCCTTCGGGATTTGGAGTCGTTTGAAAATTACGACCGTTCGCGCAGAGGATTTGAGCAGTCGATTAGAAAAAATAAAGATCAGGAGTCTGACATTCCAAATAAGATTTCGATTATTGCAGAGGTAAAAAAAGCCTCTCCATCCAAAGGAGTTATACGTTCGGACTTTGACCCTCTCGATACAGCCAAAAAATATGAAAAAGCAGGGGCAGCAGCTCTTTCTGTATTGACGGATAAACCTTTTTTTCAGGGTGACTTACGATATTTAAATGATATTTCAAGTATAACCTCTATTCCATTGCTGCGAAAGGACTTTATTATTGATCCATATCAGGTTAAAGAAGCCAGGGCATATGGAGCTGATGCTGTTTTGATTATTGTTGCAATTACAAACGGAAGTCAGTTGAAGGAGTTGTTGCACGCGGCAAAGGAGTTTGAACTGGATGCGCTTGTGGAGTGTTACAGCAGGACGGAAGTAGAAGAGTTGGACTGGAGTCAGGTGGAAATTCTTGGTGTTAACAATCGCGATTTGCACACGTTTGAAGTTGATGTACACCGAGGAGTGAATCTGCTTCAAATGGCTCCCGAATCAAAGGTAAAGGTGTCCGAAAGCGGACTCTCAACTCCGGGAGACTTAAAATTTCTTGTGCAAAACGGAATCGATTCAGCGCTAATAGGCGAGCATTTTATGCGTCAGAAAGATCCTGGTGATGCCTTAAAGCGTATCAATCAATACTGAAAAATTGAATCATAAATAAAATCATGGTTTCCAATCCGGATAAACGAACCAGAGTTAAAATATGTGGGCTTACTAGCCTGGAGGATGCTCGTTTTGCATCCGGGGCATTGGCCGATTATATCGGATTTATTTTCTATGAGAAGAGCCCGAGATATGTTGAGCCACCAAAAGCTGGTGCCATTATCAACTGGATTGAAGGCCCATTGACGGTTGGTGTGTTTGTCAATCAGGCCCTTGATGATGTAAATATGGTGGCAAGGCAAACAGGCATTGATGTTGTACAACTGCACGGTACGGAATCTCCCGATTATTGCCAGATGGTCGAATTGCCTGTGATTAAAGTTTTTCATGTAGATACAGATACGACTGCCAATATCCTGGCCAAAACTGTTCAACCTTATCTCGGGCATATAGATCACCTGTTGTTTGATACCAAAACCTCGGGTCTGTGGGGAGGGACAGGAAAAACATTCAACTGGAATGTTTTAAAGAATCTGTCACATGATTATCCATTTTTTCTTTCAGGTGGCCTCAACAACAGGAATGTCAAACAAGCTTGTAAAGAGGTATCGCCTTTTGCAGTTGATGTGAGCAGTGGGATTGAGCAAGCCCCCGGTATCAAGGATTATGACAAGATGGAAGCTTTTTTCGAGAAAATGCGTGAGATTTGGGAATCAGAGGAAGTAGAAGATATTTAATTTATAGTTCACTATGTGCCAATTAGTTAATATAAATAC
>SLOU01000276.1 GCA_007132385.1 Balneolaceae bacterium | reverse complement strand
TTGGTTTAATGGGGCCGAAAGGTGCGCCCGGGCGCTATACTGAGATCATCCATCTCGTCCTGCCCAATCAGCCGTTTCTCTCTCCGCATCAAGCGGTGCGGTACCAGTTTGTGATCGTAAAACCGTTTCAGGCACTCCAGGTGGTATTCCAGGTGCAGGATCCGGAACGGCGTGAGCCGTCTGTCGCACTCGATCTGCACGACGAACCAATCCAGGATTTCACAGCTTTCCCCTATGATCCAACTGTCCAGCATTTCCGGCACGCTGTTTTGAAGTGCGGGCGAGTCTCCTTTGTGCCACGGCAGCCGGAATCGCATCGGCGTCAGGTTGCGGGTGAGCTGTACCGGAAGATACATCGGGTTTTGAGTGTCGTGTTCGGCCATCCAGAGCAGTCGCAGCAGGCAGCCCAGGGATTGCCGGACCGGTGCATGTCCCTTGAAGCAGCCGTGCCAGCAGGCCTCGTCCGTTTCCTCATGGATCCGCATTGCCAGTCGAAACTCCAGTCCATCGGATGACGGATGCAGGTACACAAAGTAGTAGGTTTCAGGCTGCTTATTGGCGTGGTTATACTGTGGTCGCTCTGCGCGGATCATTCGATTCTCGAGTAGCAGGGCATCGCGCTCCGTTCCGGTCTCCACTATTTCGAAAGAGGCGATCTTCCCGATCAATTCCGACACCTTCTGCGAGACATTTCCGGCCTTTGCCCGCTTGTAGCTGAAAAGTCGCCTGCGCAGGTTCTTTGCCTTGCCCACATAGAGTAGCCTGCTCCGGCCATCATAAAACCGGTACACTCCGGGTGCCTCAGGGAGAGCTTCGAACGGACCGGCTCCAAGGCGCTTTACCAGAAGGGATTCAGCCGGAAACAATGAAAGTGTCTGGTTGTCCATGGCCTGAAACATAAACGGCCCTGGTGACAACATACCGGCACCACACTAATTTATCAACGCTTCCAGGGTTCCCATTTTAACAGGTTTGGGAATAAAATCGGTGACAATATGCTCCCATTTCAATCTGTACCGTTCCCTGTTGGTTTTACTAATGCGCGAGCTGATGACAAAAATTTGAATTTTTTTATCAATCTTGTCATGGATTTTTTTGAACTCGTGAAGAAAATCCCAGCCATTCATTTCAGGCATTTTAATATCCAGCAAAATCAGATCAGGCAGGGGAACATTATTTTGAAGCATATCATGGATAGCATCCAAAGCATCACGCCCATTTTCAAAAGACATGATTTTGTTCCGGGGTAATTGATTTTTGATAATCTTCGAAACTCCGAAGGTGTATATTTTGTCGTTGTCTATGATACAGATATTTTTCATTGACCTGATGCCAAGATTAATTTGAATGTTGACCCCTTGCCGGGTTCACTTACTACATCTACAGAACCTCCCATAGACTCAACCTGATTTTTTGTAATGTACAACCCGATTCCATTCGAATCTTCATTATCATGGAAGGTTTTATACATGCCAAATAATTTATCGCCATATTTTTCTAGATCTATGCCAAGACCATTATCTGAAACTTCAAAATGAACTTTATTGTCCTTTTCATAAGCATTCAATGTAATGACCGGTTTGCGATCGGGATGCCGATATTTAATGGCATTTGATAAGAGGTTTAAGATGATACTTTCCAGGTAAGCCGGGTTGTATTTAAGAGTTAAATCATTTGGTAAATGCTCTTTGAAAGTAACATTGTGAGCCAATATCTCTGTAGCAAGTATATTTTTTGTTTCAGAAACCGAATCCTTCAGGTTAATTTCTATTAGCTCATTACTTGATTTGTACTGTTGATCAATAATTAGATTTAGATCTGCAATCGATTCATTAAGCTGATTTGAAGCGGTATGTAAAAGCTCGAGTAGTTCTTGCTGTTCTTCTACAGATTTACTCGAGTCATAAAGTTCCAAAAGCATAGAAATATTACCGGAATGATTGCGAAGATTATGAGATGCAATGTGTGCAAAATTCATGAGCCGTTTATTTTGCTCTACGATGATATCATGGCTATTACCAAGCTCTATTTCTTTTGTCTTTATCTTTGTTATATCGGTAACTACAGAAAGTACAGCCGGGGAATTAGTGTCTATTTGTTTAAAAGGCACTTTAATTGTCTGATACCAGCCTTCCGTCCCATCTGAACGAATAAATTTTTCTTCGGGAATAAATAATGGTTCTCTATTTTTGATTACTTTTTCATCAGATTCTTTACAGGCTTGATCCAATTCTCTTGAAAGACCGAGATCAAAATTATTTTTTCCTACAATTTCTTCAGGGTCGAGGCCAAAGTACTCAGCACTGGATTTATTTGCCATCAAATACTTTCCCTCGAGATCTTTTACATAGATGAAATTGGGAACAGAATCTAATACAGCCTGAAACTGTTTCCTTAGACGAGCATTCTTTAAGGCAGAACTTTTCTCTTCCGTGATGTCGATGACATAGCCGATTCCAATAGCGGTGCCATCCGGCTGCCTTTCGGATTTCGCTTTTCCCCTTAACCACCGTAATCCTTTCTTTGGCAATATCACCCTGTATTCACATTCCCAGGTTTTCAGTGTTTGGGCAGATTCCCTGATCGATTGAATCACTCTTTCGAGATCATTTTTATGAATTCGCTTAATAATAGGACCAAAGCCTTCTGTTACATCCTCTGGATCCAATTCATATATATCACGAATGCCATGACTTGCAAATGGGAACTTTGCGTTACCGTCTGAAATTTGGTGATACAGATAAAAGAAACCGGGTATTTGTTCCGAGAGTAATGAGAGAGTTTTGCAGTTGTCCAGCAGGTTAGTATCGGCTTCTTTGATACTGTTCGATTTCAAATCAGTTTCAGTTCTTCTACCTGTGACAGCCGGTTTTCTTTCATTCGCTACATTTGCAAATTCGATCATTTTACTTTTTTCTTTATAATCATTTACACGGTTCATTTTACTGTATTTTAATCAAGAGTCTTCCAATACATTCTCTGCTTTTAAACTGCAATCAAACTTTAACGGAATATGTGTTTCTTAAGTAAATTCCTTCTGTTTATTTCTAAAGGAAGATTAAAGTGTCACAATGTTACATTAAATCACTTGAGAAGAGATAAGCCTGTATTCCCTGATGAGAAACATGGGATAGACTAATATTCTGTGCCGGTGTTTTATATTGTTCGTGCATGAGCTTACCGATTAAGCCGGG
>SLOU01000065.1 GCA_007132385.1 Balneolaceae bacterium | reverse complement strand
TCAGAATAAGTAGATTTGTAGTTATTTTCCTTTTAAAATTTTGTACTGACGGCGCATGTCGTATCCCAGCCAAAGGATTGCGCATGGAGGAATAAACATAAAAAGAAGTGTAATCAACAGTTTGCGTTTTTCGGAGTACGGATATTCATGGATGCCGGAAATAGCAGCAATCCATAAAATGAGCAAAGTAAAGGCGGTCAGCGCAATTAAAATCGAGCCGACGGTCCCAAACTGATCATGAATTACCTGTAGCATAACTGCTTTTTTACTGAGAGTTTGATGTGTATCTTTTTAATTTACGTAATCGGGTAGTAGAAATACAGTAATAATTTAACATTAAGTCAAAACATATATGCTTCCTGTCGTTGCCATTGTCGGCCGACCAAATGTCGGTAAATCGACATTATTTAACAGATTGCTCGGTGAACGCCAGGCGATAGTCCACGATGAATCAGGAGTAACCCGCGACCGTCATTATGGTGAAAGTTTTTGGAACGGCCGGGATTTCACTGTGATTGACACGGGTGGGTATCTGTCGGATGAAGGCGACGCTATTGTATCGGGTATCCGGAATCAGGTGGAACTGGCAATCCGGGAAGCCGATGTTATTTTATTTATGGTAGATATCCAGCAAGGGATAACCGGTGATGATACCACCGTGGCCAAACTTCTGAGAAGACAGGAAAAGCCGGTAATTTTGGTCGTAAACAAGGCTGACAATACAAATAAGACATGGAGTGCCCCGGAGTTTTACAAGTTGGGATTCGATGAGCTGTACCCGGTATCGTCACTTTCGGGTATGGGAACCGGCGAACTGCTGGATCAGTTGGTTAAGGTGTTACCCGAACCGGTTGCGGTTGATGAAGAGGACAAGCTGCCGAAAATTGCTGTCATCGGCCGTCCCAATGTCGGTAAAAGCAGCCTCATTAACGCCCTGCTCAAAGATGAACGGTGCATAGTTACGGATGTACCCGGAACGACCCGGGATTCGGTCAACAGCCGGTTGGAATACCTTGACAAAAAATATACGCTCATCGATACTGCCGGTCTCAGAAAGCGAGCACGTGTACAAGACAACATCGAATTTTACAGTCTGATCCGCACAGAGAAAAGTATCAGGGAGTGCGATATTTCCGTGATTATGGTTGATGCCACCAGAGGGTTTGAGCTACAGGACGCCCGGCTGCTTCGTATAGCGGAGAAGTTCAACAAGGGGATGGTGATTGCCCTCAATAAATGGGATTTGATTGAAAAAGATACTAACACGGCCAAGACTTTCCTGGAATCTATTGTCCGCAAAGTTCCGAACCTGGACTACGTTCCGGTTGTAACTATTTCGGCGGTTACAGGGCAGCGTATCCACAAAGTTATTGACGAATGCAACCTTGTCCTTGAAGAGCGCTCCCGTAAAATAGCGACATCGAAACTCAATCGATTCCTTAAGGAGCTCACCGACCACCGCCCGCTTCCATATGTCAGGGGACACCAGTTGACTATCAAATACATGACGCAGGTAAAGCATAAACCCCCTGTATTCTCATTTTTCATGAACATGCCAAGGGACCTTCCTGCTAATTACCGGCGATATATCGAGAATAGACTGCGTGAGACATTCGGTTTTCGGGGTGTTCCTGTTACAATGGTTTTTAAGGATAAATAACCGTCTTTGCGTATCTATTCTTTTGATAGAAATACCGTATGCGTTATTTTACATGACACTTGCGAATAGCATTGTTTCCATGTAAATAAAAAAATCTTACAAGAATTAAGGTCATGCCCGATAATCTGGAACAGCCTGTAACAACTGCACTTGGTGGCGATCATTCCGGTGAACGAAAATTAAAATTTCTGGAGAGAATATACCTGCCGGAGATTTTTAAAGCACTATGGTATACTCTCAAACAGATGTTCCAGCCCAAATTTACCATGCTGTACCCCGAAGAGCGGTTTGATCCGCCTGCTATCTTCCGGGGCCGGCCTGTGCTGGTTGAGGATGACGGACAGGAGCGGTGCGTCGCCTGCGGGCTCTGCGCGCGGGCATGTCCGCCTTTGGCCATCAGCATGCAGGCTTCGGAAATCAGCGACGACCCGAAAGAACGGTATCCGACCTTTTTCGAGATCAATATGCTGCGTTGCATATACTGCGGCTACTGCGAGGATGTTTGTCCGGAAGAAGCGATTGTCATGAGCAAAGATTACGATCTGGTATTCACCACACGGGAAGAGGCAGTATACGACAAATCCAGGCTTCTGCAACCCAAAGAGGAGTTGAAGGAACGACTTGATTACCTGCGGGAATACAAAAACCGCCAGTTCGGCAAATTCTGGAACTTCGATGAATCGAACAATATTCACTCGGTACGAAATCGTGACAAACGCTGGGAGACAAGCCTGTCGCTTGTAGAGATGATCGAAGAACAGCGGAAAGAGGGGAATCAGCAACCCGATCAGGAGCGCACGTGATTCCTTTAGCTGAACGTAATGCATATTCCGGGAATACCCCATAAAATCTCCATGAACGAACCTTCTGGCACACAGATGTTTAATACACTTCTGCAGGATGCCGCTTACCTGCAGGAAGAGTTGAATGCATTGAAACAGGTAATTGGAGCTATACCTTATACCGAGCGACCACTGGAACAGGAGTCGGTACTCGACATGATCACCAGAATCGGGTACGCACAATCGGCCTGCTTCCTTCCGGCAATCCAACTCGTTATGCAAGCGGGAAATATGAAAACAACCATACAACCCGACTATAAAAAAACTTTTCAGCCGCACGATTATGACGATATTCCTGTGGATACAATTATCGACCGTATTATTGCAGAGCGAAAATTACTTATCTCACTTCTGAGTGAAGCGCCTTCCTCTGCGATCTATGATAGAAACCCTGTTAATGTAATGGGCAGCAAAAGTTTGTATGAATTAATTGAAGAGATGGTCAATTACGAAAGAGATCAACTGAAACAGGTAGCCGAAAGGGTGTTGTCGATAGATATCGATCACCGGTCCAAGCCTGACAACCACGTAAAAGGTGCATCATGATTGGCTATTCTGGGATCATCCTTTTTATTGTTTCATTCTACGCCACTTTCAACTTTTATCGAATTTTCGCTGAAAGCAGAAGGATTTTTCACTTCTGTCTCGGCACTTCAACGGTATTTCTCGCCATAATCGGAGTCTCCGGATTACTGTCACAGTTTTTTCCAAT
>SLOU01000090.1 GCA_007132385.1 Balneolaceae bacterium | reverse complement strand
CTTTTTCAAAAAGATCACTGTGGGATTGTGATATGCGGGTATTGATCTCCAGCAGCCAGATTTTATCGGTACTCTGATTCCAGTAAAATTCGATGTTGAACGGATGATTGTCATAACCGATTTGTCCGAGCACAATTTCGGTGATCTTTGTCATGCGTTGCCGGACTTTCCGGGGAAGCCGGGAGGGGTAATCGTAATGGGAAAAGGTGGATCTGTTGGGATAGCGAATAGAATCAACCACACCGTATATGGTTACCCGGCCATTGAAAACATATCCTTCGAGTGTGCACTGTCGTCCTCCGATCAACTGCTCGGCGATGCAGTAATTTCCGTCTATTTTCCGATATCGTCGGGAATGTCGGCCCGGTCCATAATGGCATTGAACGGCTCGGCCATGCGTCCGATATATTGGCGTATAACCCCGATGGCACGGTAAAACTCCTTACGGTTCTTGATGCGAAAACCCAGGTAGGAACCGACGGATTTGACCGGTTTGAGCCAAAGCGGAAAAGCGATATCGACGGTGGCAAGCGGATCATCTGCAAAAGGGTTTACCGGGCTGAAGCCGGGGATGGCTTCCGGTACGATCTCTTTCTGAACTACCCGGCTCCAGTACTTATGCTGACACTTCAATATACTTTCGAGACTCGGAGAGAGGAGTCCGTATTGCTGCCGGAGAAGCGGGGTCATCATACTGATCGGGAAATCGATGTAGGTAACAATGGCATCCACCGATCCGTTAAACGCTGCAAGCTTGCTTTGAATATCTGACATCATGGCCGGGATGTTGTAATGATCGGCGTCTTCTGCCTCTTCCGGCGGGATCAGGCCGTAAAAATGGTACGACTCAAAATTTTTCAGGGATTTCAATTTTTCATGATTGAAGGAGTTAATCCCTATCATGAAAATATTTTTACAAGGAGAAGGAGGCATCGGTTGCAACAAAAGAGTTGTGAAATTGCAGTGAGGTTCCAACGAATAGCAATAATACAGGAAGTATACTTCTAATTTTACACTTAATCACTTGGAAAATATTGCTTAAAGCGGGCATGTAACGGTCCGCACGCTTGTTATGGGCGAATTGCAAACATTTTATGATTCACCCGCTTTATGTAAAACGCTTTGAATTATTCTTGGTGAAATTCTGAAGTTAGTACGTTCAATTCTTTCAATTACTGCTTTTACCGATGAAATGTGCCCATTTCTTTTCGCAATAATCAAGATACCAAGGCTGCCAGTTACTGCCAGACCCATTTTCTGTGCGATTTTTCTACCTTTCGATTCGTCAATGATTAAAAGTGAATCTTTGAGTTCCGTAGCCAGTGTTATAGCAGAAGCCTCACCAGCGTCCAGGATATTTAATAGTCCTTTTTGAAGAATAGAGTTTGGCGGGCGAACTAGAATCCATTCTGGTATGGAATGGCTAAATTCTTCGGCGACGATATCAGTAATAAGAATTTAACAAAAACCTGGTGCAACAGATCGAGACTGCCAATTTTATTGAATAGAATCAGACAACTTGCGTCACAGACTATACTTTTCGGCATTCTTTATGTCGTCTTCAAGCTCATCAGGGGAATAATTTATCACAGCAACTCCATAGTCGGCAAGTAATTCCATGAAAGTTTCTTTGGAATAACCGGCCAGTGAGGCTGCTTGTCCTAGAGAAAGTTTTCCTCTTTCATAGAGTTTAGAAGCAAGGGCCATTTTTACTTCGTTGTCATCCAGGTCAAGTGTATCCGGTATGTCGATGCTAAGCGTTTTTATAATGGCAATTTACTCATTTTCAAGGATAACGAAAATTCAGAGCGGATAGTTTTGCAAAGGGGAGAATGTTAAGTACAGGCTGTGCGGATGTCAACCAACAATTTTGGAACATCATGCGGCATAGATCAGAATTTTCGATGAATCGACCTCTTTCTGAAAGATAGGATTCCTGAATTTTTTAATGGTTACCAGGTCTACAGGCCTTTGGTAAATTTCTTCAAGGTGTTGTTTGAATCCCATATACTGCTCAAATGCACCCTGATATCCGTTTCGATTAAATTCGACTAAAATCCAGATCGCTATTTTCAGACATCTTACCTGAAACTGCTGATCCGAAAACATAAAGCTCCTTGACCTGGAATTCTTTACAGGCCTGTTCAAGCTTTGATGTTTTAAAATGAGTGATGTCCATATAACACTGTGTTGAGCTAATTTACTGTAGTAACATAGTCAAAAAAAAAGACGTCAAATTTTCAAAATTGAAGAATGTGGCTGTGTTCAGAGTGGAAAAGCACCAATTAACAATTTTTCCATTACTCTGGCACTTTATCCTCCCAGTCCGCTTTTTCAAACCGATATTCGTAATTCAAACCTCGTAACAAACTTACTGCCATTAGCAACATGATGATCGTAAACGGCAACGCTGCGGTAATAGCCATTTTCTGTAGAGCTTCCAACCCTCCGGCATAAAGCAGGATTGCCGCCGTGATTGAAATAGTTAAACCCCAGGTAACTTTTTTCATTGTTGGGGGATTAAGTTGGCCTCCGGAGGTCATTATCGATAATACATAAGTGGCTGAATCGGCCGAGGTAATAAAAAACACACCAAGCAGTGTTATAGTGATCAGGTTTAAAATCAATGTGAAGGGGAAAAATTCATAGACATAAAAAAGACCAACAGATACATCTTCCGCTACCCTTTCGGCAATACCCGCCTGTTGGACAAATTCCAGGTCAAACGCGGTACCGCCAAAAGCACTGAACCAGACAAAGGTGAATAGTGCAGGCACGATCAATGCTCCGCTTACAAATTCCCGGATAGTGCGCCCTCTGGAAATACTGGCTACAAACAACCCCACAAACGGCGACCAAGCTATCCACCAGGCCCAGTAAAACAACGTCCAGGCTTCCGTCCATTCATACCCTGCAAAAGGATTGGTTGATAAACTCATATTCAAAAAATTAGAGGCATAATCAGCAATTGTATGGGTGAAGATATTCAGAATATAGACGGTGGGACCTACAATCAGCAGAAAACCGAGGAGCGTTAGTGCCAGTACGATATTGGTCTTGCTGAGAATCTGGATGCCCTTATCCACACCGCTTATCGTTGAAATCATAAACAATACCGTTACAACTGCAATTACAGTCAGCATCGCAGTATAACCGGCCTCGAAACCAAACACTTCCCCCAAACCCGAGGTGATCTGCATTGCACCGAGTCCAAGCGAAGTGACAATTCCGAAAAT
>SLOU01000026.1 GCA_007132385.1 Balneolaceae bacterium | reverse complement strand
GTGCATCTATAAATGACTTGATACCCATAACCAGAAACAAGATGCAGAGTATTGCCATGATTGCCTGTGCATAGGAAGCTGCCGCCCGCTCAAGTTCAGCTCCACCAAAAGAGGAGATTACCCCGGTTAACCCTCCAAAGGTGCCAAAAAGTCCCAGGATCGCAATAAGTAATGCCATATGCATGGAGTGTTTTCGCATTTTTTCACTTCTATCTCCAAGAAAACCCAACCCGTAAAAGATTAACCCGAAAAACGAGGGTATCAGGGCGGTAAAATGCTCTGCACCTGTAGCAATGTAAGATATAAGCCCGAGCAGTATTAAAATAATTCCAAGGATTTTGCTGATTTTTGGCACGACGAAATTTAATTGAGTTGAGGTTGTCTTTTAATCTCAGAACAGCAACAATGACGACGGCAGGATTAAAGGCTGTAACAGAAAACCTAAACCGGCAGAAAAATGAAGCTGTTGTAAATCAATCACAAATATACAAAAACTGTCAACTTAATACTGAGGATTCCATCTCTTACGGATGATTCGATCAGTGCTAAGTGGTTTAGGCTTCAAAACGGGAAAGAAATTGATTTACCCGGCGCCTGTTTTCACCGAGATCGCTTTCTCCAACCCTGCTTGCACTCCGGATATGAATGAAAGACCCACCGTCAGATTCTGTAATCTGAAGCTCCATATCATCTTTAAATCCAAAGACCGGAATTCTGAAAACAGTATGAATGTATTGCAAATCTTCATCAGGGTTCAATTCCATGGGATCCATTTGGGTAAACGCCTGGATACCCTCAGCATACAGTTCTTCTGCCGTCCGCTCGGAGGAAAGTGTCAGACGTATACAATTGGGTGAATCCGGACAAGGTTCAAGCGGATTCGTTTCATCAATGGCAATATCCTCAAAATCACTATTCAATGATCCCCGTAAAGGTCCCATGAGCAGAAGGATGCCGATCAAAATAACAATTGCAGATATTACTAAAATCTTTATCATGACATTGACAGAACCTGTATGTGAATTCAATCATTCAATGGGAATCTGAAATCAGGTTGTGGCATACCGGAATGAGCAATCCGGTTTTATTATGAAGCAGTCGTTAACATCCGGGTTAGTACTTTTTCAAGCTTTTTTACGAAGTAGTCGATTTCTTCAAATGTGTTACTTTTTCCAAAACTGACACGGATACTGGCGTTGGCAATTTTCTTATCTATACCTATTCCGGAAAGTACGTGCGAGGGTTCCACAGCTCCGGATGTACAGGCAGATCCGTTGGAAACACAGATTCCCTCAATATCAAGATTCAAAAGCAGCATTTCTCCGTCGAGTCCGCCCCCTTCATCTGTTTGAAAGCCCAAATTGATGATATGTGGTACCCCTCCTGATATCGGGCCGTTAACCTGGTATCGGCTGCTGAGGTTTTTATCAAGTTTTTCGAAAAGCTTTTTCCTCAGCTTGATATACAGACTCCTGAGATCATCCATCTCTGCAATAGATAACTCCATCGCTTTGGCAAGCCCAACAATCGCAGGAATATTGGAAGTTCCACCCCGTCGGCGTCTCTCCTGAGATCCTCCACTGATGAAGGGAATCCAGGGGGCACCGTTCCGTATATACATCACCCCGATCCCTTTAGGCCCGTAAAGTTTGTGCCCGCTGATACTTAAAAAATCGACTCCGAGCTCTTTTACATCCAGTGGAATTTTTCCGACACTCTGGACGGCATCAGTGTGGAAAGGTACACCCATTTCCCGACAAACATCGGCTATTTCACCAACAGGGTTGATCGATCCGATCTCATTGTTTACGTGCATCAGGGATACAAGGGCAGTTTTATCGGTAAGGAATTTTTTTACCTGTTCAGCCGTAAAGCTTCCATCCGGATTTGTATCAAGATAGAGGGGATGTCCTCCAGTGCGTTTTGTTAATTCAACTGTATGTAAAACGGCATGATGTTCCAGGGGTGAGGTGAGGATTTCATTTTTTCCACCCGATACTTCCAAAACACCCTTGATGATCGCATTGTTAGATTCGGTTCCGCCACTTGTAAAAATAATTTCAGAAGGTTCAGCATTGATCAGCTCTGCTATTATTTCTCTTGAATTTTCCAGGGCTACCTTCGCTGCCTGACCTTTTTGATGGGTTGAGCTTGCATTACCGAACTCCGATTTGAAATAGGGGAGCATCGCTTCCAGGACACGCTCGTCTAGCGGAGTGGTAGCAGCATGATCAAAATAAATAGAGTCCATGAGGGTTACCTGCAGTTTATAGTATGCTAACCTTATAAAATACGTAACTTGATCCAGAAAAACAGTTCAATTCTAATTCTAAAAAGTACTCATATTTAAAGGAGTTTGTTTCCAGACAATCTACAGTACGGGGTTGAATGTTTGAAAAGTCAATATCTGTGATTGCAGTTCACAGATTAGCTGACTTCTTGCTATTTTCAGGGATGATAAATTATAAATGGAATCAGCTAACCCAAAAAGGAGAATAAACAATTATGGCGAAGTTAACCCTCAGGGATGTGGAATTGACCGGGAAAACAGTTTTTATGCGGGTCGATTTTAATGTTCCGATTAAAAACGGAGAAATCAGTGATGACAACCGGATTCAACAAGCTCTTGAATCGATCAATTATATATTGGAGCGTAATGCGAAATTAATATTGACAAGTCATCTCGGCCGGCCAGCTGGTTCACCCGATCCTGAGTTCAGCCTTAAACCGGTTGCCAAACACCTGCAAAACCTTATCAAACCGAAGGTTCATTTTGCCGAAGATTGTGTTGGAGAGAAGGCTGAAAAAGTGATCCGTACAGCAAAAAAAGGGGAAGTGATTCTACTCGAAAATGTGAGATTTCATGCTGGCGAGAAAGAGAATGACCCGAATTTTTGCAAAGAATTATCCAGGTATGCCGATCTGTTTGTCAACGATGCTTTCGGCAGCAGCCATCGTGCGCATTCGTCGGTATCCGGTGTCACCCGTTACCTGCAGCCGGCGGTTTCCGGATTTTTGCTGGAGAAGGAGATTCGTTATCTGGAAGAAACGGTCAATAATCCTTTGCATCCATTTACGGCGATTTTAGGTGGCGCCAAGGTTTCTGATAAAATCGGTGTGATTGAAAACCTGCTAGACAAGGTTGATACGATTTTACTAGGCGGCGGGATGACCTATACATTTTACAGAGCGAAAAATCTTCCGATCGGTAATTCTCTTGTTGAGGAAGACAAAATAGAATTGGCGGGATCACTTATGAAAAAAGCCGAAAAGCAGGGGG
>SLOU01000261.1 GCA_007132385.1 Balneolaceae bacterium | reverse complement strand
TGTTCCTATTTTTATAAAAAATTTTCAGATAGTTGTGAAACAATTTATATTTCCTAACGATCAAGCAAAACTAAGAATAGGAATTTCAAAATGAAAAATAATAGTATATGTCGACCAATGAAATTCTCATTCAGTCTTTTCATTATGTTGACAACCTGGAGTCAAGCATTATCAGCACAAACTACAGAACCAGCAGGGTTGTTATTGACATGGCAACAGGATCCAACAAAAACCATTACAGTTGACTGGCATACCCTACCTGAGGATGAAGCAAAACCATATCTGGAATACAAACTTCTGGATTCAGGTAAATGGCAACAGGTCGAATCTACGCAAACAGGTTTTCCTCATTCAGACCGAATCATCCACAGGGTAGAAGTGGTCGATCTTGAGCCAGGTACATATTACAGTTTCCGGGTTGGTGAATTTGAAAGAGAGTATAAATTCGAGACGATGCCTGACCAATTAGACCGTCCCATTCGTTTCGCTACAGGCGGAGATGTTATGCATGAGGCGGAATGGATGGCCCAAACCAACAGGCAGGCGATGAAGTATGATCCTGATTTTATTGTTTGGGGTGGGGATCTGGCGTATGCCAATGCCCAGCCGGAAAGAGTAGAACGCTGGTATGACTTTTTTGAAGTGATCAGGGAGACTTTGATTACCGAAGATGGCAAGGTAGTTCCAATAATTGTATCCATAGGTAATCATGAAGTGGAGCAGCGTTATGTTTATCGCTATTTTGACATGGAAGGTGATCGGCAGTTCCAGGATTCTGAAGAATGGAGAGCCCAGGAGGCACCTTACTTTTATGCCCTGTTTGCATTTCCGGGAATTCGCGGGTACAACGTTCTGGATTTCGGAGATTATCTGAGTATGGTTGCTTTGGATTCATATCACACCAATTTAATAGAAGGTGATCAGCTTGATTGGCTAGAACAAACTTTAGCTGAAAGGCAAAATGTACCTCATGTTTTCCCATTTTATCACGTTCCAGCCTGGGCTTCGGTGAAAGGAATTGAATATAGAGAGGAACAAAGGCAGATTCGCCGGCATTTTCCTCCGGTTTTTGAAAGATATGGTATACGTGTTTCATTTGAGAATCATGACCATGCTTATAAGAGAACTCCACCTATGCGTGGCGGAGATGCCGTGGAACCAGGTGAAGGTGTGGTTTATATTGGAGACGGTGCCTGGGGTGTGAGCACTCGTGAACATATCCGTCATTTAAGGACGGATGAAATTCAACGCGTTGAAGAATTTGATATAACTGAAATTCGCGAGCGTGCTATTATCGACGATATTGAAGATATCTGGTATCTGGACGAGTTCGCATCGGTTCGTCATTTTATCCTGGCAACCATCTATAGAGATAAACAGCATTTTCTCGCAGTAGATGAAGATGGTTACATTATTGATGAATATACAGAAGATGATTTTCTACCAGAGTTTACTACTGTTGGAAACAGATAATATAGTCGATTGGCGCAAAGGATTTTGCCAGAGAAGAAACCGACGAAGGTCTGTTGCCAGGTTGTCAACCTTCATTAAATCCGAACCAAAGTGCAAAATGATGACACTTAATTTACGTAATAAAATTCTTTTGTTAAGGTCAATTTTCTTATTCTTGCTCTTCTTTACAACCTAGTCGATTTCCAATAACTTTAAGTTTTTTTGAATAAAGCTTTATATCTCCATTGCCATAATTCGCAGTTATTAAACCTTTGGTAACTGACCTGAAGACTTTCAAACATATTTGATTATCACTCAATCGATTTCCGATAATCATCAATTCCTGCTGTGTATTACTTTCGTCTAATCCAACGACCAAGGACTCGTGTCCCCCATGGCACTGTTCTAAATCCCGAATCTGAATCACTGACCCCGGAGCTGCCTCGATACGAACTGCGCTTCCACCAGAACCAGACTTCTTAAAAGAACCGCCACTAATTGATATCATCGGGGCTAAATTTATCCGAGAATTTTCAAATCTAGCAACGTACAGGCAATGCCCATCCCTGTTCCGATCATTGACTGCACGACATCCGTTCATGTTAAGACCACCTGAGGCATTGATCACTGCAAATCCCGTATGATTCTTCTGCCTTGAACTCGCTTCACAATCTCTGATGCAGGCCCTACCGTCTACGTCGATGTAGAAACCGTCTGAATTGCTTGTCTCATCATGTACTTTAGATGTACACCCATTCAGGCGCAATAAACCCTTCATTTTCAGATGGAAGGGATAACCAGATCCGTGTAATGAATAGCACTCTTTGAGAGATAATTCTCCAGTAAAGTTATCTGTATAAAACCCACGATGCTCAGAATTTGGTAATTCGATTCGACAACATGTCAAACTCACTCTTCCTTCCATTCCAATTCGAAATCCCTCGGCAGTCGACCGTGATGATATGCCGGTTACCTGTGTCAAATGAATCTCATTGTCTTCACCCAAACCCTGACCTTCCAGATTAGCAACCTGTGCATCATCCACAGAACGGTGATTGTTTACATAAATTCCACTACCCCGCAAAACCAACCCCCCGTAACGCAAATTACCCATTGCCTGACGCCCATGGGCACAGTTACGAGTGATTGTATTGCTAATCAGTACATTGCGCACAGCTGGATCTGAACAATGTAGTCCGTTACCCCCGGTGTTCTCTACAATAACATTGGCAATGAGCATTGACTCGGTTTTATCACAGTCAATCCCCTCTCCCAGAACATCATGTATGTACATGTCGTAAATAATGATATTTGATCCGTCAATTTCTATCCCTTCACCTCCAGAATGCCACAAAGTGTCTCCTCTGGCAGCCTTGTTGCCATCTATTTCGAAACCTGTAATTGTCACATTCTCCACATATCCTCCGTCTCCAGCCATTAGATAATGGTTCTCAGTAGTTGGCACATCATCTAGCCAACGTAAAATTGTATTACCGCGGCCAGCACCAAGAATGCTTGTATTACTATAGAATCGGATACCAGCCTGCGTCTTAGGATCCATTGAAAGTCGATAAATACCTGGAGGAATGTAAATGCTCCCACCGCGATCTTTCAGTGAATCCATTGCCTGTTGAATTGCTTGTCGATCATCGGTAATCCCATCTCCTTTATCTCCGAAAGTCTTAACATTGACCATATCTTTTTGGTCAAATATTTCTAAACTTTCATTTCGTATCGAGCCATAAATGGCCGATGTTCCTATAGTTGCATATAAACTATTCTTTATAAATGTTTTGCGATCTGTCATTTTTTTGAGTTTGATGTTGCTTTTCATAGAAATATCATATTTCCATATCCAATATCAATGCCCT
>SLOU01000271.1 GCA_007132385.1 Balneolaceae bacterium | reverse complement strand
TTTGGGTTCAAAAGCAAGCAAAATACTAACCGGCAACAGGTGGGTCAGTTTCGAGTGAAACGGGTGGGTCAACTTGTAGTGAAACACCCGGGGCAATTTGCACTGAAACAGGTGGGTCAGTATGGGGTGATATTCTCAGCCATATTTGCGTTTTTTCTCCGGAAACGACTAATGATTTATCAGTTTGTATAGTGAATATGCACCAAGTTTCGGCTAATGCCACGATACAAAGAGTATAATAAAATCCGGCTCACCGAAAAGGCCATGTATCAGTTTTGGCGTCACGGTTACGGAGCAACTTCGCTTGCTGTTCTTATCAAAGCACTGGGGGTTAACAAATTTTCGTTTTATGACGCTTTTGAAAGTAAAGAAAATTTGTTGGTCGAAACTCTGGCCTATCATTACAAGACCCGGGTACTGCCTTTGCTGGAAAAGCTGGAACAAGATCATGATATTAACGGCTTTTTTAACGCAATGCTGGAATCAGGAAAATATGAATTGCGCGGGTGTTATATCCTTACGATGACTTCGGAAACCGGCATGAGCATTCCACCGGCGGTTACGCTGTTACAGGAGTATATGCAAAACCTGACCCGCATACTGGAAACCATTGTTTCCATCAGTCAACCCAACAAAAGTGCAAAAGAACACTATAATTTAAGCAGGCAGCTGCTTGCGTTATTTACATCCATTCCGCTGATGCATCCCATAAAACCCGGACGATCTTGCATGGAATACGCGGCGGATGTACTCGCCATTATGAAATTTAATCCTCCTGATTCCTATGCCACGCAAAGTTAATATATCCGATAAGATGCTGATGGAAAAGCTGATGGCTTTGTTCTGGGTCAAAGGATACACAGCCACAACCATAGACGATCTGTGCGAATACACCGGATTCAGTAAATCATTCATTTATACCAATTTTGGTAAAAAGGGTATTTTTGAGGAAGCCTTCTTCTTTTACATGGAAAATTATACGGATCCATTTTTACAAGCCTTGAATGATGATGACCGCGGAATCGACGCCATTCGGGAAAAACTCTACGGTTTGGCGGAATCGCTGGTAAATCAAACCATGCCCAAAGCCTGCCTGTTCGTAAACACAGTTGTGGAAATGGGAAACAAGGAAAAAGATTTTACGGAACTGAATGAGATGTATTGCGGCCGGGTTGCCGAAATGTACAGCCGGAAAATAAAATATTGCATTAAGCTTGGAGAAATCAGCAACATCGGTGCGGTTCCCCTGTACACCAATATTTTAATGAATCTGCTTTTTTCACTATCCGTATTGTATAAAACACACAATCTTGATGATTTAAAACGGTTCATTGATGCTCAGTTAGAACTGCTGGTTTGATAACTGACCGAAATTTTTTTTCCCCTCCGGCAACTGCCATAGCTTACTCCTGCCAACAATTACCAAAACAATATAATGGAGGAATTCTGTTATGGCACGTAAAGGAAAACTTCAATTTACCATGATCTTTACCGCATCGTCTGAAAACGTTGCTGAAGGAGATCGTATTTTCAAATCTCATGCAGCCTGGATGGAGCGCACGCATCATAAAACCGGGGATAAAGCCCTGTTGATTTACGATCTCTCAAAAACACCGGAAATGAAAGATCCGATGGATCCGGATTCCGGCACCACCGGCAATACTCAGTTCATTATCAGTGAGGTTTATGATGGACCGGCCGGTTTGCAGGATCACTGGAAACAGGCTTCTGAGAATTGGGAAGATTTCGAAAACCTGAAATCCTGGATGAGCAAAGGCGATATCACTCTCGTAAATGGCGCCAATATTGTCCATTCTCTATGGTAACAAAAAAAATCATGCCGGATCTATTTCTTCGGCAAGAAAAAAAGTCCGCAATGACACTTGCGGACTTTTTTTATGGGTGCGCCCGGCAGGGCGCATTCACTTGGGAGTGAAAGTCTCTTTTGCGTACGCATATATTACGGAATCTTTGGCAAATTGAAGTTCGACCGAACGAGCAGAAATGGCTTGAATATCATCAAATGTTCGATTAATCCAGGTGGCAATGGCAGGGGAGATTTGCGCATCGATGATGATTTTCATCTGTTTAAATGTCTCGATTTATAATGTCAGATGTAATGTCCATGAATGTATTTAATCATGCCCCTGTGTGACGGGTTGCCGTCATGGCCATTTCATGCAGCAACAATAGGATGATCAAGTTTGCCCCGGGCATAAAGTAATGCTGCTTTAATATCATCGGGTTCAAGATCCGGAAAAAAGCAGGGGCCGCTACACGGTTGAATCTTGTTAGATCATTTACTGAAAGAATTATCGAGACCTAAGAATGTCGAGATGCAGTAATTGTTCATCTCTGATTACATGAATAATGTAAACAAGATCATCATTTACCCAATAAAAAATCTGGCAAGGGGAAACAAATAGTCGTCGATAAGTGGTATTGTCGAGTTCTTCTACGGATTTGCCGGACCTGGGATGAAGTTGCTGCCGACCAACGCAATTGAAAACCTCTCGTACCAGATTTTTAGCGGCATTGGGATTATCCAGAGAAATATAGTCGGCAATTTCATCAAGTTCCTGAAGAGCAGGAACGGTCCAAATTATTCGAGCCATCGACTCATTTTCTTTTTGGCATTATCATGAGAAATAACCCGACTCTCAAGAATTGCTTTTTCCCCACGAGCAAGTCCCTCAAGAAGTTTGATTCTGCGTAGTAAGTTTTCAAAAGAATCCACGTCAACAAGATAAGCCGAAGGTTTTCCGTGTTCTGTAATTAGTACCGGTTCTTTTTCACGATGAAGCTCAGCGAGGAGTTTGGTAGCCTGACGCTTGAGAGTGGTGACAAGTTCTGTTTTCATAGTACCACAAAAGTATCACATTCGTGGGTTGTTGTCAAGTATAGCGTAGTAAATGATCTAACGGTCTTACGTTTAACAGTTAGCGGCGACGCGGGAATCAGAGAATGCGAAAGCATTCTCTCGAGCTGAGAACCGGGAAAAAGCATGTGCCGCTACACGGTTGAATCTTGTTATACAGCACGTTGTGAAAATATTCTAATAGTTTAGAACTTTTTCAAGCAACTCCGGAACCCTTTCTTTTGCAAAATCCCAAAGTACATCATAGTCAATGATATCATAACCATGGGCTATGACATTACGAAAACTAATGACCTTCTGATATTAAGGGATATTGTCTGCCAGGTTATCATGATCAATACGATCAAGCCTGTAAAGATTTTCAGGTTAAGGAGCTTTATGTCTTTGGTTCTGCAGTTTCAGATTCAATGTCTGATGATAGCGACCTGGATTTTTTAGTGGATTTC
>SLOU01000286.1 GCA_007132385.1 Balneolaceae bacterium | reverse complement strand
GAAAAAATTCTTGGCAAAGGAGTAGTTCATTGCAACGACACACCCAACTTCATTGCGAACCGGATCGGGGTATTTTCGATGGCGTCGATTATGCCGTGGTTTTTTGAAGGGTCATTTCGTGCCGAAGAGATCGATCTGATTACCGGCAAACTTACCGGATACTCGAAAGCGGCTACCTTTCGAACAGCCGATATGGCCGGGCTTGACGTTCTGACACATGTGGCGGAAAACCTGTATCCTTCTGTACCTGAAGATGAACGCCGGGAAATTTTCAAACTTCCGGATGGCTTTGCAAAAATGGTCGACAATGGATGGTTTGGCAATAAGGAGGGACAAGGATTTTATAAAAAAGTCAAGACCGACAAGGGGAGTCAATACCTTGCCCTCAATCCGGAGAATTTGGATTATGAGCCACAGCAAGAGGTAACATATGAGTCAATATCAGAGGCGAATAAAAGATATAAATCTCCTGAAGAAAGGCTTCGCTATCTGGTTAATCAGGATGACAAAGTGGGAGAGTTTCTCTGGAAGATTCATTGTGATTTACTTCTCTATTCCGCCAACCGTGTTCCGGAAATTACCGGGTCGACAGAGGCCATAGACCGGGCGATGCGGTGGGGATTTAACTGGGAGCTCGGGCCGTTTCAGCGTTGGGACGCTATTGGAGTGATAGAGTCGGTTGGGCGTATGGAAAAAGATGGGCTGACAATCCCTGGCAGTGTGAAGAGAATGATCGAGAGTGGGCGTAATAATTTCTACGAGGATGGCACAGTGTATAATTTGGCTGCCGGTGAAGTAGAGGAGCTGAGTCCACCCGCTTCCGATGCAATTACCGTTGCAATATTGACCGACGACGGGCAAGAGGTATGGAGTAATGAACATGCCGGCTTGTACAACATGGGTCACGGTGTGGCGCTCTTTGAGTTTCGAACCAAACAACAGACGCTCGGTTTTGATCTCGTGAACAGCATCGGTACTGTCTGCGAAAAGGTACGGGAATCATTTGATGCATTGGTATTAGGCCACGATCAGGAGAATTTCAGCTACGGAGCAAACCTGGTTGAAGCAGTTAATGCGATCAAGACAGGTGAAAAAGAGACAATACGGCGGGCAGTACAAAATTTTCAATCGGCGGCCACAGGCCTTCGGTATCAGCCGTATCCGGTTGTAGCAGCCGTTTCGGGCCGTGCTTTCGGCGGTGCGGTGGAGTTTATGTTACACTGTGACAAGGTGGTGGCTCATCACGAACTGTATTGCGGTTTAATTGAACTGGGTGTCGGTCTGATTCCTGCCGGTGGAGGCACCAAAGAGATGTTGCTGCGCACGATGAAACGGGTATTAAGGGATGATAATGTTGATCCGGTACCTTTTTTAAAGGATAGCTTCAAGACGATCGGTATGGGTAAGGTATCGGATGGAGCTCCCAAAGCGAGAGAGCTCGGATTTTTGCGTGAAAACGATGAAATTGTGATGCACCGCGACCTGGTTTTGAAGTCAGCGAAAGAACATGCGATGAGAATGGCTTCGGATGGATACCGTCCACCGGTTGAGCCCAGCATCCGACTTTTGGGTAAAACAGGGTACAGTGCACTCAGGTTGATGCTTTTCATTATGAAAGAATCGGGCTTCATAAGCCCTTATGATGAAGTATTGGCTGAAAAGGTAGCATATGTGATGACGGGCGGTGATCTCAGTGAACCGCAGGATGTACCGGAGTCGTACGTTTTGAAACTTGAACGTGAAGTGATTTTGGAATTGTTTGAAGATGAAAGAACATTTGCGAGGATGCAGCATATGCTTGAAAAGGGTAAACCGCTTAGAAATTGAAGTGCCTAATATGCGATAATGTATAAATCACAATCACATGAATGAAAAGAAAGTTGTTCTTACCGCTGCTGCAAGAACTCCTTGCGGCAAAGCCAATAAGGGCTCCCTCCGTTATACCAGACCTGATTCGTTGGGAGGAGAAGTGATTAGAGAGCTTTTAGAAAGATCGCCCGGACTTGAGCCTTCTATGGTGGATGATGTGATCATGGGTTGTGCATTCCCTGAGGCATCACAGGGCATGAATGTGGCACGCCAGTGTGGCATTTTGGGCGGCTTGCCAGATACGGTACCAGGAATGACGATCAACCGTTTTTGTTCGTCCGGATTGCAAAGCATCGCAATGGCGGCCGAACGTATTTTGGCAGGAGGAGCAGAAGTAATCATAGCAGGTGGAGTGGAAAGTATGTCACTTGTGCCAATGGGAGGGTATGTGATCCACCCGAATCCGAAACTCATGGAAGAACGACCTGAGGTTTACATCAATATGGGATTGACGGCTGAAAAAGTGGCTGACAAATATGGGATAAATCGTGAAGATCAGGACGAATTTGCACTTCGAAGCCACCAAAATGCTATCCGTGCCTGGGAGGAAGAACGGTTTGATGAGCAGATAGTCCCCGTGACGATAGTCTGCAAACATGTAACTGCAAGCGGAGAATTGGAAGAGGAAAAAATTTCCTTTACCAGGGATGAAGGCCCGCGGAAGGATACCAGTCTTGAAGCACTGGCCGGATTGAATCCGGTGTTCAAAAAGAATGGCACAGTGACGGCTGGCAATTCTTCACAGATGAACGACGCGGCTTCAGCCACAATGGTGATGAGCAAAGATAAAGCCGAAGAACTCGGGCTTGAACCCTTGGCATACTATCATGGATTTGCTGTGGCCGGGGTGGCTCCTGAGATTATGGGAATCGGGCCGGTCGAAGCAGTGCCAAAAGTTATGAAACAGTGTGGCTTGAACCTGAAAGATATGGATTTGATTGAATTGAATGAAGCTTTTGCCGCACAGAGCCTGGCTGTAATACGTGATCTTGGTATGGACGAAGATAAAGTGAATGTTAACGGAGGGGCTATTGCAATGGGGCACCCGCTCGGATGTACCGGGGCAAAGCTCACTACTCAAATACTATATGAGCTCAAACGACGGAAGAAGCAGTTTGGACTGGTGACGATGTGTGTTGGCGGTGGCATGGGAGCTGCCGGGATTTTTGAAATAGCTTGATTTTGAATGTAAAGCCTGAAATGAAATACCCTTAACTGTGTTCAAAACCGAAACACTGTCAAATAACACAATCCTGATTACCGGCGGAGGCAGCGGCCTGGGATTATCCATGGCGAAAAAGTTTGCCTCTTTGGGTGCGAATGTGGCAATTTGTGGCCGCACGGAAGAGAAATTGAAACGAGCGACGGCAGAAATTCGTGAGGCGGCCTTGGCAGATACCGGGTCAGAGATTGATGAGACAAAAAAGAAAAATACACAGGACAATGAGAGGCAATCCGGCTCGAAAGAGCCCAAGTTCCGTTACTATGTTGCGGATGTAAGGGATTTTGACCGTGTATATGAGATGGTGAACCAGGTAACGGAAGATTTCGGTTCGATGGAGGGACTCGTGAATAATGCGGCAGGAAACTTTTTGTGTGCATCAGAAGATTTGTCCCCAGGTGGATTCAAGGCGGTGGTCGACATCGTTCTTCAAGGCACTTTCAACTGTACACACGCATTTGGCAATTATCTGATCGGCCAAAAGAAAACGGGTAATATATTGAATATCGTAGTAACCTATGCTGAAAGAACAGGATCAGCATTTGTATTGCCTTCAGCTTGCAGCAAAGCCGGAGTTTTAACGATGACCCGTTCACTTGCTTATGAGTGGGCTACGTATGGTATACGGCTAAATGCCATTGCTCCCGGTCCTTTTCCCACCGAGGGGGCTTGGTCGCGACTGATACCTTCCAAAAAGTATGAGAAAAAATTCCTTGAAAAAATTCCGATGCGCCGGTATGGTGAGCATGAAGAGCTGGCCAACCTGGCTGTCTTTTTAATGTCGGATATGGCCGAATATATCACCGGTGAGTGTGTTACCATCGACGGCGGCGAGCAACTGGTTGCCGGACAGTTCAATTTTATCGATCAGTTGATGTCCAGGGATAAACTGAAAAAGATGTTTAAAATGATGAAGTGAAAGAAGTGTAGTATTACTTAATCTGCCCTTTGACTTTTTCAATTGCACGTGAAGCCCTGAGAGCATCATAAGCGCTAAAACCTGTATCTCGCCTCAGCTTAATCGCTTTGAAAAAAAGACTGGCCGATAGCGGAGCGGTTTGAGATGCATCTAAGGTTTTCCTGTCTACTGAATGATCGGATTGATCGTTGCCGCTTAAATTGATCTTCCTGACCGATTGACGTTCTACATGACAATCAAGCATAATACCTGATCCGGAAGCGATACGCCTGTGTCGATTCTCCGATCCGGCATTGAGAATCGTAACGGCCGCGGCTGAACCATTCTCAAATTTCATGTGTATCTGGATGCCTGCCTCCGGTTGGTCGGTCATCAGTGAGTGTGCATCCATCCGGTGTATTTCCATATCCATCCAGCGAGTGATCCAGGCGATTTCATCCTGCCATTGTGAACTGAACTTTGTCTTATTTTCTGTGAAACTGATATAGGAATTTTCTTTGATGACCTGTAGAAATGAAGGCTTGGGTATCTGTTGTCGCATGTATTGACTGGAAGGCGAAATGGTCGGCCAGTGTGAAAACTGAATACGTACATCCGACTCTTGCGAATGATGATATATCAACTTGAGCTGATTATGATCTGTTGGCAGGGAAGAAATTAAATATGAGTGGATGCCGAGTTTTATTAATTCTGCCATCTGTGCAAGATTGTCGGCACTCTCATCAATCAATAGGCAGGCATCCACATGGCCGAGACCATCCAGATTGCCGGCGATGACCACTTCATGCACTGCTGTAAGCGGCCTGAGATGTTTTTCCCACGCTGTTGCCCGTTCCCTGTCTCCCAGTATTCCTACACGCATTTATATCCGGTTCGAGTTATTTGCTAATAAGATAATTAAGAGAAACCGTGTTGCTTACAAGCGATGTTGCAATTCACATCTCAATCCGGCATAATCAACGCCAGTATAAAATAAATCAGTACCATGGTTCCAAAAGAAGAGAAAACAAGTATCACAAAGATGATTCTGACTAATGTCGGGTCCCAATTCAGGTATTCTCCGATCCCACCGCAAACTCCGGCAATCATCTTGTCTGTTCGTGATTTTTTAAGTCTTGCTGACATAAGCTCGTTTTTTATACAGAGATCCAATGAGATAGTAAATGATCAATATAGTATGAGCCCGGTTGCGTATTTTTATTTAAAATTCAAGCAAATATACAATGCTATATGCACTCCGATGCTTTATACTTATTCCGTGTACGGGAATCATATTCAAAAGTTACAGGCAGTCAGAAAAAAATTTTCAGATGCTAAATAAGAAATTTAAATGAATACTGAAAGCTAATGTGTTTCTGCAAAGATCCCAGCAAAGTCGTATTGTTCAGATTGAAATTATAGATCATAAAAAGAACCTGACTAACTTCTGATGGATGACCGAGACGTTTGATTTATGGATGTTCCTGGCCGGACTGGGAATTTTTCTGTTTGGAATTTACATGATGGAAGAATCGATCCGATTACTTTCAGGGCGTGCCTTTAAGGGATTGATCCGCCGATACACGGCTACCCCGCTGAAAGGGATCCTCACAGGCTCAGTAAGTACGGCGGTGCTTCAAAGCAGTTCAGCCGTGTCGTTAATGGTTCTCGCTTTTGTCGGAGCCGGGTTGATGAGCCTAGTAAATGCCATAGCGGTAATGATGGGGGCAAAAATCGGAACTACGATGACTGCCTGGATTGTGGCTGTTTTCGGATTTCGATTTTCAATCGAAGCTTTTGCTCTCCCATTGATTGGTATTGGAGGTCTCGGATTGATACTGCTCTCAAAATCACCGCGATATGTAAACATCAGTAAATTGCTGGTAGCATTCGGATTTTTATTTCATGGTTTAGATTTTATGAAAACCAGCGTGGAGGATCTGGCGGCAGTCTTTGATTTCTCAACTTTACCGGAGCTGGGTTTGTGGGTCTATCTTCTTGCAGGTTTAATAATGACCGCAATCATGCAGTCGAGTTCGGCAACGATTGCCATTGTATTAACAATGATATTTTCCGGAGTAATCGTTTTTAGTGAAGGTGCGGCAATGGTAATCGGTGCAAATATTGGTACAACAGTTACTGTTATGCTTGGGTCTATCGGTGGGATACCCGCCAAGCGTCAGGCGGCTGTAAGTCAGCTGCTGTTTGTCACTAGCACAGCACTTATCGCTTTTATCCTGTTGCCGGTTCTTTTATGGTTGATTTTGGATCTTTTTGGATTTGCAGATCAACCGGTACTGGGTCTGGCCTTATTTCATACTGTTTTTAATGTTTTGGGAGTTGTATTGTTTTATCCGTTTATACCGGCTTTTGGGAAATATATGGAACGTATCATCCCGGAGAAAAAGGAAAAAATAGCAATTTATATCGACAAAACTTCACCGGAAGTACCTGAAGCGGCAGTTGTTGCGATTCACCGGGAGGTTATCAACCTGATGTATTTGTCTATCGGTTTTATAACAAAATTATATGGGGTTATAACAGAACCGGAGATGAGGTTGAAAGCGAGTAAAATCGGCTATCCGCAAATCGAACAGCTACACGCCGAGATTTTTGAATATTACTCCAGGATGCTTGGACATGAACTTAGCGAGGAAGAAGCCAAACGTTTGGAAGGTTATGTGCGTGCGAGCCGGAGTATCATGAATGCAACCCGTAATTTTTATGAACTGCATGTACAGGTAGACAGCCTGACTCAGGAAGAATCCAGTTTTATGCAGGATGCACATCGTGAAATTTTGAGCCGAATTAAAGATATTGAGCAGGTGGTTCAAACAGTGGTATCCGATGATATTGATGAAAGGCACACCGGACTATTAAACAGTACTTTCTTTTCAGTGGAAGAGGGGGACAAGGAGTTTATAGCCAATTGTGCAAGCGGAATTGCTCGCGGTAATATTAAAGAAAATGAGATCACCCGTCTCTTGATGATTAACCGCCTGGTAACACAATCGTTGCGAATGCTCGTATTAAGTATGCAGGCGCTCATGTATAAGCACGAGGAATAAAGTGCAGTGATTGATATTCCATCAATTTGATGTCAGTGCGTAAACCAGTAGATTCACTCCCATCTCCAGGGAAGCGTCGACGATGCTTTGGGGGTTACTATGGACATTATACGCCCAGCCGTCGGCCAGATTTGATTCGTACGTGTAGAAGATCACCATCCGGCCTTCATGAAATACGGCAAAACCCTGTGGAGGAAACCCATCGTGTTCATGAACCTTGGGTAACCCATCAGGAAAGGAATAGACCTGATGATAGATAGGATGGTCAAAGGGAATCTCAACCATTTCCTCGTTGGGATAAATTCGGTTGATCAACATCCGGGCGTACTCATCCAGCCCGTAGTCATCGTCGATATATAAAAAGCCACCGTGATCAAGCCAGCGTCTGACGTTGGCAACTTCTGATTCGTTTACCGTAATATTTCCGTGTCCCGTTAAAAAGGCAAAAGGGTAATTATGAAGCTCGCTGCTGCCAATGTGGATATCATCATATTGTGTTGAAACAGAGATCGGGAGATTTTCTTTTGCAAAATTAAGTAGATTTGTAAGAGCTGACGGGTCGTTATACCAATCTCCGCCACCCCGATATTCGATTCGTGCGATACGGAATTCGTCATCATCCTGGGCTAGTAGTTGCTGCATGGATTCGAGGCTGAAAAGAAAGAGAAAAATGAGTAATAAGCGGATCATAAATAAAAAATAAATAAACGTTTCAGTTGAATTACTACTGCTGTCGGCTATAAAAAAAATTCAGTGGTTTACTACGGTTTTTCGATTCGGGTACTGACCGTGTCGGTTGCCACACTACCAAAAACACCGATTCCCCCTTCAATATTGTAAACAGCATTGGGAATTTCACCGGGTGAAAGGGTGGATCCGCCAAGTTGTACTTCCTGAGAACGGATAAAATCACTTATGTTACGGTCGACTGAATTGACCGAAATCCGGTTTGGCCCGAAAAAGGCTACTCCGATCCAGGGATATCTCAGTTTTATATCACCATCGGCCGTTTTTTCAAAGTTGGCTTCATTGATCAGGCTTGACGGGTTGTTGGTCAGATCTCTGAGTTCAATCTGTCCGTCATCAAAAGCACTTTTGTAAAACGGTACCAACTCTCCTTCTACCGGGTTAAGGCTTTCGGTGTTAAAAATATATACATTTTGTCGGTCAGTCTCCCGGGGTGTTCGAATGATCAGTTCAAGCTGTTGGCTTGATTGATACATAATGCTTTCGGGAACATCATCACTTTGGATACTGAATGTGTCTGGTATGATAGTTGCTGATTGCAGATCCGGAAAGTCGGGTACCTCTACTTGCAAGCGGTATTTTCGGCCAGGTTGTATGGTATGCTGCCGTGTGGGCAGGTAGACACCCGGACTAAACTCGTTAGCGCTGCTTCCGCCGGGCCCGAAAAGGCTGTAGGAGATCGAAGTTTGGGATTCTTCTCCATCTTCCTCAAGTAAATGAATGGTAACATCCGCTTCATTGATAGCGAATTTCTCAAAAGAGTACTCCTGATCGATAGGGGCAGTACGAGACAATCGGACAACCGGCATGGATTCACCGGCGATCAGGTATGATTCCACAACCAAATATTTGCGAACTTCATCGTCTCCGTATGGATCGCATGCGCTGAGGTTCAACAAGAGAATGGCTGCCAGCGGGATTGAAATCACATTTATAAAGTTGGGATAAAGCAGTTTCATCGGTGGAATTGCTAAAAATTTACAGTGTAGGAAATAGAAGGTAGCACCGGCAGGAGTGTCACATCGTTGCGCTCAACCGGGTTCTCATCAAAATCATATTGATAAAACCAGATATTTCGTTTTGAGTATGCATTAATCATTTGAAATTGCCACTCAGCTTCCCCCATACCGAAGAAAGTACCGTAACGAGATACACCGAAGTCTAAGCGGTGGTAGGAAGGCAGACGTGTATTATTAAGCCGCTCCACAACAAAAGTATCACGCGTCCCGTCGCTCCAGGGTTGATTGGCGATCTGCATGCGGCCAGTGGGCTCAGTATATGCCTGACCGGTTGCAAAACTGAAGACTGAATTAATTCTCCAGTTGGTGCTAAGGTCGTAGTTAAGCACAAGGTTCAGGTCATGTGTCCGGTCATATTTTGGCGGATAAAAACGTCCCCGGGAGGTGTTATCAAGCACCGGAGTATTGAAACCGGGAAATTTTCTCTTTGTGATACCGAATGTATATCCGATAAAACCTGTGATATCGCCACGTTGACGTTCCAGGTAAAGTTCAAAGCCGTATGCAAAACCTTCACCAAACCGGAAGAGCTCAGGGTATTCGAGGCCGGCGGCATCGGTCATAAAGGGATTAAGCTCAAATAAATCACGCATTGTCCGGTAATAGACCTCAACGTCGAGGGCATAGTTGGATAAAGGGATCGTCTTGGCACCGAGGATAAACTGGTCACCATAGGAAGGAGGGACTCCTTCATCCGTAGTCAGCCACAGGTCGAAGCCAGCAAATGCTTCGTTGGTAATAAGGCTGAGGAATTGATGATAACGTCCATAAGCAGCTTGCAAGCGGAGCCGTTCACCTGGCCGATGTTCAAGGGAGATCCGCGGGTCAATCCGTAAATAATTTCCCTCTGAAAAATAATTTCCGCGAATGCCTGCCTCAAGGATCCATTGATCGTGCAGTGTCCATCGGTTCTGCAGGTAGGCCGAGGTGTATTGGCTTTCGATAAGATTGTCGAAAGTTACCTGGTTATCAAATTTGTCTTGAAAATCAAGAGTTTTGAGTCCACTCCATATTCCGGCCGATAAAATATTGTTTTCGTTTGGAAGGTATTCAAAGTCAGCTTTTATCGAGTAGTCATGGATTTCATTGTTGCGTTCGAAAGGAGTACCGCCGATACGGAATTGTGGTTCGTTGAAGTAGTAAGAGCCGGTAGCTGTGAGTGTGCCAAAAAGTCTGTCGGAAAAAATATGCCGCCAGTTGGCACTGAATGTTCTGTTTCCATACTTCAGGCCAACTTCTGCGTCTTCAAATATGGGGATTAGAACGTTATCCATGCCGCTGTAGAAGGCTAGCGAGACACGGTCGTTATCGCTCAGGTCAAAATTGACTTTGCCGTTAATATCCAGAAAATAGAAGTTATCAGGGATATTGTCGGTTTGCCGTCGTAGTACAGCCAGGGCAGGTTCAAGAGTGGATCGGCGAACGGCCAACATCCATGAACCGTAAGAGTGGGGGCCTTCAGCCAGAACCCGGGAGGCAAGCAGGCCGAGGCTGACACTCCCACCAAATTCGTTACGGTTACCATCCTTGTTGTATACAGTGAGAACTGAACCGAGGCGTCCGCCATACCGGGCCGGATAACCGCCTTTGTAAAGCCGAACATCTTTTACAGCATCCGGATTAAAGGTGGAATAGAATCCAAAAAAATGTGACGGGTTGTAAACTGTAGTCTCATCGAGCAGGATCAGGGTTTGATCAGGGCTGCCACCCCGGACGTAGAGCCCGCTGGAAAAATCAGATGCCGCTTTAACTCCTGGTAACAATTGCACAGAACGAAACACGTCTGGTTCCAGCACAGCAGGCAGTTCTTTGATCTGGCGGGTCTGGATTTGTGAGATTCCGATATCCCGTCTTTCCTCGGCCTCAATATCGGACTCCACGACAATCTCTTCGAGCAGCAGGCCGGTGGGGTCAAGTTCTATGTCTAGTCGTTTGGACTGGCCGGGTTCCAGTTCAATTTCCATCTCAAATCGTTGATAACCTACAAATGAGGCAGCGAGGGTGTACGTGCCTGGTGGAATATTGGTCAGAGAAAAGTAACCGGACGTATTGGAAGAGCTACCGCGGTTAATTTCTAATAAAGCAATATTGGCAGAGATCAGGGTTTCACCGGTTTGACTGTCGCTGATATAGCCGTTAACAGCAGCCATGTTTTGTGCCTGAATGTTATTTACAGCCAGGAAAAGGCAAACAAGCAGGGTTCCGATGAATGTGATTGATCGCTTATGCACTTGAAAAATGCTGGTTCTGTTTATTGAATAAATCTCTTTATTTGGGTTGATACGTACCAACCCTTGAAAGTGTTGCTTTTTTTTCGCCGGGATTTGACTGGAAGTCCTATACTACGGAATATTCAAGATAATCAGAACCTATAGCATGATAAAACGTATTTCAGTATCCGGATACCGGATAACAAGAGCTGAGAATGATCGGAGTGATGATATTTCACATAAACTAATCTCTATGTCACTGAGAAAGTTGAAAACATTAAAATTTCCGGGCAGCCTTTGTTTGTGATGAATATCCCTAACTTCGATAAAAAATTTTATAAGAGAAAGGGTACAGTGATGGAGGAGAGTTTTATGTGGCAATAGCAACAAATAGCTGTATCTTTCGTTTACAAACGTCAAAAGTGTAGATGCAGGCGCGAATGTTTTCCGATGTATGACTGTTGTATTATATAGGTAACAAACAACGTAAGATTGTTCTTTCATTTATTGGGGCTGAAACGGATTCGACGGGTTGAGTAGCATCGCAGGTTGCATGCCGAGTTCGACCGATGGATCTCGTAAATAACCATCATGGATAAAAAGTAGTTGACAACAACTATAATTATAGTCTGGCTGCCTAAACGCAGCTGACCGTTCCCTCAGGTGCTTGTCTGTCAGTCCTGAGTCGGAGCGCCGACTAAGACAGAATAGCAGCGGGTGTGTTCCTGTCGCACAAGCTGTGAAACTTTCAGCAGGATAGTCTGAGGTTGCCGGGTTACCGGGCAAAGCTTCAGGCAAAACTTAAAACGGTAACTAAGCATGTAGATTCTTGAACGATATACCTTCCCGGACCCGGGTTCAACTCCCGGCAGCTCCACTTATCTGTTTACAGATTGTGAAATAGCCTTGTAAACCTTATCTTAAAGGGTCTGCAGGGCTATTTTTGTTTGCAGATCATAATAGATCATTACAGATTCTTGGTGAACCATACAGGGACCACTCTCAATTTTGCCAGAATAGGTCACCAGGACTTAGCGTAAGTCCTACTTGAGATCCGTAAAGGAGACTCCAGTAACCAAGAACCAACTGGTGAACTATTATGAATTCAGTCAAAGTATCATTCGTCGTTAGAAAGAGTAAGACGAAAGCAAATGGGAAAGCCCCAATATATCTTCGGATAAATGTAGAGGAAGAGAGAAAAGAGATCTCTACGAAAAAAGATGTAGAGCCGGCAAAATGGTGTACAACCAAGCAAAGAGTAAAGGGAAGTACGCCAAACGTAAAATCAATCAATAACCACCTGCAGCAGTTAGTCCGCAAAGCCTTAGATGCGGAAACTGAGTTGTTGAGGGAAGGAAGTGAAGTCACGGCAAATGCCCTGAAAGCTAAATTGGTTGGCACAAATGAACCGAAAGTTGAGCTAGTAGATTTCTTTGGCAACCATATCAATAAGATGGAAGAGTTGATAGGTAATGGCTACGCAGAGAACACTCACAAAAGGTACAGTACGTGCTTAAAGCATATTGAACCTGCTACATTTTGATGGACACCGAGTTAAGTCATAGATTACAGCCCTAATCAACTAACAGATATGGGACTGAAGAAACAAAGAAAAAGTTACAGCAAGCAGTACAAGCTCGATGT
>SLOU01000038.1 GCA_007132385.1 Balneolaceae bacterium | reverse complement strand
CTGTTCAGCAGTGGTAAGTGATACGTCTGCAAAAGCATCGCTGGTTACCCTCGAAATCGAACTTGTAATCTGGCGTCTTGGAAGTGCTCCAAAACCAACGACAACGATATCATCGAGAAGCTGTACATCTTCCTCAAGCTGAACATTGATTGTTGTCCGGCCATCGATTTGCTCGTCATGGGTCCGAAAGCCCACAAAAGAAAACCGTAACCTGTTTCTTTCACCGGGAACCCTTATCGAATATTCGCCTTCCACGTTTGTAGACACACCGATCGTTGTTCCGGGAACAACAACAGTAACTCCAGGTAAAGGATCACCGTCATTTGCGTCCGTAATAACACCTGTAATGGTCCTGTCCTGTGCAATGACAGAAACAGTAAATACCATACTAAATAGAAATAGTATCAATTTCTTCATATTCAGATGACTTCGTTTTAATTTTTGTTAGAATAGCTTCTTCGAGCTGATTTTATCCGAGCGAAACACCTCTTATAAGAGAGTAAAGACAAGCACTTCGCTAATTTTTCTCATAAAGTTAATGTAGAATATTACAATTGTAAATAAAAAGCAAAGAAATTTTAGAAATAACCCTCTTATTCATTTTTGATTTCTGACTGCAAAAAAAATCCAACTATATAATGAAATGAAACTTTGAGTAAATGTATTTATATTTAATTGTAATTATTAGTTTTATAAAAAAATATATTTATGTAAATAAGTAAGATTATTTAACAAGTGTTACTCGAAAAAATTTGACTTGTTTTTCTTATATAAACTTAAACTCAGAAAGCCTTGATTAATGAAGACGATAATTTCTTGTTCAAATAGGCAAGTTTACTCTATTTAAATAGAGTAAATAGGTACTTCAAAACCGCATAGAGGGGATATTGTCTCCTGCCTTTGGCCAGAAGCATTTAATTTAATAAACAGCAATTCGTTAATAGAATTCACAATTTGCTTAACCGGACACTGCTGGCTCAGACAATCATTCTCGGCAAATCAACAGGCAACCGGGTCAGTACTTCATAGTTTAGGTTATTGGCAAGCTCTCCAAAGGATGCCAGCGATATTTCCTGGCTGCCCTGCTTTCCGATAATCACCACCTCATCTCCTTTTTGAACATTCGGTATATCGGTCACATCCACTGTAATCATATTCATATTCACCAGGCCCGAAACCTTGGCCCTTTCACCCCGGATCAGGACAAATCCGGTATTGGTTAAATTCCGGGGATAGCCGTGCTTGTACCCGACTGGCACAGTCGCTATTCTCTCCCGCCGGTTGGTCAGATGGAAATTGCCATACCCGATAAATTCCCCCTCTTCAACCTCTTTCAGGCTCATTACACTGCTTTTCCAGCACATCAACCGAACCAACGGATCCCTTCCTTCACGGCGGTCTTTACGTTTCAGCAGCATATAGACCTCCCGGCTGGGCCAAAAACCGTATTGGGCAATACCGATTCTCACCATGTTATAAATCGTATCAGGATATGCCAATAAAGCAGCCGAACTGGCAGCATGTATTCGCGGAATCGGGCCGATCTCACTTTTGAACCGTTTTACAGCCTCGGCAAAACGCTGTTTCTGGTTCTGAATTCGCACGTAATTGGCCACGCTCTCGGCTCCGGCAAAATGAGTGCATATCCCTTCAACCTTCAGATATTCACGATTTTCTTTCAGGTAAGCGATTACCCTGTCCAGTTCTTTTCGTTCAAAACCGGTACGGTGCATACCTGTCTCGACCAGAATATGCAGTTTTGCTCTCTTTTTAGTTTTTTTAGCTGCCTCAATCGCCTTTTCCATTCTGCCGAATTCGAATACATAAAATGAAATATCACGACCTATGGCCCATTCCACCGCCTCGTCGGCAATCATCCCCATAATCATCACATGTGTATCCGGATTTTGGCTTGCCTGAAGGGCTTTTACGGCCTCATCGGCACTGAATACTGAAAAATGGGAAATACCGCACTCTTCTGCCATCGGAAGAAAGGTATCGATGCCATGGCCATATGCATTCCCTTTGATTACAGAGGAGATCGTAACTCCCTTACCGGCCTTTCTCCTCAAAAAATCAAGATTGTTTTTCAACGCCGCCTTGGAAAGTTCAATGTACGACGGATGTAAGTCACGTTTCAGTGTTTCTGTCTGCTCCATTCTTCATTCATGATATTAATAAATATTACCACTGCCTCCGGGATAATTTCATCCGGAAAATCATACTCGTATGCATGCAGGTGAGGATGATTCTTCCCTGCCCCGATTCCAATCAAAGCAATTTCAGATTTTTCAGCAAAGCGGCCAAAATCCTCCGACCAGGGAAACGGGTGCGCCAGTTGTTCGGTTTTCACAGACCCTCTGTTTGCAGCACTTTTAACGACCCCGATACAGTATTCACTGTTCACCGTTGCGGTAAATGGTTCTCTTTCATGAATCTGCCATTCCAGGCCAACCATCTCAGCCGATTTCTTCAGCTCTGTCCGGATCTGCATCTTCATCCATTCGATTTCAGAATCCCTGGCTGCACGGAGTGTAAGCCCCACTTCCGCATGACCCGGACTGATACCAAATGCCTTTTCACCCAGTCGGATATAGGTAACCGTTGCTATGGCATAATCCGGATCGGTAATATCGGAATTGCCGAAAGTCTGTGCCAGCTTCGCCAGGTCTGCAACCGCAACGGAAGGATTCCGGCCTTGTTCCGGGTAGGCAGCATGACTCGATTCCCCCTCCAGATTGCACCGAAGGCCCACCGATGCGGAGGCAAAGCTTCCCGGCCTGTAAAATAACCGCCCTTTTTCAAATCCGGGCAGATTGTGAAATGCATAGCTGCGATCAATTTTCAAGCTTTGGAATTTCGGATCGTCAAGAACCTTCCTTGCACCTTCACCGGTCTCCTCTGCAGGCTGAAACAGAATTATCACCCTTCCGCGTTCGGGTCGCTGGTCCTTCAAATAACGCCCGACTCCCAGCATAACACTCATATGCCCGTCATGACCACATGCATGAGAAATTCCTTCCCGGGTCGACTTATAATCCCTGTTCCCTTTCTCCGGGATTTTCAATGCATCGAGTTCTGCCCGGAATAGAATCTGGGGGCCTTTATCATCATCCCCGTAGACAGCCACAACACCGGTACCGCCAACCTTCTCCAGAATACGGTCCGGATCTGTTTTTTTTAACTCAGATGCAATGAATTCTGCTGTCTTATACTCTTCTCCGGAAAGCTCCGGGTACCTGTGCAGATGATGTCGTATGTCCGTCAGATAATTGATATCTACTTTGTGCATGCCTTGTTCAAACATCTATGCAAACAGGTGCCGGATGGGATCTGTCTTT
>SLOU01000231.1 GCA_007132385.1 Balneolaceae bacterium | reverse complement strand
TTTCTTTTTTTGGTAAACTTACCCCATATCGTTCGGCAAGGCTCCGCAATGCTTCTCCAAAACCCACGCCTTCCATCTCCATCACAAAATTAAATAGATCTCCACTGGCTCCGCACCCAAAACACTTATAGATTCCCATTTCCGGGGTGACTGTAAAGGACGGAGTCTTTTCATCATGAAAAGGGCACAAGCCTACAAAATTCTTGCCTGCCTTTTTGAGACGAACGTAGTCCCCAACCACCTCGACCAGATCGGCTGCATCTCGAATTTCCTCTTTTTTCCCGTCAGTGACCATAAGTCCTTCAATCCAAGTATCTGTTAAAATGATAGGGATTTCAATCCTTACTTGCAGAAATTGACAACAATTTACCAGAAACTATTAACGTGAATACACTGTCACCTGAAAAAATGCAAATGCAGGATTTGTACTACCGGATTCAGCAATATTCAGGTTCATATGCCCGGTTATTTTTTTGAGCATACTATGGCATTTCAATTTTGGCAAATGACTTAGATGATGGTATATTCTCCATGTCAAATTATACCGGAAATTTAAATCTAACAACCGTCCAATGAGTGTTTTAGTTGGCAAAGATACACGCCTTGTTGTTCAAGGTTTTACCGGCAGTGAAGGAACGTTTCACTCCGAGCAGATGATCGAATACGGAACCAATGTAATAGGGGGTGTAACCCCTGGCAAAGGCGGGCAGTCTCATCTCGACCTGCCAGTGTTCAATACTGTTGCTGAAGCTGTTGAAAAAGAAACTGCCAATACATCTGTGATATTTGTACCTCCTCCGTTTGCCGGTGATGCAATCAGTGAAGCGGCTTTTGCGGGAATTGAAGTCATCATTTGTATCACTGAAGGAATTCCGGTACGTGATATGGTTATTGCAAAACAGATAGTACGGAGTCAAGGTGCTACTTTAATCGGCCCGAACTGCCCGGGTGTTATCACTCCTGGAGAGGCAAAAGTTGGCATTATGCCGGGGATGATATTTCACAAAGGAAATGTCGGTTTGATATCCAGATCGGGAACATTGACCTATGAAGCTGTAGACCAACTGACAAAAGCCGGCCTTGGGCAGTCTACTGCAATCGGTATTGGTGGTGACCCTGTTATCGGAACCACCCATACAGACGCTGTAAAACTTTTTAATGACGATCCTGAAACAGAAGCGATTGTTTTGATCGGTGAAATCGGCGGATCTGCAGAAGAAGAAGCAGCTGCCTATATCAGGGAGAATGTCGAAAAACCGGTTGTAGCTTTTATTGCCGGAAGTACAGCACCTCCCGGTCGTCGAATGGGACACGCAGGTGCCATAATTTCCGGGGGCCAGGGCACTGCACAGGATAAGAAAAAAGCACTGCGCGCAGCCGGTGTGACGGTGGTCGAAAGCCCGGCTGAAATCGGAATAACCCTGAAAAATCTGCTCTGACAAACTACGATCAGATACTATATCCATCAGGAATCACTTCCCCTTTTTCGATGATGACAATTCCATCAACAACATAGTGTTTTTCGTATTTTCCGTCTTCCAGGTGAGAACCGCCTACAATTCGCACATCATTCCCGATTCTGCAGTTTTTATCAACAATGGTATTGCTGAGATAGCATCTGTCACCAATTCCCATGGCCGGTTCGTCTTTTGATACGTTGGTCAGTTCTTCCTGTGTCGGAAAATAATCATTACCCATAATGATTGAATTCTCGATCGTGGTTCCCCTGCCGATTCTTGAACGAATTCCCACAACAGATCTTGCAATTCGACTTGCTGAGATAATACAACCCTCGGCAACAACCGTATAATCGAGTGTTGTACCCATCAGTTTTGATGCAGGCAATAACCTGGCACGTGTATAAATGTACCGTTCATTATCATAAAGATTAAAAGACGGCAGTGTCTGCGTAAGTTCAAGGTTTGCATCATAGAACGATTTAATCGTTCCGATATCGGTCCAGTAGCCATCAAACTCATAGCAGTAGACTTTCCCTCCGTCATCGATCTCTTTGGGAATAAATTCCTTACCGAAGTCCGTCCCCTCCTCGTTTTCATTAAACAGGCGTTCCAGTGTCTCCTTGTTGAAAATATAAATTCCCATTGAAGCGAGAAAATTCCTCCCGCTGGAATTAAACTCTTCAGGTGTTTCCGACTTCCATTTTTCGAGTTCATCCATACTCGGTTTCTCCACAAAACTTTCAATCCGGCCGTTTTTATTGGTTTTCATAATTCCAAAACCGGTTGCGTCTTCGGCAGTAACAGGTATCGTTGCTACCGTCAGCTCCGCTTTTTTCTTTTTATGAATTTCGAGCATTTTCTGGTAATCCATCTGATAAAGCTGATCTCCGGATAAAATGAAAACGTATTCGTATGAATGATTTCTCAGATGGTGGAGAGATTGACGTACAGCATCTGCCGTACCCTGAAACCACATTTGGCTCTTCGGTGTTTGCTCGGCAGCAAGTATATCAACAAAACCACTGCTGAATACATCAAAATTGTAAGTGTTTTTGATATGCCTGTTTAAAGAAGCAGAGTTAAACTGAGTTAATACATAAATCTTTCTGATACCGGAATTCAGGCAGTTGGATATGGGAATATCCACCAACCGGTATTTCCCTGCAATCGGGACTGCAGGTTTGGATCTTTGTTTGGTCAGAGGGTGAAGCCGGGAACCCCGTCCACCACCCAAAATAATTGCTAACACATCTGATCTCATACGGACTCCTAATCTTTGTTTAGTTGTTCATACATTTCAATGTAGTTTATGGAGGCTTGATCCCATGAAAAATCGAGCTTCATCAGAAGCTTCAAATTTTCTTTGAACTTGTCTTGCTTCTCATAAAAATCAACCGCCCGGGTTACGACGGCCATCGCATCGTCCAAACTAAATTCCTCAAATAAAAAACCGTATCCACCCTTTTCTGATATATCCACCACTGTATCAGCCAGGCCTCCGGTAGCACGAACAACCGGAACCGTACCATATCGCATGGCATACATCTGATTCAAACCACACGGCTCGACTCTCGAAGGCATCAATAAAAAATCAGAACCTGCATAAATATTATGTGCTAATCTTTCATTATATTCCAGTCTTGCATCAAAATATCCAATAAATTTACCGCTTAGCTGCTTGAAAATTCGATGGAGCTCCGGTTCTCCGGTTCCTAAAACCATGATATTCATTTCGAGCCCCTGCTTTCTCACTTCCCTGATTAATTCCGGAAGTAAATCGGCTCCTTTTTCTCTAACCAGGCGGCCGATGAAAGAGAATAACGGTTTTGACAGTTCCAGTGAAAACTCCTTGCAAAGGTATTCCTTGTTTTTTTTCTTGCCGGAAATCCGGTTTCTGAAAGTGTAATTTTTTTCCAGATAGGGATCTGTCGCCGGATCCCAGAGCTCCACATCTATTCCATTGATCAAACCGACTGCTTTTTCTTTTTCATGTTGCAACAGAATCTCCAGACCGTGACAAAATTCCATTAATTCATTCAGATACCCCTCTGATACAGTGGTCACTTTCCAGGCACACTTGATCCCCGCTGCAAGTGCATTAAGGCTTCCGCCCCAGTCGAGAAACCCGATTTCTTCAAGATTAAACGCAGGGAGTTTGTTATAGTGATACAGGTCGAACCTGCCCTGGTACTCCCCGTTATGAATGGTTAAAACACTTGGCGTTTCGTGAAGCTTGTCATACCTGAAACATTTTGACATCATAAACGGAATGAGTCCTGTATGATGATCATGGCAATGCACTACTTCCGGAAGCTCTTTCTGCTGTACGATCCATTCAAGTGCTGAAATTTGAAAGCTGAAAAACCGTTCCATTTCATCCCAGAAAGCGTACCCGGACCACGGGTCAATATAAATTCCTTCCCTGTCAAACTTCCCCGGAATGTTGACCAGGTATAGAGAAAATCCGAGTTCGTGGTCCAATACTTTCTCAACCGAAAATTTGAACTTGCCATTTCCAAAAGGTCCTTCACTCTTGAAAACCGTTTTTGTTTTTTGCCGATTGAGCCAGTCTGTTTTATATTTTGGAATGATTACAGACGATTCATGTCCATTTCGGTTTAGATATTTTGGTAAAGCCCCTACCACATCTGCCAGCCCGCCAGCCTTGGCGGCAGGATAACATTCAGCACTAATGTGAATAATTTTCATCTTTTAAAATCAATTCCAATGAAACCAATCGTTCTGATGTTCGTAGTCATTACAATATTTATTTACTTTGAAGTAAACAAAGTTTCTTATTAACCAAAAATTTTAATAGCATTAACTTTTTTAAAAAGAGGGTCTGAATTTCTCATGAGCGTTATAAATGTAAAAAACGTAAGCAAGAGTTTTGGGAAAACCCGAGCAGTCATAAATGTCAGTTTTGAGGTGGAAACTGGAAAAATTTTTGGGCTTTTAGGTCCCAATGGTGCCGGCAAAACGACTACGCTGAGAATGATCAACTATATCATATCCCCGGATACCGGAGAAATTAGGGTACACAATGAGACTGTTAGCAGCAAAACACAGAAATGGATAGGGTATCTGCCGGAAGAGCGTGGACTTTACAAAAAAATGAAAGTAGGAGAACAACTGCTCTATCTGGCTCAACTAAAAGGACTAAGTACCGGTGAAGCCAAAAAAAGAATCCGCTACTGGCTGGAGCGTTTTGGAGCAATCGACTGGCACTCTAAACAGGTCGGTGAACTTTCAAAGGGTATGAGTCAAAAAATTCAGTTTATTGCAACGATCGTTCATGAGCCCGATATCTATATCTTTGATGAACCTTTCAGTGGCCTTGATCCGATAAACAGTGAACTCCTTAAGGAAATCATCATCGAACTCCGCGAGAAAGGCAAAGCTGTCCTTTTTTCCACGCACCGCATGGAACAGGTTGAACAGATGTGTGATGATATCTGCCTGTTTAACAATGGCCGGGCAGTATTGACCGGAAATTTGCGTGAAATCAAAAAAAACGCGGGTAAAAATACTGTCTTGCTGGAATTTGTAGGTGATGGCAGTTTTATAGAACTACTCGATGGTGTTCGGATCAATAACCGCTCCACCAACTTCGCTGAAATACGTATTCTCGATGACCAGAAACCACAAATGATTTTGGAAAAAGCGATGGAACATACTGAGATTCAAAAATTCGAGTTGGTGGAACCCTCACTCACCGAAATATTTATCACTACTGTTGGCGAGGATAATGTAAATCCAAAAGAACTGGTATAACTGATAATTTCGCAGAGAAATGATGAATTGGAGACAAATATTATTGGTCCTGAAACGTGAGTATTTGACTCGTGTAAAAAGCACGGTATTTATCATCTCTACATTGCTGATACCACTCGGTTTTGTTGCTTATATTGCCCTGATTATCGGTATTCAATTCTGGGAGAGTGAACCTCAGCAGGATATCGGAATTCACGATCAGACCGAGATGTTGGTAGAACGTCTGATCAATCAGAATGATGATCGATATACGGATATGACTCACGTACCGGTTGATTCACTACGTAGTTTGGTTATTATCGGTCAGCTCGACGGTTATATATTACTAACGGAAGATCATATTACCGGCGGACAACCCCCTGAATATATCTATACCGGTAGTTCCAGCGTAACTCTTCAAACCAGTATACGCACCGATCTCAGGGAAGCAATCCGGGAAGAACGCCTGGTCCGGGAACAGGTTTCTGATGAAATCAGAAATATCTTTGAAACCCAGGTCTCTCTTCAGACCCGCAAACTGACGGAAACCGGTGATGAAGAAGAGGATCATGCGGCTTTTTACGCCGCATTAGGCTTCATACTCGGCCTGGTCATCTTCTTTTCCCTCTTTATGTATGGTACCATTATCATGCGTGGTGTAATTGAGGAAAAATCGAACCGGATTATTGAGGTTATTGCATCCTCTATCCGTCCCATTGAACTGCTGACCGGTAAAATCCTCGGTATAACCTCTGTTGCAATTACGCAGTTTGCGGTTTGGACCCTGCTGATCGTGTTGGTAGCCATGGCAGCCGGCCCAATTGCGATGATGCTGGTTGGCGATGTAACTGCCGATCCGGCAGCAATGGAAGCAGCTGGTGGAATTGACCCTGCAATGTTCGAAATTCCCGCTGTACCTGTCTCTCTCGTTTTTGGATTTTTTGTTTTTTTCGTACTCGGCTACTTTTTGTACAGTGCCCTTTTTGCAAGTATTGGTTCCGCTGTTGACTCTGAATCGGACACACAGCAACTGATGATGCCCGTATTTGTTGTACTCTTTATCGGTTTTTTCCTGAATATGGAAGTGGTTCAAAATCCCGACAGTGGCATTTCCCTATTCGGTTCGCTCTTTCCATTTTTTGCACCGATGAATATGATCTCCCGTATGGCTATCAGCAGTGTGCCTTTGTGGCAAATCGGGTTATCGATATTTTTGATGCTTGCAACGATCGCCGGAACCATGTTATTAAGCGCACGCATATACCGGGTTGGGATCCTGCAATACGGCGGAAAAGCCGGATTCAAGGATTTGCTCAAATGGTTCCGCCAGTCATAAACCGATGCACATACGAATCACCAGTCCCGGTCACTCCAAAGTCCGTTTCTCAAAAATTTACTCCACTTAACTTATCCTACCCTTGCAGCATTTTCAGCCGGCTGATAACCCGGTCGTCATATTCTTCATAAAGGCGTTCATCAATAATTGCGTTACGTTCACTTGAATCTAAAAATTGCAAACCGTCGAGAGCCCTCATTCGGATTCGGGGATCATTATCTTCTAACAAATGGTTAATTCTTCGCACCCACCGGTCGGAAGATCTGTCATAATCCAGCAATAAATCCAGCACTTCTACCCTGTTTCGATAAGGAAAGCGGTCATCAAGAAAACTCGAGGCAATAGATACGGCCGTATCTGCGTCGTTAGCCCTTGCCAATTCACGTAAAATAAAAGGAGCTATAGGTTCAATAGCTTCATTGGTTAGAGCTGATTCACTGATCGACTGAAAACGGGAATCATCAGCAATAGCAGAAAGTGATCGCACAGCTTGTCTTTGAACGTCCGTGTATGCAGTATTTTGAAGTATGCTCTGCAACTGACTTATCACACGTTCATTACCATTGTAATCGGAATAAGCCTCTACAATGGCCAGTTGTACAGCCCGGCCAGCATTACCGCTGTACCTTTGCGTAAAGAGCTGATCCGTTCCGCTTGCCCCATTGGTTACGTAGGAAAGGGTCTTCAAGGCTTCTGCAAAAACTTCCTCATTCTCTTCTGAGTCAATTATATCAAGAAGTGCCAGTTGCAGATCAGGATTTTCCGTAAAGTTTCTAAGGCCAACAGCCGCTTCTCTCCTTTTTTCGGCATCCTCATCATGCTGCAACTGGTAAATCCAGAATCGAAATGGTTTTTCGGGTTTTAGTTTCACCTGCTGATCGTCTTCAGCATATAAAGTTAAATTTTCAATCCCGCGGTTTACATTTAGGTGAACTTCATCCCTTGTCCCAGTAAACGTTATTTCCCGTTCCCGCTCATCGTTAAAAGTCACTTCCCGAACTCTCAATGAGACCAGTTCATCGATTGTTGCATCCTCGCCAATAAACTCCAGCCTCAATCTTTCTTCCTCTTCATTATGATGATAAACGACACGATAAACTGGTATTTGTTCATCTTCATCATCCATTTCAGGAGTTTCGGGGCTCGGTTTTTCCATGAGGTTCCTGCCCGTACGGTTGTATAAAAAAGTCGTAAAATCATACCAGTTTACAACTTCGGATTGTTCTTTTAACCCGCTAAAGTCAAAATTATTCAGCGCAGCTTTGTATCTCTCGGAATCATCTGACCGGAAAAATGATCTCCAGGCTGCCCTGGAATCCATCCCAAAATGATTATATATGCTTTCAACAAACATATCCGGGGATTCAGACGGCAGTTCGATATTCAGCCCGGATTGCTCAAGCAGCCAGGCTTGCAACAACAGGATAGCATCCGGATCGGACCACTGTTCTTCGCGAAGCTGAACACCCAGCCACTGGCCTATTACACCGGAGGCGATCTGTTCGGACAGGAAACCCAGTGAGGTATAGGCAAAAACAGTTCCTGCTCCATAGGGTCGAGTCTCCCAATGATGGTCATCCAAAACAATCAGATTAAGTACCCGGGAGAAATATTCAGAACCAAGAGTTTCCAAAGTGAACTGAAAAGTATCTCTTGCATCATTTAAAAGCTCTCCCAATTCATCATCACCGAGTAAATCCCTTTCCGAATAAAGAGTAATTTGATGGTCACCCACCGTTGATTGGGTTCTGACAAAATCACCAATGGCAAATCTTAGGGAAGAAACCGGAATTCGCTCGTCTGATTGAAAACGTACTCTCTGTAAATCTACCGACTCCACTTCAGTATTGCCTCTTTCCCCTGCAAATACAGCTTCATTTCCGGTCGGAAATATCAGGTTGATGTCTGTTGTAAAACTGTTTCTGGGATGGTCTTTAACAGGTAGCCAATGGCGTACGGAAGCCGGCATTCCGGAACTCCAGATGGTACCGTTTCTATTTTTAAAAACACCAAATACTGGATTTGCCCTATATTGAATCCGGAGCTGGTGTGACTCTTCTACAGATAATTCTTCCGGTATTTTGATGATTATCTGATCATCATCAATCCGGAAATCTGCTTCTTCACCATTCAATTCAATCGTTTCCATGCTAATTCGAACCGCGTTAAGCCTGATTGAGTCTGAATCCACCCTTAACAGGTTAAATGTATAGAGAGCATCCCCCCTGATATCAAGATCTTCAGTAATTTCAAGGTTCAATTCCAGATGTTCGTAATCAGCTACACGTTCCGGAAAAGCGAGAAAATCTGTTTCCTGGCCAAATGTAACTTCCACTTGCAAAGAAAGGGTTAAAAAAACCAGGACTGTTGACGAGAATATTATCTTTTTTATCATACTTTGTTATGTTTTTTAAACAGTTCTAATACAGAATTCTGCAAACCTGAAGCACAGGACAATGCATTACCGGTTTCAATGGATGCAGTTCCATATACATCGGAGAAACTGCCTCCTGCCTCTGATACCACCGGCAGCAATGCTGCAGCATCCCAAATGCTTAAAATAGGATCAAACATAATATCAGCTCTCCCGGTGGCTACCATTAAATGACCGTAGGCATCTCCCCATGTTCTGTGTATCCTTGTTTTATCTATGAGTTCCTTAAACGGTTGATAAAATTCATATTTATGTATGTGAACGACATCCGTTGTTAAAAACGTCGCCTCGCCCAATTCATTGCAGGTACGGGCTCGACACGTTTTCCCGTTCCATTGAGCACCCATACCTGCTGCAGCAGATACCAGTTCTTTCTGTGCAGGCACATAAATCACACCCACCAGTGGTGACCCATTGATCAGGACCCCAATCAATGTAGAGTAGAGCGGAATCCCATGGATAAACGATTGAGTACCATCAATAGGATCGATTACCCAAACTACATCTTTATCCTCGCCTTCGCTGCCATATTCTTCACCAATGATGCCATGATCCGGGAACCTGGAAATAATTTCTTCACGAATGATCTCTTCAGATTCCCTGTCGGCCCTGGTTACCGGCGACTGATCAGACTTGAATTCCAATCCGAATAATCTATTTTCAAAATACTCCAGCGTTGAATCCCCTCCCTTCCGGGCAAAGTCTTCAGCAGCTTCTCTAAATTGCGTTAATTCACTATCACTAATTGATTGAATCATATATTCGATTATCCGTCTGTCGGCTTCTTTGAAATTTTTGACCTAAATATATTGAATAGATCGATCAGAAATCAGCAATCAATCGATGGATCCATTATACCATATTCTTTAATTGATCAACAGCTTTGGCCACTCCTTTATCACCTACTTGAAAGTGAAACGTTGCCCGAACTATATTCGGCCCAAAGGCTACCATACCAATACCATGTTTAGCGAGTTTATCTACACATTCAGCGGCGCTTCTATTATGGATTTTAAATAAAACTATGTTTGTTTCAACACGATCAGGTTCCACTGAATATGCTGAAACTTCTGATATCATCTCGGCAAACATCCTGGCCCTTCGGTGATCCTCTTCAAGTAACGACCAATGGTGTTCCACCGCAAAGTCAGCCGCAGCGGCGAGTATCCCGATCTGCCGCATGCCACCTCCCCACATCTTGCGCGAACGACGGGCTTTGCGGATCATTTCATCGGTTCCGAGTATCATGGAGCCAACCGGTGCTCCCAACCCTTTGGAAAAACAAACGGAAATCGTATCTGCGATCTCACCAAAAAATTCAGGCTCAATTCCGGTGGCTGTAATTGCATTCCAGATTCGGGCTCCATCCAGATGCAGTTTCAGATTATGTTCATTTACAACTTCACGAAGCGACAAGAGCTCATTCTTCAAATAACATGCACCACCGCCTTTATTTGTGGTATTTTCTATTGCCACTACCCGGCTCCAGGGATCCCATTCATTCCGGGTTCGTATCGCTGACCGAACCAGTCCGGAATTTAATTTCCCCTGATCACCCTGCAGCGGTTTCAATTGAAGGGATGAGAGATGAGCAGCAGCACCCGTTTCATAATTAAATATATGGCCCAATTCGTCGATGATGATTTCATCCCCGGGTTTTGTCAGTACGTGCAGGCACAACTGATTTCCCATCGTTCCACTTGGAACAAAAAGTCCTGCCTGTTTCCCGAACATTCCGGCAATTTTTTGCTGAAATTTATTGACCGTCGGATCTTCTGAAAATACATCATCCCCAACATCTGCTTTTATCATTGCACTGAGCATGTCAGGGGTTGGACGTGTTACCGTATCACTTCGTAAATCTATCAACGCTTGGATTTTATTTTATTTACAATTTTATTTTTCCGTCCTTGGCAGATAATCCTCACAGACACTGGCAGCTCCCCGAATTCCAAGATCAATACTTATAAAATCCGGACCCGGTCTTGTCACCCAGATTACCGGCATCCACCATCTGTACTAATAGTGGACACGGACGGTATTTGGAATCCCTGAAACTCTCGTACAGTACATTCAGTATGTCCAGGCAAACATCCAATCCGATAAAATCGGCAAGCCGCAGCGGACCCATCGGATGTCCCATCCCAAGCTTCATAATCTCATCCACGTTTTCAGGGGTTGCTGCTCCCTCGTACACACAAAATATCGCTTCATTTATCATCGGCATCAAAACACGATTGGACACAAATCCAGGTGAATCCTTGACCGGAACAGGTACTTTGCCTAATTCTTTCGCTGTCTGTTGTATCCTGTGCACCACTTCTGGATCCGTTTGAAGTCCGCTTACCACCTCCACGAGCTTCATTACCGGAACCGGATTAAAAAAATGCATACCGATAAACCGGTTCGGCCGGCTGGTAACCGCAGCAAGTTTTGTTATGGAAATGGACGATGTGTTTGTAGCCAGGATAGCATCTTCTGGTGCATGTTCATCTAAATCTGAAAATACCTGTTTTTTTATTTCAAATTCTTCAGGAACAGCTTCGATAATCAATTCCGAACCTTTTACAGCATCTTCCGCTGCCTGAAATAAGTGAATACATTGAAGTGTCTCCTTTTTTTTCTTATTGTCGATTTTCTCTTTTTGGACCATTCGATCCAGATTTATTTCAATCGCCTCAAAGGCGTGGTCTGCAAGTTCCTGATTGGTTTCAACAACGTGGACCTGGTACTCGTGAAGTGCAAAGAGTTGAGCAATCCCATTTCCCATAGTTCCGCCACCGATAACAGAAACTTTCTTCTTCTCACTCATAATAATGTTATTTTTCTTAGGATCTTTCCGGGTTTCAGAGTATGTATTTTGCCCGGAATTTTCAATCTTACAACACATAATATAAGGTCTGTATTAATCATCTGTATGAAAACTGTTCTTCGCATTGCCCTATTTCTACTGATACTGATTCTGGGTGTATCTGCACTGGCTATTTACTGGACATTCTACAAGCCCCTACCCGATTATTCTGCCGTTGTAGAGTTGCCCGGACTAAACAGCAATGTGGATATACACTGGGATACATTCGGCGTACCCCACATATATGCCGACAACGAGGAAGATCTCTACTATGCCGTTGGATATGTACATGCACAAGATCGTCTTTGGCAAATGACGTTCACACAGATTGCAGCCGAAGGCCGATTTGCCGAGTTTCTTGGTGAAGATCTGATCGAATTTGATAAATACCAGAGAACGCTTGGATTTTGGGAAACAGCCGAACGAATTGAGCAAGAAGCTCCTGAAGAAATTCATACCGTTTTGGAAGCCTACTCCCGGGGTGTTAATGATTTTGTTGAACAGAACAAAGGAAACCTGCCGGTCGAATTTATGCTGCTCGGTATCGAACCGATCGAATGGACACCCACTCACTCTTATGCTATTTCGAGGCTGATGGCATGGGAGATGAACATCAGCTGGTGGAGTAAACTAACGTATGCCCACCTGGCTGAAAACCTGCCGATGTCGGTTTTACAGGAACTTTTCCCACGGTATGACGACACATATCCGACTATGATGAACGAGCAGCAATCGCTCCAGGCTGCCGAAGCTGTAATGCCCATACTTGATACCGAATTCAGGTTTCGATCAATGACCGGCCGCAAAGGGACTTCGGTTGGCAGCAATGCCTGGGCGGTCGACGGAAGCCGGACTCACTCCGGCATGCCTATACTGGCCGGCGATCCTCATATGGGGATTTCCATGCCTGGCCACTGGTATGAAATGCACCAGTCAGTTCAAAACCATACCATTACAGGGGCAACCATTCCGGGTTCTCCAGTGGTTGTATTGGGCCAAAACAATGACTTTGCCTGGTCGCTGACCAATATGATGGCAGACGACACCGATTTTTTTCTTGAAATACAAAACCCGGATCATTCAGATCAGTATCTGGCTGACAGCCTCAATGGTGAGGCAATTTACCGGGATTACGAAAATCAGGATGAAGTCATCAGGGTCAAGGATAACGATGATATCCATTACCGGTTTCGTAAAACCATGCATGGCCCCATCATTACAGATATATATCCAAATGTGGAGATCGCCGATGACCGGCTTATATCCATGAAATGGACCGGACATCAGGTAAGTCATGAAATATATGCCCTCTATCAAATCAACCGTTCTGAGAATCTGGAATCTTTTCGGGAAGCACTCGGGTATTTCCATACACCGGGTCAGAATTTTACATATGCAGATCGAGAGGGGAATATTGCAATTTTCAGCGCCGCACGCTTGCCAATCCGTGATTTTAATCCACTTCTTTTCAGACCCGGATGGGACCCTGATTATGACTGGTACGACTGGATTGATTTTGATGAAATGCCAAGAATCATAAACCCGGAAACCGGTTACGTGGCAAATGCAAATAACAAGCTTCATACCGACAGTTATCCGCATTATATAGCTACATTCTGGGAACCTCCTTCCCGCATTGAACGAATTGAAGAATTTTTGGCTGAGGTCGATACAGTGGATGCCAACATTTTTCAACAAATGCAATTTGACAGCTATTCGGTACATGCACGTGAAATTGTAGAGCTTATCCTGCCAATACTCCGTCTGAGCAGTGATGAGTTTGATTATACCGTTGTAGCACCTTACCTGGAAAACTGGGACTTCCAGTACCTGCCCGAATCAACTGCAGCTTCTGTCCTGGATGCTTTCTTTATAAAACTGACCCGTAATACGATGAGTGACCTTATGAGTGAAGAGGTGCTTACAAATTTCATGCGCCTTGAAAATGTCCCGGTTCGTGTTATGACGCGCCTGTTGATGGAAGACAGTTTCTTATTTAATAATCAACAAACCGATGTCACCGAAACCCGTGATGATATCATTGCACAAAGTATGCAGGATGCAATCGACTGGCTTACCGAACAATATGGGCCTGAACCGTTTCTCTGGAGATGGGAGAATTTACATACGGTCTCGCTGGCTCCTCCCCTTTTTCGGGACGCCATAAAGGAAGAAGATGCATCCATCACACTTAAAATGATCGTAAACAATCTTATGAGTAAAGGCCCCTATGCTGCACCTGGCCATGGAATGAGTTTGAATAAAGGGGAATACAGCTGGCTGGAACCTTTCGAGATGACACTCGGGCCGTCTATCCGGCGGATTGTTGATTTTTCCGACAGAGGCCGTAGTCACAGTATTTTGCCCACCGGTCAGTCCGGCAATCCTCTATCCGAATTTTTTGGTGATCAAACCGAACTCTGGCTTCAGGGTCAGTATCGTTATATCTACCAGGACAGTACTTTTTTCCATGAAACCAGTTATCAAACCATGCAGTTAGTTCCCAGGTAGCATTATGACTCATTCGGATCAAACGTATTTAAAATTTAATACTATGTACATATAAATGAGTTTGACATGAACATCAAACATATCATCATCTATCTGCTGACGTTGTGGTTAATTTTTGGCATTGCCTGTAAAAGCAGTGAACCGGCTTTCCCCACTACGCCTGAAGAACAGCCTGTTGAAACCGGCCTGGAAGAACCATCCCCCGATCTACCGGTGACAGAGAAACCTGAAGAAATATCTCATACAGACGTTGATTCACTGCTTCAGGAGATGTCACTGCGGCAAAAAATTGGCCAGCTCTTTTTTATTCCGGTTAACGGTACATTCAGAAATCAATATGACCAAAGATATCTTGAATGGAAAAGATTGATCGACCGTTATCAAGTAGGTGGACTCATTTTTATGGCAGGAGACATCTATGGACAGGCTGTTATGACAAGAGAACTTCAGCAACGCTCTGAAATCCCGCTCTGGATTACACAGGATATGGAATTCGGGGCAGCAATGAGAGTACAGGGTACTACACGGTTTACTCCTGCAATGGGTATTGCAGCAACACGAAATCCTCAAAATGCCTATCTGAAGGGAAAAATAACCGCACGTGAAGCTAAAGCTCTTGGTGTGCACCAGATCTTTGGCCCGGTTCTTGACGTTAATAATAACCCGGAAAACCCGGTCATCAATGTACGTTCATTTTCGGCTGACCCCGAGATGGTTGCCGAATTTGGGAACGCCTTCATCAGAGGTGTTGAAGAAGAGGGCCTGCTTGCAACTGCCAAGCATTTTCCAGGACACGGGGATACCGATACCGATTCGCACCTGGCACTTCCGGTTATGCATCATAATTATGAACGGCTGAAATCAATCGAATTACGACCATTTCAAATAGCAATAGAGAGTGGCCTCAGAAGTATCATGAGTGCACACATTGCATTCCCAAATATCAGTTCAAACCCTGAGCTTCCCGGCACACTGGATCCGGAAATACTGAATGGAATACTTTCCGATAGTTTGGGTTTTGACGGCTTGATAGTCACTGACGGCCTTGAAATGCAAGGTATTACAAACACGTTTTCACCCGGTGAAGCTGTAATAAGATCTCTGAGTGCCGGAGCGGATGTGATGCTCATCAGTCCGGATGAAATGACTGCCATACATGAAGTGGAAATGGCTGTAAAACATGGCCGGCTTTCGGAAGAGCGTATCGAGCAATCGGTTCGAAAAATTCTGAATCTGAAAAAAGAAAACGGGCTCTTTGAAAACCCACTGCCCGATATCCATGCACTTGATTACAAAATCAACACCCCGGAGCACCGGAAAATTTCCAATCGGATTGCACGTGAATCGGTTACTGTTTTGAAAAATGAAAATGAAATTTTACCCATCAGAGAGATCGATAACCAGCGTATTGTGGTCGTATCAGTAGCCGACGACCATTCCGGGTCAACCGGTAATAATCTGGCAAGAGAAATGCGGAAATATCACTCTAACGTCGTATTCCATGCCTTAGATCGCAGAACAGGGGAAGAGGAAAAGGAAAATATATTATCGGATGCTATGAATGCTGACCTGTTGGTTATCGGGTCATTTATATTTGTGCGTTCCCACCAACCGATGCAACTTACCGACGACCAGCTTTCATTTCTCAGAAAGCTTGAGAAGCTGGATCAACCCTCGGTTTTGATCGCATTTGGCAATCCATATGTACTGCAGGAATTGAAGGATACGGATGCACATATCCTTGCCTGGTCGGGATCCAGCCATCAGGTTATAAACACAGTTCCGGCACTTTTTGGCGGCTCTAACATTGCCGGCAGGATTCCCGTAGATATTCCCGGATTGTATGATCCGGGAGACGGAATTGAAATGCCTCATTCGGTAATCCGGTTTGATTCACCGGAAACGGTGGGCTTTCGTACCGATTCTCTCATGAGAATTGATGACATCATGCAATCGGCCATTGAAGATTCAATATTTCCCGGAGGTGTGGTAACCGTATTAAAAGACGGGGTCATCGCCTGGAACAAGGGTTATGGATATCATGACTATACCAAAACCAGGGCTGTCAGATCAAATGATGTTTATGATCTGGCTTCGATAACCAAAGTTGTGGCGACTACCACTGCAATTATGAAATTACACGAAGAGGGGAAAATCAGCCTTGACGACCCAGTCTCCAGATATATACCTGAATATGATGCCCCGGTAAAAAGTGATGTTACTATCAGGCATCTGCTTCTTCATACATCCGGTTTACCTGCTTTTCGAATTTACGTGGATCGACTACAATCCAGAAGCGAATTGATCAGGGCTGTACGTGATGAACCACTTGAAAACGCCCCCGGAGAAGAATATGTTTACAGCGATCTCGGATTCATTCTGCTGGCTGAAATAGTTCGGGAGGTAAGCGGCCAGGAAATCGACCGATTTATACGGAACCAATTCTTTAATCCACTGAGAATGAGCAGTACTCATTTTAATCCGGGGCGTTTGGGCATATGGATGAGAAACCGGATACCTCCAACTGAAATTGATATTATTTACGGCAGGGGTACCGTTCAGGGTTACGCGCACGATGAAAGAGCTTATTTTATGGATGGTGTTGCAGGGCATGCCGGACTGTTTGCAACCGGCGAAGATCTGGGCATATTTTCTCAAATGTTACTAAACAAGGGATTTTATGCGGGAAAAACATACCTGCAACCTGCCACCATTGAGCTCTTTACAGGTCACAGATCCCCGATCAATCAAAGAGCATACGGATTCGACCGCAAAAGCGAGGATTACACAAGTGCCGGTAGTTTGTTGGGACCCAACTCCTTCGGTCATACCGGGTTTACCGGTACAAGTATCTGGATTGATCCTGATTCGGGTATATCCATCATTCTTTTAACAAACCGAACGTATCCGAACCGCAGTTATGGGACTGAAATACGACAGATTCGTCCTGAAATAGCCGATACCGTAATGAGAAGCCTTGCAGAACCATGAACTGGCAAGTATTAAGATCATATGCCTACGCTCCATACTCAGAAAAAGCCTCCTGTTGCTTGATTCGGGGGAAATCAGGAATCTTGTATCCGGGAGTACGCATTGAGAATATCTCATATCCACTTACTATAACCGCTGAACAGGCAGCTGTTACCAGCTGTCTCAGTGAATCCGACATACCAGTTGAATTGATTTATCCTCAGCCACCTGGCAATCACTCACAATTTTGGATGACAGAATTTGATTTGAAAGTATTTGTGAATGAAGACTTCCCGAAAGGCAATCATTTCGATCCCGTTAAAAAAACGACAGTGAATAGAAAATATCATCTGGATCAGCTCAAAAACCAGGCAGTAACACCAAATTCTTCATTTCCGGTCTCAGTATTGTTATTTTGTGATAAAGGAATGATTGAAGGTGTCAATGTGGAATTCAGTGACTGGCCACACGGCCTGTGCGCTGAACGTGTAGCTATTGCCAAAGCGCTGTCAGCCGGTGTCCAGACATTCAAAAAACTGTCGATCTACGTATGTAAGAGTGAATTTGCAAGTCCATGCGGCGGATGCCGGCAGGTGATCAGCGAATGGATGAATCACCAGATAATTGAACTATTTCACGGCAATGGCACATTTTCTTCATACCCTGCAAAAGAATTTTTACCTTACGGTTTCAGAACCTCATCCCTGAGAAAAAAGATATAAATTATTCCTGTGCATTCAACGATTCCTATGGACTATATTGCAGTTTTGGACTATCAACATTTGGACAACGGCCTGTTTTTAAGTGCTTTTGCCAAATCGGTCGCTACTCATGAAAACAGCCGTGGATTGATTTTACATGGGGACAGTGAATATACTGAAAGATTGATTCAGACCGGTTTGATTCGAGAGGAGGCAACAAAACGGGCAATTAAAGATCTTAATCACCGGTTAATTGCGTTATTGGCAGACTACGGAATTTCAACCATCGGTCTGAACGGTTATCAACGCTCCCTGATTATGAAAAAAGACAATGCAATTACGATCGACACAAATCAATTGAATAATCTGCCTTCAAAACCGCATCTTTTACTTTCCAACCTTGTTGACAACCCGGATACGGGAATCCCCGAAAGGATTGACCTGGATCAGCTTGCTGCAGCATTTCAGAGAAGCCTTAAAACCAGTCATCTATTCGTATTTACACTTGACGACACAGAAGAGCTGATCAATCAGAATCGATTCGATGAAATCACCGACCAAAAAATGGGTGAGAGTCATCTCAGGGAAATCATTCCCGATGAATTTAGAAACAACAGTTGTTCTTTTTATCTGACAACTGCACAGGAATTCGCTACCTATCCAAATCTGCAAAATGCCACGCTCGTCCGCAGATAGATTCAAATGAATTTTTCCGCAAAAAAGAGCCTTAATTACATTAAAATAGCCTTTTCTACTTGACTACTCACCCCTGAATATATAGTTTCCGACATCTGCTTGATAGAGCATAAAGAATTTAACCTTAACTAACCAAAGGAGTTACAGCATGAGTAGAATTGAACAGATGAAGTCACTCATAGACCAGCTTGAACCGGATATGGTCAAGTTCTATGACAAAGGAAACAAAGCTGCAGGTACGCGCGCACGTAAGACATTGCAAGAGATCAAGAAAGTATCTCAGGAAATCCGTCTTGAAATACAGGATATGAAGAACTCTGGCCAGGTTTAAGAAATTATTGAAGATTTTATTTACAAAGGCCACATCCTTGTACAATGTGGCTTTTGTAATTTATTTAAAAAGTTTTCATAAATAACTTGACATATTTTTTGCAGGAGTCTTATATTTGGTGTCTGTCACGGAAAAATTTATTCCTCGGTAGCTCAGAGGCAGAGCAAGCGGCTGTTAACCGCTGGGTCGTAGGTTCGAATCCTACCCGGGGAGCTTAATGTAACCCTTAAGTGCTAATATATTAGGCGCTTAAGGGTTTTTTGTTAGTGCCTGTATTCACATCTAGGTTCTGCTTTGCAGTAAAATTAAAATTATGCCATCTTTTTTGAGTTATTAGCCAAATTATGTTTATTGCAGTGAATTAATTAGGTAACAGAGAAACAATAGAATCATACAATAATACGAAGTTCAGAGTCTAGGGGTAGAAAAGTGCAAAAACCAATAGATCTCTGCTTTCTATATATTCAAGGAGTGCATTATGGCAAAAGAAAATAACCAAACGGCCTTTTCCAATTTTATCAGTGAATCAGTTCAAATAAGCGGATCAATTTCTTCTTCAAAGGACATCATGATTACCGGTAAAGTGGATGGGGATATAAATGTACAGGGTCGGATTATTATAGGTACTAAAAGTATCATCAAGGGAGATATCATAGCCGATTCTGTTGAAGTTGCAGGTACAGTTCACGGAACTGTCAAAAGCAATGGAAAACTGGTTGTAAAAAACAGCGCTGTAATTTCCGGTGATCTTTACACAAAGTTACTGCTGGTTGAAGAGAATGCAGTACTGGACGGAGAAATCAAAATGAGAGATGAAAGTGCCATTTCTGAACCGGTACAGGTGAACAGAATGCAACAAGTTGCCGAAACCGGTTAATCAAATGCCCTTTAATTCAGTTTTATTAAATTTCAGAATGAAAATTGTTCCTGAATGACCGGTTTTCCTGTTTCTGTAGGTAAGATCAGCTTTCAGTTGCTGGGATAAAACCGATATAATCTGCATTCCAAGGGTATCACTTTGTTCCGGATCCAAATCAGCAGGAAAACCCGGACCATTATCTTTGATTTTTAAAACGATTTTTGAATCTTTCTGGAAGAGTTCTACATGGATTTCTCCATTCACATCTTTTTTGAAAGCATGCTTCATTGAATTCGTGATAATCTCATTTACGATCAGAGAACAGGGAATCGCCTGATTGACATTCAATTCAATCTCTTCACAATCAAAAACCGTTTGAACCTGTTTATCTTTTCCTATCGTATCAATGACCTCAGAAACTAGCATTTTTAAATTTTTTGCAAAATCTATTCTGGAAAAGTGATCTGATCTATAGAGATGCTCATGGATGTTAGCCATCGCTTTTATACGGCTCACGCTGTCAAATAACTTGTCAGCCAACACTTCATTTCCTTCTCTGTAGGCCTGAAGCTGAAGCATTGCTGATATAACTGCAAGGTTATTCTTTACCCTGTGGTGAATTTCTGCCAACAGTGCTTCTTTCTCCTTAAGCGATCGGTGTATTTCAGCCTCCTGTTCAATACGACTGGTCACGTCCCTTGTATTCGCCACAATACCTCCGACTGCAGGGTTATCCAACATGTTCGTGATATAGGTTTCAAGCCAGTGCCAATTCCCATCGGCATCCCGAAACCTGTACGGCTCAATATAAAAAACCTGTTCGGAGGGCAGATCAGTAATAAGTTCAACAAGCCTCTGCTTATCTTCTTCATGGATAAAGTCCAACGCATTCTTCCCGGTGAAATAATCTACAGAATACCCGAGGATCGATTCAACGGATGGGGAAACGTACTGATAGTTTGCTTCAGGATCGATTATGGCTATCATATCAGACCCTTCCTGGACAAGCGCTTTAAACCTTCTTTCCGAAATTTCCAGCGAACGCGTCAGTTTTTTCCGTTCAATACTGTATGAAATACTTTTTTTAAGCAAATCCGCACGCAAGTCATCTTTTATAAGATAATCGGAAACGCCAATGGATAACGTTTCTATTCCAAAATCCATGTTGGCATAACCGGTCAATACAATAACCGGTGTGTGATCGGCCAGGTCAAGTACATCAGAAACCAATTTTATCCCATTCCCATCCGGAAGTGAAAGATCCAGTAAAACCGTATCAAACGAAGCTGCAGAAGCTAGTATCTCCCTGGCAATTGCAAATGTTTTTGCCTGAGATATCTCAGGTGTTGCATACTCCTCTTGCAGATACTCCTCGATCAGTACATAGTCCCCCGGATTATCTTCGATTACCAGTATTGAAATATGTTCATGATCTGCCATTCATTAATGTTGTATTCGTGAAGGTAGTTGCACTATGGATATCCAAAAATCTTCAATAGATGAGACAATTTCCAGAAAACTGTTGACATCCACTGGTTTGGTGATGTAACAATTCACATGACCTTTATACGATTCCAAAACATCTTTCTCAGAAGATGAGGTAGTCAACATAATAACCGGGATATGCTGCAGGTTTGCATTCGACTTAATATGTTTAAGCACTTCATGGCCGTTCATTTTTGGCAAATTTATATCCAGTAGTACCAGATCAGGCGTCTCTGCATCGTAGAACTCATCTTTTTTTTCAAGATACTGCACTGCTTGCCAGCCGTCTTTTACGACATCAATTTTATTGCTAATTTTGCCTTCATTGAGCGCTTCCGTAGTTAAAATAATGTCGCCTTCATTATCCTCCACAAGCAATATGTGAATTGGTTCCATAACTATTCCAAATGTTTATTGATAACGTTCATAAATATAGTATACGTTGATTCAATGTAATTAACGAAACTATATAGCTTACAAAGGTATTTCAATATTAATTTTCATTCCGCCTTTATTCATTCGATGAAATCGAATCTGTCCACCCAGTTGTCGAATTCGACTCTTTACATTAACAATTCCAATCCCGGTATTTTCATGTCCATTCTGCTCGAATCCGACACCATTATCTGTAATAGATAAGAAAATTTTATCATCAACTTGTTCAAGAGTTATAACGGCTTCGTCAGCATGGGAATGTTTCACAATATTGTTACACAGCTCCTGTATACTCCGGTAAAGATTGATTCTCGTCTGTGTTGAGAGTTTATTTTGCTCAGGCAAAAAATCTTTAACAATAAATTCAATACCTGAATTGTAATTCAATTGCCTGCCAAGCTGGTTTACCATCTCCGAAAAATTCATATCATGAATCTCGGCAGATCTCAGTTTATGAGAAAGATCCCGGGTGTCATTGGTTGTCATTTTCAGCAATTCATATAGCTTTTTTACTTTAATTTCGAGCTGTTCAGGATCATCCATTACGTCCAGTAAATTTTGGACATACATCCCACAGGCTACCAGTTGCTGAACAATTCCATCGTGTAATTCTTTTGCAATTCGGTTTCGTTCCTGTTCTTCAGCCTGAATTGTATTTTCAATAATCCGTTCCTGCAGCATGACTCGCTCCGTTACATCATTTAACAGCATCAAAACCGATTTTCTCCCTCTGTATTCGAGCAGGTGCCCGTTAACTTCCATATACATCAATTTTCCGTTCCTTTTTTTATGGACCCACAACTGATCATTGTTTAATGCATTGGGATTTTCCCGGTCTGACTCGGACAATTGTATCGCTTCAATATCATCCACTTTCAGATTCAAAAACTCATCCCGTATATACCCGTACTTCAATAAAGCCTCCTCATTACAGTCGATGATATTCCTGTTTTTGATATCCCAGATCAACATGGGAGACGGGTTATTTTTAAATAAATCCCGGTATCGTCGCTCTGATTCTTCCAGCCGTTTCTGTGAGGTATTTCGTTCAATACTGTAGAGGATACTTTTCCACAATCCATTTGAACTGAGTTCATCCTTAAGCAGGTAGTCCGATACACCCATCGAAAGCGATTTGACACTGAACTCCATATTCGTATATCCGGTAAGAACGATTACCGGTACAGGATCTGCGATCTGGAGGCTATCATCAATAAGTTCTTCTCCACTCTTGTCAGGTAAAGTCAGATCAAGGAATATAACATCGAAATTTTGCCCGGGACCGGATAACATTTTTTTGGCATCAGCCCATTTTTCCGCCCTCTCGATACGGCATTTTACCTTCTGATCAAGTAAATGATCTTTAATCAGGATAAAATCTCCCGGATTATCTTCAATGACAAGTATCTTGTAGGAGTAATCGCTATTCAACACCCTTATGGCATTTAAAGTTATCAGTCTGTAGTCAATCTGCCCTGTTTATATCTTCACATATTTCCCTGGGAAATAAGATGAATAGCAGGAAAAGATTCTCTTTCTGTTAAGAACTGATTCTGATTTAGCCGTGTGTTTAGATTGATATTTTAAAAAATATTATAGTAGGAATATGATTCATTAATAAGTAAAAATCTATCGGCTTTTTTACCTAATCATAACCATCGAATACTCCTGATTATAGAAAACTTATGTCCGGTGATTTTCCAGATTCAAACTAATTTTTTTCCACGATAATTTCTTCTGCCAAATTCAGCCCGTTTGCAATACAGTCAGGCAATGCAATACCACCCCGGAAATTACCGGCAATCTTTAATCCCGAATGTTGACGTTCCAGGTATTCAACAGCTTCATATACCCGTTCGTACTGTACGGTGTATTGTGGAATGGAATTTGGCCAAAAAACATGGTCAAAAAACAAGGGTTCTCCTTCAATACTCAGTAAATCTTTAAGCTCTCCTGTGACCAGTTTTTTTATACGATCACTATCCAGTTTAGCAAGTTCTGGTTGTCTGCTGCCACCGACAAACGATGTGATAAGTACCTTTTCCTTGGGTGCCCGGCCGGGGAAAAGTGTTGAGTTGAACAGGGATCCAAGTATTTGCCGGTTTTCATTTTCCGGTACCAGAAAACCGAAACCATCAAGTGGATGCCTAACCTGAGATGATTCATAGCCGGTCATAACAACCGATAATGGAGGGTATTCTGCAATTTGGCAAATATCCAGAATTCCGGCTCCTCCATTGATAAACTGTTCACTAAAATGATAGAGAGGAATGTTCAGAATCAGTTTATCAAATGCACCAAATCGAAAACCTCCTGCCTGTATTTCCCACCCCTCCTGATTGCGTTGTACCCGTTCAACTTCGGTATCCAGGTGAATCTTTCCAATTGATTTCAACAACGTATCGGGCAGTTCCTGTAATCCATTACTGAACGAAATCAAACGTGTTTTGATGGTATCCTCCTTATTACCGCTGACAGCCCGCTTAATAAATCCTTTTGTCAGCGATCCGCTTTCCTGTTCAATCTGATATAGTTTTGGAAATGCATGCTTTACCGATAAACGATCAGGAGAACCTGCATAAATTCCCGCAATAAACGGATTTACCGCATACTCCAAAACTTCATCCCCGAGCCTTCGCCGGATAAATGACGCCAACGTCTCGTCCGGTTTATGTTCTCTGCGTATAAAAGGCTCCTTCAAAATTTTCAATTTTCCCGAAGTGCTGAGTAGCGGAGTCCTGATAAAATCACCAACACTGACGGGTACTTTTTGCAGAGTCCCGTTTTTGACAATAAAACGTTTATGGGCATCCGGGTTCGCTTTTTCAATTCTTTTTCCAAGACCTGCTGCATTTAAAAACTCCTGAACACGCTTGCTTTTCAGTCTCATCGTATTCGGCCCATATTCTACCAACCAGCCTTGAGAGTTATCCGTACGTATTGCTCCGCCCGCCCAACTTCTGCGCTCAAAAAGTGTGACATGATACCCCGCTTTCTGTAGCATCCAGCCCGCTGTCAATCCGGTAATACCTGCACCTACAATTGCTATCTCTTTATTTTTCATTTACTTACATAATAATATAAACCGCCGGCGATTTATCTTAACTTAATTTAGATTTATTCTATATAACCTTGCCTCGAAATGGAAACCCTTTTACATTAGAATCAATCTAAATAAGAAACATTCATTCTATTACAACCGGAACTTACTGTCAAATGCGTTCAAAGATATCATTCATTCTGCTCTTTTTTACAACCTTATTTTTTCTGCTTCTTCCCACAGAACTACTTTCAAAAAATCTGCAACTTGGCTCTAAGGATATTACAACCGAAAAGGACTCTGTTGACGTCTATGAAAAACTGATGATGGATCGGGTAACCGTAGTGGGTCAGCCTGTTTGGATGAGCAACATCCCGGGAGCAGCCAATTACATCGACTTAGAACAACTCCAAAAGCAAAGCTATACGGACATCAACCGGGTATTGAGAAGTATCAGTGGCATCTATGTACAGGAAGAAGATGGGTTTGGTCTCAGGCCAAATATCGGAATCCGGGGTGCCGGCAGTGAAAGAAGCACAAAAGTAAATATCATGGAAGATGGCATACTTGCTTCTCCAGCACCCTACAGTGCTCCAGCTGCTTATTATTTCCCAAATATTGCACGTATGAATACCATTGAAGTAAGAAAAGGATCATCCCAGGTTAAATACGGCCCGAACACAACCGGTGGGGCAATTAATATGATATCCACACCCATCCCGGCCGAGCTTTCAGGTACAGCCGAGTTTAATGTCGGTGAGCGTTCTGCAAATAAACTTTATGCAAATTTCGGTAACCGAACCGAACGTTTTGGTTATCTATTGGAAGTTACCTCAATGGGTGAAAACGGGTTTAAAGAACTCGACAACGGAGGCGACACCGGTTACAATCTTCGGGACTTTATGGGCAAATTTATGGTTCAATCCTCTTCCGATGCTTCCGTCTATCAGCGTCTTGAATTTAAACTGGGATATCATGATGAATTATCCGATGAAACCTATCTCGGGTTAACCAGGGACGACTTCAGGGAATCACCTCTCAGGCGTTATGCGGCTTCCCAGGTGGATCAAATGAACACGGAACATATACAACTCATGGCCCGGCATTTCGCTTTAATTTCTAATCACATTGATCTTACAACATCCGTCTACAGAAATAATTTTTCCAGAACCTGGTATAAACTACACGATCTGAATACGAATGTAGCCGCAATACAGATGGGCAACTTATCCACAATTCTTGCAAACCCGAACCAACATCCTGTTGAATTGGGTTACCTGAGGGGGGAAACGAGTCCCGATAATGCTATGACTGTGAGAAGTAACAACCGTGATTACTACTCTCAGGGAATTGAATCGATACTGGGACTGAATTTTGACATCGGCAGTGCTGAAAATCAAATGGAGATTGGTATTAGGCTTCACCAGGATGAAGAGGACCGATATCAGTACGAGGATGATTATCGTATGGAGGATGGCAGAATGATACTCACCCAAGCCGGGTTACCAGGCACTCAGGCAAATCGAATCGGATCTGCGACTGCTCTTTCCGTTTATATCCAGGATAAAATCCAGTTGAATAACTGGACCTTTACACCCGGCCTTCGTTTTGAAAATATCTGGTTCAACAATAAAAATTATGGGTCAGATGATCCGGAAAGAACCGGGACCAATCTTGATGAAAACGACTATTCAGTAAATATATTTGTTCCGGGTGTCGGTATCACATGGCAAGCTTCAGAAAATCTTACACTGCTTTCGGGCATTCACAGAGGCTTTTCACCTCCAAGCCCCGGATCTTCCAGTGAGACACGTTCTGAAATGAGTGTCAACTATGAGCTCGGACTCCGGTTGTCAAACTCTCTAATTCAGGCAGAAGTCATCAGTTTTTACAACGATTACAGCAACCTGTTGGGATCGGATCTCGCTGCTGGCGGAGGGTCCGGGACAACGGCGCAATTCAATGCCGGTGAAGTCGAAGTATACGGACTTGAGGTTACGACCTATCTCGAGCTCACGGATCTGCTGAATATCTCCTCCGGAAATGTTTCATTACCTTTCAACGCAAGTTATACCTATACAAACGCTTCCTTCCAATCATCATTTGAAAGCAACTTTGGCCCATGGGGATCAGTTGAAACGGGAGACAAAATTCCGTTTATACCCGATCATCAGTTCAATGCCGGACTTTCGTTCGATTATAAGAGGTTTTCATCCAACATCAATTCCATGTACACTCCCAAAGTAAGAACTGTTGCCGGCAGCGGTGCTATTGATAATCAATTCAGTACCGACAGTTATCTGTTGTTTGACCTGAGCAGCTCATACAATATTACAGAAAACCTGGGCCTTTTCGTAAATATCCGAAACCTTCTGGATGAAACATATATTGTTTCCGACAGGCCAAGCGGAATTCGGCCCGGAATGCCGAGAACTTTGTTGGGAGGATTAAAGTTCACACTTTAATTAAATCATTCGACATGCACATATCAGTACTTGGATGCGGGTGGCTTGGATTTCCGGCTGCCCGCCACCTGTTATCCCTTGGATATTCAGTGAGCGGTTCCACTACAGATGAAAAGAAACTACCTTTATTGGATAATAATGAGGTCACTCCCTATCTGATACGTATTGAGAATAAAATTAATTGCAATGAATGCACCAAATTCTGGAAAAGCGATATACTTTTTCTAAATATCCCTCCCGGGAGAAAACGGGGAGATGTACTGAACAGGCATCCAGCCCAAATTAAAGCAATCGTTGAGCAAGTAAAAGAAGTCGGACATATTAATTGGATCATTTTTGCCGGTTCCACATCGGTATATGCTACGTACGGTGGTATCACAACCGAAGAAGATGCTGATCCGGATACCGCATCATCGCAAAGTGGAAAAGCTCTGCTTGAATGTGAGAAAATTTTAAAAGAAGAATCAACATTCGACACGACAATACTCCGGTTTGGAGGACTTTACGGATATGAACGTCATCCGGTAAAATACCTGGCCGGGCGCAAGGAAATTGACAAAGCCAACCGGCCGGTAAACCTGGTCCACCAGGATGATTGTGTGCAGATTATCGGTAAAATAATTCAGATGAATGTACGCAATGAAACGTTTAATGTTGTCTCGGATGGGCATCCTCCAAGGCGGGAGTTTTATACATCTGCGGCAAATCACTTTGGATTTGAAACGCCAGTATTCAAGACAGACAGTAATGAAAAGCCAACGGAAGAGTATAAAATCGTCTCAAATAAAAAACTTAAAGAAAAGCTGAATTACTCCTTCCTTTATCCCAATCCAATGGATCATACACCCTGAAGTTTACATCATGGAACATAGGCCTTGAGATTAGTCTTCGGAGGATATCACAAACAGATTTACTGCAACCTCATATCCAACGATCTGTTTTTTCCCTTCCAGTTTCAGGGTAATCGGCCCTTTGAAAGGGGCTATATCTATAACTTCGACCTCAATCCCCGGAATTAACCCGATTTCTTCAAGATATCGTAAAAGCTCCGGATCCTGATCCACAACACGGCCAATCATCAATGTTTCCCCTTTTTCTACTTCCGATAACGGCCTGGTCGCAATTTCAGGCATCACTCCATCTTTGCTTGGAATCGGGTCTCCGTGCGGATCATGTGTAGGATTATCAAGAAGCTCAGCAATCTTATCCTCAAATTGTTCTGAAATATGATGTTCGAGGTTTTCCGCTTCGTCGTGTACTTCATCCCATGAATATCCCAAAACCTCCTTCAGATACAGTTCCAAAAGCCGGTGATGCCGTATGATCTCAAGGGCAATTTTTTTTCCGGCATCTGTTAGCGTCGTCCCATAATATGACCGGTATTTAACCAAGTCCAAGTCGGCAAGTCGCTTAATCATATTTGTAACAGAAGCCGACGATACCTCCATTTCCCTGGCAATTTTGGTCGTAGATACCCCTTTACCTCCTTCTTCTTTCTCCAGTCGGTAAATTGCTTTTATATAATCTTCAACTGCCTGACTCAGCGCCATTATCCGTGAATTCCGGTTTTAAAAATCCCGTCCAATTGTTTGTTTTTCTTTAATACTCTAAATATCGAAACGGTCAGTTCTTTTCAAATTCATCAAATGAAATTTCTTCGTACGCTCCGGAACCTACATATTCGAGAAGAGAAGAAAATACATCAACAGGCAAAAAGCCCGGTTGCTGTCCAACCACCTCCCCGTCTTTGTTCATAAAATAAGTCGTCGGCACGCTTTGATACCTTAATGCTCTGGCAAATTCTTCCTGCGTAAATTCCCTGTTCATAAATCTCAGCTTCTGACTCGATTCAGTATTTATACGAACAGGTACAAAATATTGCTCCACAACTTTTTCGACCAATTCATCCGGATATACTTCATCCTGCATTCTCTGGCAATATGGACACCATTCTGCATAGACATCGATCAGTATCAGCTTATCCTGTTGTTCCGCCAGACTCAGGGCGTGATCCATGGATCTCCAGTTTATGTTATCCTGGAAATTACTGTTCTGTGCATTCAGGTCGTCTGAAGTGCATATGAATGCCACAAGCAAAACCGCGGTTGTAAATTTCAACACATTCATAAAATGAAATTATTGGATTCTCTAATGTAACGAAAATAGTAAATGAAAGTTATTTCTGCTTGATAACTACCAATGTCATATCGTCATGCTGATTAGCACCGTCAGAAAATTTTTCTATGTCTTTTAAAACATGGTCAATTATCTCCTGAGAATTTTTTCGATGGTGAAAGTAGATCATCCTGTGAAGTCTTTTTTCACCGTAAAATTCATTTCTGTGATTAACTGCTTCAACAATTCCGTCCGTATACAGAATAATAATATCGCCTTCATCCAGATGAATCGTAGTCTCAAGAATATTTTCTTCAAATAATACTCCGTCGGTCATTCCCAGGGCAATCCCGTTCGGCTTCATATTTTTTAGCAAGTTTTCTTTCTCCCTGTAATGAAGCAGCGGATTATGCCCCGCCCTTGAAAAAGAAAAGGTAAATGTATCCAGATCGATAATTCCATATATAATTGAGATAAAGGTCCCGCGCCGGGCATTCTTTCTTATCAGCTGATTGGCTTTTGTGAGTATATCGACTGTCGAATTTGTATCCAGACAAAGCGCATGAAGAACCCCTTTGATAAATGTCATATAAAACGCAGCCTGAAATCCTTTTCCACTTACATCCCCAACCGTTATCGCTACTTTTTGATCCGTGACATCAATAAAATCGTAATAATCTCCACCTGTTTCATATGCAGGAATACATACGGCTGCCAGATCCAGCCCTCTGAAGTCCGGTTTTTTTACAGGAAGAAAAGACTGTTGAACCTTCCTGGCAATTTGCAATTCCTGTTTGATTCGTTCTTCCTGGGCCAGGTCTTCAATATATTCAGGAATATATTTTGGCAGTTCGTTAACGGGTTTCCCTCTCGTAACCGCAATATATCCGAAACCCAGAAACAAAATACCAATACCGGCAGCCAGATAAAAAATATCGGCATCCGGTGAATAATCCATTATCCATCCGTCTGCAGTGGTAATCAGAAGGATAAAAATAAAATAAGAGAGAAAAGTGGTCAGAAAATCGCTGTAAATAAATATGACTCCCAGAATCAATCCCACTAATCCGTTCAACAACATCTGCTGGGTGATCGGCATTACTAATTCAGAAACCGGAGACAGGATCATAAAAATCAGCACACATGCTACAACGATGACCAGATTATTCCTTTTCCAGCTGTTCAACTGGCCACTCACTACCAGGAATACGGATTGAATAATGATAAAACAAAGAAAGAAACTACTCATTATTTGAACCAGTGGAGCAAGAAGTGTCGTATTGGATATAAATTCAGGATCCACCGATAAATGCAGACCTGGTATCACCCAAAAAGATAATGACCAGATTCCGGCGATTATCAATCCAAAAGAAACTCCATTGATAAATGTTCCACCTACTGGAATGTTCAGGAAGTGGCCGATCCGGATCAGATCCATTGTACGAATCTTATCGATCTGGTGCTGTCTGGTTAACGACTCACCGATTACAGTGATGATAAAGAAAACCAATGAAACAATCGCAGCCGTGAAACCTGTCCGAACCAAAATCATCACAATATCGGTAAGACCGGGAGTGCCAGGAATCAGCAACTGTTCATAGAGCCATTCAAAAAAAATAAAAGCAGGCAAGGCCATCCCGGCAAGTACCGCAAACAGGATTCCGGATTTGATATCCACAACCCTGAGTTGGACCCGTATATAAAGCAGTATAATTAACCACACGGCAAAGAAAAGCATAAGCACACCCCGGCTGCTATTGATAATAAAGGAAATCGTCTGGTCTTCATCCGTTATCATCTGATAGTCTGCCGATAATGAAAACACCGATCCTGCCGGTGATAACATTGCTGTCAGAAGCAGTTCCTGCTCTACGGTTTGATCGGTGAGCCGGTAACGTACCTCTGCAGCTTCGATATCGTCCATCGGTACGATTCTCGCTTCAGTAAACTCCAGGTTTTCAATCGGCCAGCCGGTCATCTCCAGGTAATATCCGGCTATAGTTCTGGCTTGGCTAACACCGAGTAATACCATTCCATCTTCATACAAATCTGTTATGTCGTCCAGATTATTCTCGAAATCAAATGAAAAAACGGCGGCTGCCACCGAATCATCCCTGGCTTCCACCAAAAGTTCCTCTGGCAAATTACCGACATCTGCCATTGCCTCTGCATTGAGCAGGCGCAATGGCCGGTGATTATCTCGATTTACGAGTTCCATCCACTCTCCTTTTTCATTCAATCGTATTGCCAGCGAGGCCGACTGATCGACACCCCATTGAGTAAAATCCTGATCGCTCAGACTTGTCCCCGTACGTGGAAACATCAAATCGAGATTCCAGTAAAACGGGTTAAAACCCCGATTTTTTTCACGATCTGCCATATACTCCCCAAGTGATACTTTGCTTTGAATCTGATCAAGGAGTTGTTTTTTTGTTTTAAATGTAGCCCTGTATTCAGCATCTGTAATCATATACCCGAGCTCACCAAGAAGTTCCTCTCCCGTGCTGATTGCCACTTGTTCACCAAGTGAAGCATCTGCATATTTCATCGGATGGTGGTTGGAATAGTCAAAAAAGAACCATCCACCTGCAAGTAATCCTGCTATACCTATCAACCAGTACTGGCGTGCTGTATCACTAAAATAGTCCAATTATGAAAAGTCGATTTACTATATTTAGATTCATTTTTCGAACCTGACATTCATCAATATTACTTCGATTGTCTAAATATCTATTTTTACATCGAATTCAAACCGAATAAGTTTCAAATTTTTCAAAAATACGAACTTGATCTTAACAAAGTTCTGTAGATTGGTGTACTTTTCACTGATATTGAGAAATCAACATAACAATTATGTGTCTGATCGTCTTTGGATACCGAACTGTTCCCGGGTATCGGTTGATCTTTGCCGCCAACCGGGATGAATTTTATAACCGGCCAACAGAATCTGCCCGGTTTTGGCCGGAAAACAGAAATATGCTTGCCGGTAAAGACCTTAAAGCCGGCGGGACCTGGCTTGGAGTTCATCGATCGGGGCGATACGCCGCACTTACCAATTTCCGGAATCTTTTAACCCACAATCCGGATGCAAAAAGCCGGGGACATCTGGTTACAGAGTATCTGAATAGTGATTCTCAGCCACAAGACTTTTTAAAATCACTCAACAATCCGGAGTCCTATAATGGCTTTAACCTGCTGGCCGGCGATAAAAATAAATTCTTTCATTTTTCAAACCGGTCTATGAAAATCACTGAGGTTCCACCCGGTATTCATTCCGTCAGCAATGCGTTTATGAATACTCCCTGGCCCAAAGTTACCCAAGCTAAAAAAGAGTTTAAAACATTGGCAGAAAATGACTCCCTGAACGAAAAAAATCTTTTCAAACTTCTTCTGAATAAAAAAACCTATCCTCACGATCAGCTTCCCGAAACCGGGCTTTCCCCGGAAATGGAAAAAGCGGTGTCGGCTGCCTTTATCAAGACCGAAAACTATGGTACACGTTGCTCAACCATTCTTAATATCCGGGATAACGGCAGAGTCCGTTTTATTGAAAGAATCTTTAAACCAGGCACAAATGAAGTGGAAGAAGAAAACGGTTATGACTTCAGTTTTCTGTAAATCTCCTCTATGTTTTTACAGATCATCAGGGAATCTGTTCCCGGTAATCAAGCCCGTTCCTTGATTCCTTCTCAGAGCTCTCTGATTCTTTCTTCTGCCCTTTTGCGAACATCCGGCTCTGTTTCAAGCCTCGATACTTCAAGATAATAATCCCGGGCAGTAATAGAATCCCCCAGAAGTTGTGCGGTCCGGCCGGCATAGTATCCACTTAAAACGTGGAAAGATCGGTTTGGCCTGTTTGGCAACTCAAAACCCATTGCATAACTTTGCTGAAAATAATCGTGCGCTGAATTGAGGTCGCCACTACGAAAATCAATTCTGCCCAGCCAGTAAAGCAGCTCTTCTTTTAATACCCGATCGTCTTTAAGGCCTATATTTGTCCAGTGTTCAAGCGCACTCCTAATTTCTGTTTTTGCATGTGTATCTTGTTGGAGCTGAAAAAGAGTTCGGATAAGCAATCTTCTATAGTATCCGTTGTTGGGATAAGTTTCAACAAGAGTCACAAAATGGGATACGGCCTCATTATATTCTTTCTCATAGTTCAATAAAATCATTCCTAAAAAATATGTCGCCTCCGGACGTGCAAATATGGCACTTTGACTGGTTTTACCCAGAAGTTCAAGCCCCTTCTCTTTATCCCCATCCGGCAATAACCAGGAAACCATACGCACAACCGTATAGGCTTCAGGAAGGTACGCTGAATAGTATTTTTTCAAACCTTCAGCAAACAGGTTATCTGCCAAATCGGGTGCATATTCCTGTAATTTCTCATGTGCATTCTGTGCCGTACGAGCTGTACGTATGCTCCGGATCCATCGTTCTCTGTTGGCATGTTGACGAGCCATATACCCGTTTGCTACAGCTCGAATAATGTAAGCATCTGCATTTTCAGGCTGTTCTTCCAGAAGCTTTATCGCAGCTTTATCTGCTTTTTCCATCCTGGCAAAAAGCTCCTCATCATATTCATCGTTATGCAAATCGTTAAGAACGACCCACCAAAAATCCATTGCATCCCACAACAACCACACGGGATGTTCAGGATGTTCGTCCTCCCATGGTTTGAGTATATCCCGTGCCGAACTATAATTTCGATTGTATAACGAATCAAGTGCAGCAACTGCCGAAACCTGAAATTCCTTGTTTTTGACTAATTCCGGAACTGACTGTGTTGTATCAGTATTCGAAACATCAATTAGAAATATCAGCCCGGCTATGAACAGATACACATTTTTCATATCCACATAACGCAGGATCCGGACGGATTATGCGAGATTATCAATAAACCATTCCTCGGTCAAATCAAGTACTTCGGCAAACTTTTCCGGGTATTCCTTCTCTTCAAAAGGGTGAGAAGCATCAAATGTATGTCCCGTTCCGGAAATAAGACGCAATTCGCGGTTTTCTGAAGGACAATTGCGATAAAGGCTCTCCGATTCTTTGTAAGACACCGATTCATCCTCCTTTCCGGCAATAAACATGCACGGTATATAAAGCTCTTTCACTCGGTTGATAGCCATAAGCCTCTCTTCATTGGCAAGTGCATCTTCGTAAACAACCTTGTCTACTCTCATAACTTGTCCAGTGCGTGAATTCAGAATTTCCGTAAATCCTTTTTCTTTCCAGTCCCGGACCATTCGGTCAGTCCATCTCTCATTATAATTTGCAACTGCCGACCAGGTAACCAGGCACTGTATTTCCTGAAATTCTGCGGCGGCGGCAACGGCTGTATGGCCGCCCCGGGAATGTCCGATTATACCTATATAGTCCGTATGTAAACCGACACGCTGTGACGAAATCGATCCGTTTTTAATACCTTCAATGACAGTTCCGATATCATTCAGATCCTGGCTTAATGTCTCCCTCTGATAGAGATCAAGCCTTTCCAGTTCCGTCGGGTTTTCACCTATCCCATTCAGTGAAAAGTTCATGGCAATCACAATAAATCCTTTACGAGCGATATCTTCACAAGCATCTGGAAACGGACCCCAATCTTTAAAACCTTTATTGCCGTGTACAAACAAAATCACAGGCAAAAGATCCCGGCTGCTATTGCCTGGTGAGTACATATCGAAACGGATCGGTAAATTCTCGGTCGACGGGATTGAATCGGTAATTTTATAAATATTCGTTGCACTCATTCCGTTTGATTTGATTTAAATTCAAGAGGATTCAATTTTACAGATCGCCGCAAGTTATTGATTT
>SLOU01000197.1 GCA_007132385.1 Balneolaceae bacterium | reverse complement strand
GAAGGGGTTCGAGTATTTGGCACCACAATCGGCCATCACAATGAAACCATGGAGCACGAAAATTATCTGAATCTGGTTTCCAACGGGTTATTGTGGGCTGCTGGTCTTCTTGACTGAAGCAATGCATCAATTAGGCCGGTTTGGATGATTAGAATATTGTAAATCTGACCGTTAATAATTGATAGTGACTTGTGCGCGCAGGTCAGGAAGGGCCACTTTCATTCAATTCATTTATATACTTTGTAACATATTCATGAAGATAGTTTCTTGTTTGATATAAATATGATTTGACAGTATTAATTGTACATCCTGTTTCATTTGCTATGTCTTTGTATGATAAGCCCTTGTTCTTCAAAATGAAGATTTCTTTTTTTAATGGGGGTAGTTTTTCGATTCCCTTGTTTAGTATGGTATTATAATTATTGTCAATTAAGATATCTTCAGGATCATCAACCAGGTTTTTATTATTGTAATGATAGTCGTAATTCCTTTCTATTCTTCGGGTGTTGTTTCTAATCATGTTAAGTACATGATTTTTAAGTGAGCTGAACAGGAATCCATGCAGTGATTTGTTTAAGTCGAGATTCTTTCGTTCGCTCCAAAGTGTTATAAAAATATCCTGTACGGCATCATCGGCAAGCTGACTGTTTCTCAGGTATCTGTAAGCCATACCATAGAGGGAGTTGTGATAAAGCGTATACACTTTCTTGAAGACAGATTTGTCATCATTTTTTAAACCCTGAATTAAAAGATGATTCTCCAAAGACTGCATTTACCCCAAAAAGAAGATTAATTTCAATCGAACTATTCAGTGCGACTGAATTCCTCGCGTCCACAAGCCATGCTAATATTGATTACAATTATTTGTTGGTAATCGCAAAATGTCAATATGGTACATCTGGCAATTAATTGCAAACCAATGCATTTAGGTAATAAAAAATAATATAAAACAACATGTTACATGGGCACTATTTGAATAAAAAGCCAGGGATTGAAGAGTTTCATTTATCATGTAGAAATCAACGTTGATTTCCGCTAATCCTGGTACAGGAGCTGATAAAAAGCAGCGAATTTGTTATCAAATAATGATCTCTGTTACTATATATTTAAAACATTGGCAGAAAGAGTTCATTGCCACAATTGAGTAATCTAACTTTCGGAAATAGAGTTAAAAAAATTATGTAAAGCATTAGAATGCAATGATATAAAGGATATTATCAATTTCTTTTTTAAAAAACACACACACTTTCCGGAATCCGTGGTGTAATACTTGGTAAAAGCACCATAAGAGGTATCACAAAAACGGGCATCAATTTGCATAATCAATAAAACGCACATGCCAAAGCACATGAAATAAAGATGGATCACAGAAAAATTGAAAAATATTTTAATGGGACGGCAACCGGGGAAGAGGTGAAAACGATTCTCAAATGGTTCCAGTCCGCAGAGGGACAAGCATTTCTTGATAGGAAATTCGACAAGGATTATCACAATGTAAAGCATCTTCAAAGCACATTTCAGATGCATCAGAATCCGGTTGAAGCTTACGAACGTATTGTCTCCAGCATTGAGAGTACGGGCAAAATAAGGAAGCTGAAAACACGTCGCGGGTACAGCTCCTCAATTTGGACAGCCGCAGCAGTTATCATTATGCTTATTGTTTCAGTAACCGTAGTTACAATTTATATTAACGGCTTCTCATCAGGTACAGAGGAGCAGGCAAAACAGGTTGCTTCCTCTTCATATACGACGGGACAGGAACAGCGGCGCCTGACACTGGCCGATGGATCCAGAATCAGAGTTGGCAGTCAGTCCAAGATTGAAGTATTCGATGAGAGTTCAATTGGGAAAAGGGAAATTATACTGGACGGACAGGCTTTCTTCGAGGTCACACACAATCCCGATCGTGCGTTTGTCGTGCATGCCGGAAACGCAAAAATTGAGGTCTTGGGAACGGCGTTCAATGTCAGACGTAATGACCGGAATAATATATATGTGGCGGTACTTGATGGCACTGTTGCAATGGAGCTGAATGGTGATACGTCAGAGCGTGTCGTTCTGGAAAACAACATGCTGGGCATCTATGACAGCGCAACAGGTTCGGTGATTCCGAAGGACGTCGATGTCAATAACTATATAAGCTGGATGCATGGCAGGATCATATTTAACAGTACACCTTTTTTGGAGGTAGTTCAGCAGCTGGAATACATCTATGATGTGCAATCCGAAGTGGCCGATGACAGACTCTACGAGATGCAGCTGACATCCAATTTCTCCGAAATATCGCTGGAAAACGTGATTCAGGTCATCTCCGAAGGTTTGGACATATCCTATGAATTGGATGACGATGTGATCAGGTGGAGTCTTAACGATAGATCAGACTTGAATTCAAGTAATAGTCATCAGTAATCCCTATTGAATATCCCATGTATATGATGCAGTCGATACATAAAAAGGTGCAAAAAGCGCAGAATAATACATCCCGAATTTTCCATGTTCTGACTTTTGTGCTGTTCTGTTTCGGGTTGTCCGGTGCAGCTGCAGGACAAGGGGTTTTTACAGGCAGCTACGCAAGTAAACAGGTTCCTGCTTCAGTAAATCTGATATCCATAGATTTTGAAGATGTTCCGTTGCAAGAGGCGCTGGGAGTTCTGGCCCGGAGCGCCAATGTCGGTCTGACATATAATTCCGGCATTATTCCCGAAAAAAGCGTTACCAGATCCTTTTATAATATCCATCCCGTTTCAGCAATGATGGAGATTCTCAAAGAGGATAATCTGCAGGTTACTTTGGCATCCAATGGAACCGCTTTGTTGATTAAGCCTGCTCCTGAAACGATGGGTAAGTCCGCTCAGCAGACCGGCGAGATCACGGGCCGGGTTACTGATGCCATGACAGGTGAAGAATTAATTGGAGTACATATACTGGTGGATAACACTGCCATTGGAGCAGCTACAAATCATGAAGGCGTCTATCGGCTGACAAGGGTGCCGGAGGGAGATCATATCCTGAATATCGGGTATCTGGGCTACGTGTCGAAAAATATTGAGGTGAGTATTGCCGACGGCCAGGTGCTGGAACGGGATATCCATTTGGAACCGGATGTGGTTGAAGGAGATGAAATTACGATCTACACACAGGCATTGGGTCAGGCGCGGGCCGTACGTCAGCAGCTCAATTCAAACACCATAGTCAATGTGGTTTCGGAAACCCGGTTGCGGGAACTTCCCGATGCCAATGCGGCGGAGTCTATTGGCCGTTTGCCGGGGGTATCGCTGATTCGCGATGGTGGCGAAGGGCAGAAAGTGGCGATTCGTGGAATGGGGCCGCAATACAGCTCTATTACCATCAACGGGATTCGGGTTCCGGGTACTGACGAGGATCGGT
>SLOU01000177.1 GCA_007132385.1 Balneolaceae bacterium | reverse complement strand
TCCCTCGGCTTCCTCTTTCAGTTTCCACATCACTATATGGCGTATCATAGCTGACTCCTTTTAGAATTTAAAATATTGAAAGTTTTATCTGTTTTTTGCAAAGTTTAAATCATCCGGTTCTACGTCATTCACTACCTGATCCAGTATATCGGGGTAAATACTACCTGCTGCCCAAAGATAGTTTCTGGCTTCATATGGATTATTTTCCTTATACCACTGGTAAACACCGATGTATCCAAGAGCGATTTCATGTAAATATTCATCCGGCAGATTACCTGGATCATCGGGAATGGGTATGGCCAGATCTATGTCCGAATCGATTATATTCGGATCAGATATCCTGTCTGAATTAAGATAATAGATCCAGGGCCACAAATAGGCATTTCCCAGATAGTTTAATGCCAGATTCCAAAGACTCTGCCCCTCTTGCACAATAATCGTGATTAATTCGGTTCCTTCAACATTTGCAGGAGCAGGTTCTGTAATTCCGGGATCCGGCACAACTTCGACTTCGGGTATATCTACCGTTTGGACAGTCGTATCCTCCCAGTTGCTCATAAAGTAATAAAGAGCCAGTACAATAATAACAAATATTACTGCAGCTGCAAGATAAGGCCAGAGAAATCTGCCTTTTTTTTGTTCTTCTTGAGTCTCTGTTTTTTCGATGAACTCATGGGAAGCCCTTCGTTGCTCGACGGGCGATGGTCGTATTGTGATCAATTCTTCGCTTTCATCTTCTGTTTCTTCATACTTCTCCACCTCTTCCAGATAAAACGGGTAAGGCGGCATCTTGGCTTCTTTCGGGTCGGTATCTTCAGGGTATACTGAATCTCTTTCCAGGGAAGTGTTGTCAAAGGGTTTGTCATCGTTTTCAGACTGCTTCAAAGGCTCAGTCTTTCCAATATTTTTCTCCTTTTTCGGGCGTTCATGTCCTATCGTGTTGTGTGTCTGTCCGCCCATGTCAGACTCTGCTTTTGTGTTTCTTTGGCCGGGATCCGATTTATCGACAGGTACATGGTCAAGTATCTGAGGTTGAATGCGTGAATAGGGGCGATTAACCTGGTCTTCAAGTGATTTCGAGGGTATAAATATTATTTTATCCTGAGCAGGAATATTGGTTTTTAGTCCGGTTTGAGGATCATCACTCTTGTGCCCCGTCATCTCGCGAAGTTCGAATTTGCCAAAATCAGGAATGATAACAGATCCATTATTTTCCAGAGCTGAATTGATGACCCGGGCAAAGCTATGTATAAAGTCCCGGGTGACCTCTTCTTTTATATCTGAATGGTCAGAAATTATTTTAACCAGTTCACCGATAGAGGTATTTTCACTCATCTTCCGCCCGAATATTTTTGAGTCGGTCGTTCAGATCTTTGCCCGGTGTAAACTCCACGATACGCTTAGGAGGAATCAGAATGTATTTTTGTTGATGCGAGTCGAACACTTTGTGGACTTCTATGACTTTTGTGCTGAATCTCCCCAGTCCGGGAATAGAAAAGCTGTATCCGTTTTCCAGTTGATTACCCAATTCCAGGACTGTTTGCTTAATCAGTGTATCGATTTCATTCTTACTGAGATTAAGCTCCTCTGATATATGATTAATCAGTTCATGATATGTCATCTGCAAATGGAGTCTGGTTTTTAAAATGCCATCCGGTATCATATCAAATCCTATGCATGAGTACCGGGGCTAATTTAATTCTTAACCGGGTTGTTTGATATAATTTTTTATTCAAAAAACGATCATAATCATATTAAATAAACAAATTTTTAAGCACTAATTGAACGATTTTTTTAATATTAACTTTTAGTTAGCAAATGGTTAATCAACATATTTGGAAGAAGTATGGACAATCCTCTCAATGTTTCTCAAAAACTTATCAAATCTCATCTGGTCAGCGGGAAAATGGAACCGGGTGAAGAGATCGGCATCCGCATCGATCAGACACTCACTCAGGATGCAACAGGCACCTTGGTGATGCTGGAACTTGAAGCTATGGGAATAGACAAGGCAAAGACCGATTTGTCTTGTCAATATGTAGATCATAATTTGTTACAAACAGATTATAAAAATGCGGATGATCATCTTTTTTTAAAGTCGGCCGCTGATCGATTCGGAATCTGGTACAGCAGGCCGGGAAACGGGGTGAGTCATCCCGTTCATTCCGAGCGTTTTGCAAAACCCGGACAAACCCTTGCAGGGTCCGACAGCCACACACCTGCATCAGGCTGCATGGGGATGTTTGCATTGGGTGCCGGCGGGCTTGACGTAGCTTTTGCTATTGCCGGTGAGCCTTTATTCCTGAAGATGCCAAAAGTACTTGGTGTAAAGCTAACCGGAAAGCTGCGGGACTGGGTCAGTGCCAAGGATGTAGTACTTGAAATGTTGCGCCGGTACGATGTCAAGGGATGCGTAGGATATGTTATAGAATACTACGGGCCAGGACTGAAATATCTCGATACGATGGACCGGCATGTTATTGCAAACATGGGTACGGAGATGGGGGCTACAACGACGGTCTTTCCGGCCGATGAAGAAATAAAACGATTTATGAGACAGCAGGATCGTGAAAACGAATGGCGTGAACTGATAGCCGATGAAGGTGCCGAATATGATGCCCGCGAAGAAATTGTATTGGATGATATCGTGCCATTGGTGGCCAAACCCAGCAGTCCGGGGAATGTAGTGCCGGTTTCAGATGTCGAAGGGGAGGAGATTTACCAGGCCTATATCGGCTCTTCGGCAAACCCCGGATATCGGGATTTCTGGATTTCCGGTGAAATGGTAAAAGAAAGGAGAATTGACGACCGCGTAAGCTTCGATATCAACCCGACATCAAGGCAGATAATTCAAAATATGGTGCAAAATGGTGTGATGTTGAATTTAATTCAGGCAGGTGCACGAATCCATCAGGCAGGTTGTAATGGATGTATTGGTATGGGCCAGGCTCCGGCAAGTGGACGCAACAGCCTTCGAACCGTGCCTCGTAATTTCCCCGACCGTTCCGGTACAAAGGAAGATTCTGTTTTCCTGGTAAGCCCGGAAACAGCAACTGCATCGGCTCTGACCGGAAAAATTACCGATCCGCGACGTATGGAGGAGATTTTTAGTATGAAGTATCCCGGATACCGAGAACCGGAAGATTATATTATTAACAAAGAGATGCTGGTGGCACCAGCCGCAAACGGAAAAGAAACAGAGCTTGTAAAAGGACCCAATATTTCTACATTACCTGAATTCGATGAACTCTCTGACTTCAAAGTTCCGATTCTTCTGAAAATGGCTGACAATATTTCGACTGATGAAATTTTAAAAGCCGGCTCTGATGTTTTGCCCTTTCGAAGCAATATTCCTGAGATCAGCACATTTTCATTCAGTGTAATCGATG
>SLOU01000117.1 GCA_007132385.1 Balneolaceae bacterium | reverse complement strand
ATCACATGTGATTATCAATCTTTGAAAATTGCAGAACTATTAATCACATCCGGTTAGGGCTCGTCATCAAGGAAACCTATCCGTGTTTCAATGCTGGGGAAAAGAATGGGCTGAAAAGGTATGACAATCTTGTTCTTTGAAGCAAGATAATCACGAATGGAGGTTAGCAATAGCTTCTGCTTGTGGGCATTCTCAGATTATTACTTAGACATCTAAAGCAATCATAGTTCTATAAAAAATTATAACCGAGACACAAATATATGGGGTTATACCATGAGACATGTGATAGGCAATTTCTTGTTGCCTTCCTTGGCGGCGACAGCATTACCGGCGGCAAGATGAAAGACTTTTTCCTTTCGACTGTTCTTACATGTGAAATGGGATTTAAGAATTATTCAGATTAGAAATAAGATTCACTAAAAAAATTGTGTAACTTCATTCAACTAAGTAGTTAGACTTTGAATAAATATTTTGTATTATACCAAGCGCATGTAATTATTATATTTAAACAATTTAAGTATTAATTGTTCATTAAGTCCATTTTTTTCACATTCAAAAATAATCGATTGATATGAAAAATACATACAATAGCCAATACTTTTTTTCCGTGATAGTTATTCTTTCGCTGCTTGTAATTCTTCCCGGAATCCCACAAACTTTTGCACAGCAATCATCAAATATCGACCCTGAATTCAGAAAATGGAGTCTGCAGATTCATGGTAATACCTATATGGGTAATACCTCTTTTGATGTATCTCCCTTCACTGGTGTTCTTGGTTCCGAGTCTCGCATTTTTAATCCCGGATTTGGAGCTGCTTTGGAATATGCGCTTACTCCATCATTTACAGTTAAAACCGAATATAACTTTTCGGTGATAGAAAACGATTCAGATTATCCCGATTACAAGAACCAGTATCAGTCCATCAATCTTGGGTTGAATGTCTACTTTCTGGAACTTTTTGAACTTTATCGCTTAAGCAGCTGGTTCAATCCCAATGTTTCTTTATTTCTGGGTCACAGCCACAACAGTTTGTCGAATATGGAAAACCGGGATGATGACAGCTATTGGTTCGGACATTACGGATTCGGTCTGGGAACCCGCTTTAAACTAAGTGAAACATTAGACTGGACCCTTGGTTATCAGTACAAAGTTTTCAATTACGATGGAACGATTGATGGTGGTGTAGCGGCTTCACAAAGGGAATTAATGGGTTCTGATCGTTTAGCCGGCTTTACAACCGGTATCTCAATAAAATTTGGCAACACGAGCCGTCATCACGCTACCTGGTACTCCTCGGCTCATGAAACCGATCATATATCGAATCAGCTGGATCAGGCGGCCCGGGAACGTCGGGAAGAATTCGAAGCCTTGCAGCGTCAACTGACGCAACATAACCAAAAATTGCAGGAACTTGAGCAACAGCAGTCGGCCCTTGATGCCAATATGGCAAGAAATGAGGATATGACTCGTGCAAATGACCAAATTAACCAGTTGGGCAAACGTGTCTCCGAATTGGAAAACCGTTTGGAAGAAATCAAAAAAGAAGAAGAAGTTTTTGTCCCGGCTCCTGAGGATGGCCTGATCACCGGATATTATGTCCAAACTTTTGCAGGACGCGGCATCGAAAATACTAACAATGCATTAGAGATAACCCGCAACGGACTGAGAAATCAGGGTGTGGATGTCGATGATCTCCAATTCCATATCTACCAACTTCCGAATGGACTATACACGGTGCAAATAGGACCTTATCAGACTGTTCAGCAGGCGATTCCAACTCGTAATGAAGCGCGTGGGGTCTTTGATGATTCTTTTATTTTTCATAGCCAACGTTAAAAGTAAAATTCGTTTCGACTATCAGGCATTTACGCTCCTGCAATTTTCTAAAGCTTTATCACCTTTTTTCGCAAACCAACTAACGGTTTTTTCAAAAAAAAATTCTGTTCAGTCGATTTCGTCTCTGGATACAGGAGAAAAAGCGCTCATTATTGATATAAAGGGGGGGGGGGGTAGTTTTTTCTATAGCAAACTTGAGAAAATGGGTATCAAAGTGAGGAAAACAGTTAAAATAGTTTCCAAATTACCATTTGGTGGTTCTGTTGATATTAAAGTGGACAGAAGAACAATAAGAATTAGAAGAGGTATGGCACAAAAAAGTTGTTAAGGTAATGCATTGAGAAGTATTGTTTTAATAGGAAACCCGAATGTGGGAAAAAGTGTCCTTTTTCCCGGATGACAGGAACCCGTATGATGGTGTCCAACTACCCGGGCACGACTATGTCAACGATTGCTCTGCACGCCTAATTTCGCCGAAGCCGATCCAGCACACCGTCCAGTACTTCGCGGCCAGCATCCCGGGCACGATCCTGCAAGTATGTCTCAACCAATTTCCGGATCCGTTCGTTATCCAGTCCCGGCCGGGGATTTTCGGAAGTTCCGTGAATGGTAGCGGGCAGTACCAGGTTGCCGTCTTCTCTTTTCAGTGCTTCAACAACCTCTTCAGGGATGGTGCTGCTCAGGCGCCCGGCCCAGGCGCCCGGCAGGACAATCTCGGCACGATAATCCAGTTGGTCATCAATGAGATTCTGGGTGCCCGACATATTCAGCCCGATCTGCCGGCTGGTCAGATTGAAGTCATCCAGTTGCATGATACCATCTTCGACATGGTAGATGGCCGTCCACGAATCCAGGGACAGATCCCGGAGGTCTTCGATACCCAGCAAACCGGCCAACGCTATCTGGACCGGGTGTCCTGCTACACGTGCATCTTCCATTCCGAAATCACCGGATGCAAACAGGCCTTCCATATCCATCTCCAAATATTCATCAAATTCGACATAGAAATCGGTGGTGGCACTAAAATCGGCACGGACGTGTTCTGCCATGTTCACCCGTCCACCGAAATCCATCTGCGAAAAAAGCGCTTCAACCCGCATCTTGTCCAGGTTACCGGCGAATGTAAATGCTGTATGATCGACAGCCAGTACATCCCACCGGAAGTTTCCGTCCATGGTCCCGCCAAAAAGGGCCAGTTCGGCGTTGTCAGATCCGATGTATTGCGGGGTCATTTCCAGTGATCCCCGTGCGTCGGTTGCCTCCATTCCAAAGAACTGCAGGCGGCTGATTTCCACTTCAAATTGTCCGGCAAGATTGGGCAGAAATGCTTCGAACGGTTCGGGTTCATAGTCTTCTGGATGCTCTTCGAAATCCAGGAACTCATCGGCATTGAAAAAGTCGGACCGGAACCGGCCGGTGAAGTATGCCGGCAAGGCTTCATCGGGCTCGTACATCAGCGATTTGTAATCCCGGATGTTACCGGCAACGAAATAGTCGGATTCACCGAAAAAAAAGGTGACCCCTTCGGCATGCAGGTCATCTCCGTTGAACT
>SLOU01000051.1 GCA_007132385.1 Balneolaceae bacterium | reverse complement strand
GAATCCTGCTTCCGCAACAAAATTATTTCATTTTGTATTTTAGGCTGGAAATGTTCAGTATTTATAACTTTTGCATCTTTTTTTACAGCCGTTTCAATAATCACTTTTAATGCTTCACCTGACAAAAATCCGGTTACCACCGGCCGGCTCTGCTTTATAATACCCGCTTTTTCACTTGCAATTTCAGTAATCGTATCGCCCAGAATTTCGGTATGATCCCTGGATACGGAGGTAATCACACTCAATACCGGATCTATTACATTGGTCGCATCCAGGCGCCCACCCAGTCCGACCTCTATAAGACAAATTTCACAGCTTTTCTTTTCAAAATACCAGAAAGCCAGACATGTACTGATCTCAAAGTAGGTAAGCGGAACCTCTTCAAGGAGATTCTCAAACTGCCGGAAAAAAAGAAGAACTTCATGATCAGGGATTTCCTCAGCATTCACCCTGACTCTTTCATTAAACCTAACCAAATGCGGTGATGTATACAGGCCGGTTTTATACCCTGCCTGCTCATATACCGATGCAAGCATTTGGCAAGTGGTTCCTTTTCCATTACTGCCAGCCACATGAATAGATCTGAACGATTTGTGAGGGTTACCCATCAATTCACAGAATTTTTCCATATGGTCGAGGGAAAAATGAGCGGCATCTGCACCTTTCTGACTGAATTTTGGTATCGCCTCCAGATAACGAACCACATCCTGAAAAGTAGTAAATAACCCTGCCATTATTTAAGATACCTTTTTTTATAATCTGCAAAAAGCCTCATAATCTTTTCAAAAAATAGCGTATTTACCGGAAAAGCAGTTTCATCAATTTTCCGGACCGGCATGATTTCCCGCACTGAATTTGTAGTCCAGACTTCATCGGCTGATTTAAGATTTTCCGGGCTGTAACTTCCCTGGCAAAACTCAATGGCATCGAGCTCTGAGAATGAGAACAATTCAATTATAATTCCCCTCATGATACCTGGTAAAATATCACATTCTGCCGATGGCGTATACACGGTGTTGCCGGATTTCCAGAATAGATTTGCAACAGCAGTTTCAGCTACATACCCATCAACTGTGAGCATGACCGCATCATCGGCTCCCTTTCGAATTGAGGACTGCCAAGCATCCATGTAATGAATCGTATTGGACAACTTCAAATTCGGCGGCCTGCACATGGAAGGAACGACCCTCGATTCTACCGACTTCAATGTTACTGACGATTGATTCTGATCAAGCTTTTCGCAACTGATTAACAGATTCAGGTCCGGCTTTTTTAATTCGGTATATCCTCTTCTGCCCCGAAGTGAAACCTGAATGCGGACCATTGCTTCGGTCTTATGAAGTTGATTTTTTAAAAGCAGGTTTGAAATGATCTCCCTGAACTCCTCTTTAAAACTGCTGTTTAGTGAGGTGCCAAGATAATTAATCCCTTGTTCCAGCCTTAGAATATGACGGTCAGCGTGTAGCAGCATACATTGGCTAGCACGCATTGTTTCAAAACAGCCTGCTCCATAAAACAAGCCTTTTGATTCTGCTGGAATCAAAGCCTGATTTGCATCTTTGAATTCACCGTTTAACCAAATGGTACGTTGACCTTCATCTTCTATTCGGCTTTTATTAGTCAATGTTTTTTAATTTGTTCATGGAGCAGAAAGGAGTCACGATCCGCCAAGGGTCAAGGTTCTTATTCACTTTCAATAGTCAATTACTGGGTCACCAGAGATCTTATTTTTTGTCTGAGCCTGTCCGGATCTTCACCAACCTGGAAATCATAAAACCGCCCATTTTTATCTATTAAAATTTGTGCCGGTACCCCCGGCACCTTTAGCTCATGATACAAACTTGTACCTTGTACATATATGAAATCATATCTGTTTTCTCCGGCATAGTTTTTAGCCATATCGTCATCATCTCTCACTACAGCTGCTATAACAACGAGCCCGGGGTACTCTTTTGACAATTCTTCCAGCAATTCATGATTATTCTGAGACCTGCCAGACCAGGTGGCCCAAAAATCAATGATAACTGATGAGCCCTTGAACTCATCGATACGTATACTGTCCGCTTCTTCGATATAAGTCAGGTAATAATCACCGAGATTCCGTTGTTCTATACTCTCAAGCATGGTTTCAGACTGTTTTTGATGGTAACTTACAGAACTGTAAACGATCACTGCAATAGCTAAAATCGCACAGGTTAGAATAAATAAATTGAAATATTTTGGATCTAATCTCATATTTAAGGAATCATACGTTCAATTTTTTCGGTTTTATATTTGAATTTATCATCGAATCACTCGAAAAATACAGATTCATGATATTCAAAATACGGAAAATTGATAAATCGATTGAACTTTACATCATTTGAAAAATGTATCGAATTTCTCTGGCAATTCTACTGGTTTCGGCTATTTTCCTGATTGCGGCAATTCAGGAAAGATCAACCGAACCGGAACAAAACAGGCAAGTTACTGTCTATAACACGTACGGCTATCTTGATGGTGATGAATGGGTTATTCCCGTGCGAGCCTGGGTCCATAATCCACGTCGCCTGACCGAACGGCTTGTTACCCGGGTTTCCCGGAGTGTAGGTGGTTTAAACCGTAATGAATCCCGCATTTTCAGGGAAAGAATACGGGATTTATCGGCAGACAGCCGTTCGCGCAGGGTGGTAACCTTTCAATTTGATTGTGACCCGGAAGAGGAAACCTACCGGATTGTAGACGAAGCAAGAGAATATCCAAGAACCGATCAAAACGGAATTGTGCGCGGGGAAATACGAATTTCTGCAGAAAAAGCAGAAAAAATCATGGAGTGTGGACAATCAAATGATGGCTGGATCTCATTTGAAGCGACTTCCAGGCGCCATGCAGGGACAGGACAAATTCAATTGATTGAACCGGAAGGAATTTCTGTGATCTCAGATATTGACGATACCATTAAAATCACAGAAATACCCCGGGGAGCACGGATTGTAGTGAGAAATACATTTTTTGAGGAATTTAAACCGGCTACCGAAATGGCAGATAAATACGAAAACCTGGAAGAAGAATGGGATGATATTACATTTCACTATGTATCCGGAGCTCCCTGGCAACTCTACCGGCCGCTGTCCGGATTTCTTTTTAGTGATGAAGCCGGATTTCCCGAAGGGACATTTCATATGAAAAGCGTCCGAAAAAACCTGCTCACTGTCAGTTCCTGGAGAGACCTACGTGAGGTGGCTACCAATGAAATGGTAACCTATGATCAAAAAATTGCCCAAATCACAAGGATTTTGGAGCATTTTCCCGACCGGGATTTTATTCTCATCGGCGATTCCGGAGAGATGGACCCTGAAGTCTACAGGGTAATTGAAAGTCGCTTTCCCGATCAGGTAGAAGAAATTTATATCCGGGATGT
>SLOU01000101.1 GCA_007132385.1 Balneolaceae bacterium | reverse complement strand
TGATCAGTTACAACTTCCTGATGTTGATACCTTTTTTGTTTGGCGGGCTCGTCATAAGCTTCATGCTTGCCTATTTTAAAAAAGAAGTACCGGTTCTCTACGGGGCGAATTTGATCGGTAGTGGAGCCGGCGGAGTGGCAGCCCTCGGATTGATGGCTCTTGTTCCGGCACATCAACTGCCATTTGTTATGACCCCTCTTGCCCTGCTTGCTCTTGTAAGTTTCTTTATCTCCACAGGCCGGCGCTCCGGAAGATACCCGGCTCAGGCCTGGGGTATGACAGCTGTCGGGCTTCTCGTCTCTGTCACCACACTGTTTGTTTCTGCACCCGATTCGGTCGATCCGTATAAAGACCTCTCCCATTTTCGACAATTGGAGCGTCAGGGTGATGCCGAAAGTGTAATTTCCCGTTATGGACCCCGTGCACAGATCGACGTGTACCAATCACCAACCTTTCATTACACACTGTTTGCCGGCCCGCAGGCAGCAATCATGCCTCCTCCCCAGCTTGCAATCCTGATGGATGGACTGATTGCGGCTCCTCTTTTTTCCATAGATGACTCCGATGATGCAGGTATTCTTGACTTTACTCCCCAATCCCTTCCCTACCGGCTGTTAGATGATGCCCATGTATTATTGCTTGGAGAAACAGGCGGAGTCAATGTATGGCTGGCCAAACGGATGGGAGCTGAAAAAATCACCGTCGTTCAAACCAATCCACAACTGATCAGGCTGATCAAAGAAGACCTGGCGGAACCGGGTGGCGGTGTTTATTCGATGGATGGAGTCGAAGTGATCAATATGGACCCGAGATTATATATCGAACAATCTGAGCGTGATTATGACCTCATTCAGATTGTAACCGGTGAAGCGATAGCCTCGGGAACCGGCGGGCTGCAGGGTTTAAATGAGGATTATCTGCTGACAACCCAGGCTATTGCAAAAGCCGCTAACAGGTTGTCAGACGATGGCTTGATCAGTATTACCCGGGGAATTCAATCTCCGCCAAGAGATAACATCAAACTGATCTCACTTTTTTCTGATGCTTTGCAGGACAGGGGTTTGAATCCCGAAAACCATCTGTTCATCAGCAGAAATTACCTGGCAGCGAACCTGTTGCTGACCAAATCCCCAATCAGTGAAGAACGGATCGGTCGTTTTTTGAATGCAGCACAAGAGTTGCAGCTTGACCTGGAATATTATCCCGGGATTGAATCTTCGGAAATCGACCAGATCAACCGGATTGAAGGTCCGGAGGATGCTAATTATTCCTATCTGCACCAGTCGGTATTGGAAATTCTCTCAGAAAACCCGGAATCTTTTTATGACGGTTGGGTCTACCACGTCAGGGCACCGACTGACGAGAGCCCCTATTTTCACGACTTTTTTAAATGGAGCAGTCTCGATCGATTTATGGAAAGTTATGGCGACCAGTGGTTCCAGAGGCTGGAACTGGGATATGTAGTACTGGTAATTACATTTCTTCAGCTTGCACTACTTGCATTTTTATTGATTCTTTTACCGCTGATTGTTCGATTTAAACAGTACAGGTCGGCATTCAATAAATTGCCGACACTGCTTCACTTTTTTATGATCGGTACCGGTTTTATGTTTCTGGAGATCACGTATATCCAGATTTTCACCCGATTCCTGGGTGATCCGATCTTCAGTGCTGCTGCCGTTATCTGTTCAATGCTGATATTCCTGGGTTTGGGGAGCATGTATCAAAAACGACTCAAAATAACCCACAGCAATCGGATTCGAATCGCCGTTCTGGTGATTATCGGTGTTTCCCTGTCCTATCTGATCCTGCTTGATCCGTTTCTAAACCTCTTTATCGGGTTGAGCACTTTTTGGCGATTTACAATCACGATTTTACTGCTTTTCCCGGTATCCTTCTTTTTGGGCTGGATGTTTCCCGCCGGAATAGCCATACTCGAAAAAAACAGCGATGAACTGATACCCTGGGCTTTGGCGATCGACAGCTTCGCCTCGGTCAGCGCCGCACCGCTTGCAATTATTTTATCGATGTCGTTCGGATTTACACACGTCATCGTATTGGGGGCCGGTTGTTACCTGGCAGCGGGAGTAACGAGCTGGATTTGGAGACATAAAAATTAATCTCCCAAACGAATGAAGGTTAAAAATGAATTGTTTAAATTACTGAATAAACAGTCAGAAAAGCGCTTTTATGGAAACGAAAGAGTATCATAAAAAGTTTCAGGAACGCATCGACAACGGTGAGACGATTGAGCCGAAAGACTGGATGCCGGAGCGTTATCGAAAGCAGCTCATCCGTATGATGAGTCAACACGCCCATTCGGAAGTTGTCGGGATGCTGCCGGAAGGAAACTGGATAGAACGGGCTCCTTCCCTGAAAAGAAAGAAAATTCTGCTGGCCAAAGTCCAGGATGAAGCAGGCCACGGCTTGTATATTTACAGCGCTGTGGAAACATTGGGTATTGCCCGCAGGGAATTGGTAGAAGATTATATATACGGAAATGCCAAGTACTCCAGCATCTTTAACTACCCAACGCTTACATATGCCGATATCTGTGTCATCGGCTGGCTTGTAGACGGCGCAGCGATTGTCAACCAGACGATGCTTGCAAGATCTTCGTACGGACCCTATGCAAGAGCGATGATCCGTATTTGCAAAGAGGAAAGCTTTCACCAGAAACAGGGTTACGAAATGCTTGCAAAAATGGCATCAGGCACCCCTGAGCAGAAAAAAATGGCCCAGGATGCTGTCAACCGATGGTGGTGGCCCACGCTGATGATGTTCGGGCCGCCGGATGATGAATCCCCCAACAATGCAGAATTGATCAAATGGGGAGTAAAATCGAAAACCAACGACGAATTGCGTCAAAGCTTTGTAGACCGCACCGTTATGGAAGCAGAAGCGATCGGGCTTGAGCTTCCCGACCCGGACTTGAACTATAACAAGGAAACAGGTCATTGGGAGTTCGGAGAAATACCGTGGGATGAATTCTGGGAAGTGATCCGTGGTAACGGTCCCATGAACCGTGAAAGAATCCGGGCACGGCGGAAAGCCTACGAGGAAGGCGCCTGGGTACGTGAAGCTGCCGCCGAATTCGCCCGAAAACAAAAACTCAACCAGGAAAAAGCATCGTAATTTTCTTGCATTCCCTCCACGAACTTGTTCGGGAGCAGGACAAGTAGTGAACCATGAGTCGTAAGATAAAATGAGTGAAAAAGGAACCCCAAAAAACGAATGGCCCCTGTGGGAGGTTTTCTACCAGCCGGGGGACGGCAAGCCGTTTGAACACGCAGGCAGCGTTCATGCACCGGATGCAGAGATGGCCCTGCAAAATGCGAGGGATACCTATACCCGGAGAAATGAAGGCATCAACATTTGGGTCGTACCGTCCGATCAGATCGTCGCCTCCACCCCGGAAGACCAGGGATCTTTTTTTGA
>SLOU01000270.1 GCA_007132385.1 Balneolaceae bacterium | reverse complement strand
CGGTGTGGTCGAGCTCGCCGTAAAGCTCGCCTGACCCGATCCGTCGGTATCCATCGCACTGCCAGCCGGATAGTCAATATCATCCCCGTCATCACCCACCGTAACCTCCACACCCGATACCCGGTTCCCAAAAGTATCCTCAACGGTGACCAGAAACTCCAACTCTTCATTGCCATCGGCCACCGCCGAACCCTCTTCCACCTGAACGCTCACTGTCTCCGGGCCCGCCGCCTCCACATCAAACCCGTCCGACTCCACGTCCGCTCCGTTGGCCTGGAAGCTGAGCATATACCCGGTGCCGGCATCATCAACGACCAAATTATCGAACGAAGCTATACCGCTGCTATTTGTTTCAACCGAGGTGGTACTGCCGGACGCAAAATCACCGCCATTCAAACTCACCGATACGCTTACGCCGTCAAGCGTATTGTTTGAGCCGTCCCGCACTTCCACTGCAGGCGGGCCCGGTATCGCCTGGCCGGCCGTTGCATCTTCAGGCTGTGTTGTGACATTCATCGTGGAGGGATCTCCGGCTTCAAACGTAATCTGTGCCGAACCCACACCTGTCCCATTGACATTCACCTGGACGTTCACCTGTTCGGCCGAACTGCTGGTAATTCCAATCTCATAATTGCCTGATGACGTCTCGCTGATCGAGCCATCCGTTTGCGCACTGCCGCTAAGGGTGATATCAAATTGCCCGGACGACAAATTTTCAATTTCATTGCCAAAGGAATCGCGAACCTGGATTGTAAGCGTCGAGGTTGATCCCACCGGCAGACTGGTTGGATCTGCTGAGACCGACGACTCGCTGCCACTGACACCCGCCGGTTCCACATTAAACCCATTCGAAGTCTGATTTGTCACTCCATCAGCGGAAAAGACTAAGAAATATCGAGCCGCCTGGTTGATCACCAGATCATCAAACGTCGCACTCCCGTCGTTATCAGTTGAGACCGTCAACTGGCCGGAATCAAATTCATAGCCTCCATCCTCACTGACCGTCACCTCGTGCGAGGCAACCGGGTTGCCTTCCGAGTCCGTAATCTGAACCCGTGGCGGGCCCGGTATCGGCTGGCCGGCTACGGAGTTCTCCGGCTGACTGTTGATGACCATCGTCTCGGGCCCACCGGCCGTGAAGGTAATTTCCGGCGTATCATCCAAAGTAACACCAGTCGCCGATACCGTGACCGTTACAGTTTGAGCCGTATTGTTGTTTACGTCAAACTCGTAGGTCCCGTCCGTCGAGGTTTCACTGACCGGGCCTTCACTGGCGTTGCCTGTCACGTTCACCGAAAAATCATCATCGCTCAATTCTGTAATCGGGTTATTGCTGTCATCGCGAAGCACAACGGTGACCGTAGAGAAATTGCCAACCGGCAGCTCGGTGGGATTGGCGGTAACCGAAGAGTTCGACGAACTTACATCACTCACGTCAATATCGATAGAAAACGGACTGCCCGGGATCGATACGTTATCAAGCTCGATTTCGACATTGTCCGTTCCGGTTGATGTTGGCGTATAGCTGGCCTCATATTCCCCGGTCGTTCCCGACCCAGATACATCCGGAGTCGCACTGTTGGAACCTGTTACCGTTACCGACAAGCGGCTTGCGACACCCCCAACAGCATTACCGAACGCATCCTGAACTGTAATTGCAATTTGGGCTGTTTCCCCGGCTGCGACCATCCCGGGTACATCCGCCGTCGTATTTTCCGGATCCGGGTCCGCCGCTACGACATCAAAAGATTCAGAGGTTTCTGAACCACTGACCCCCTGGGCGTTAAATACCAATTCATAGCTCCCGGAGGTATGGATAACCAGGTCGTCAAAGGTCGCCAGGCCTTCTGCATCGGATTCGACTGTGGTCGTACCCCCGTCGAACTCAGCATTTTCCTGCATACTGACACTCACTTCAATTCCTTCCACCGGGTTATTCAGGTTGTCCAGAACCCGCACCGAAGGCGGGCCTTCAATCGCTTCACCGGCAACGGTTTCTCCCGGCTGCTGGGTGATCTCAATCTGGTCGGCGTCGCTGGTCGTAACCGCACTCGAATAGGGACTGCCGTCAATATCTGTACCTGAGAGTTGGATGGTAATTTCATCGGTTCCGGTTGATTCCGGCGTATAACCGGTGACATACTCGCCATTCTCCTGCTCGGTAACTTCGGTAAAGCTTGCCCCGGCATTGGGCCCGTCGCTCACAGACGCCTCAATCTCTTCCGCCGAGTCGCTCACCGGGTTGCCAAACATATCACGAACCGTAATCGTTATCTGCGTTTCGCTGCCAGCCACCCCGTCTGGCACATCTGCCGTGGTCTGCTCCGGATCCGCATCAGCCGCTATCACATCAAACGGATCCGACAGTACACTGACTATATCTTGATCATCAGTGCCGATCTCCAGGGTATAGCCTTCCCCGGCTTGCTCGATGATCAGCTCGTCGAATTCGGCCTGCCCATTTTCATCGGTCGTTACAGTTGTCGTACTTCCGGAGGCAAAACTGCCTTCGCTGAGCGTAACAACCAGTTCCACTCCTTCAACCGGCTCACCCTGAACATCGATCAGTTCCACGGCCGGCGCCGGTGTCAACACAGTACCAGCGACGGTTTCACCCGGCTGCTGGGTGTATGTCAGTTCCGGGGCCTCATCGGAGATAAACACGGCCGTAACACTCCTGGATTCTCCGGCAGGAATGGTGATATCGGCCGGATTTTCGTTGCCGGTCAGGTCACCTTCCCAACGTTCAAACAGCCAGGCTGAATCCGGCTCGGCCGTCAGGCGTACAGTCGCCGACTGGTTTTGAAGCTGAACCGATTGCGTTTGTATTTGTGTGCTTCCCCCCTGTTGCTCTTGTCCGCGTAATATTTGACTTCCTGAAGTATCCAGGTTCGTATCTACATCGATATCAAACTGTTGTTGTGGCTGTTCACGATCACCGCTGCGATCCAGCACCGTATCCTGCCCCTGTTGCTGTACGGAAGCCGGAACATCCTCATTCTCGGTTTCCGAATCGAGTAACTGCTCCCGGACGATACCCTCTCCAATGATCTCAATCGTCAGATCGTAAAACCGCTCAATAAAATAAGCCGTGACCGTACGATTCCGGTTAAAAATCAGCGAGTTTGGATTTTCATTGCCAGACAGGTCACCGCCCCACCGGTCAAAAATGTAATCATCCCCGGGAATAGCCTCCATTTCAACGGTTGTTCCTCTGACATATTCGCCGCCGGACGGGTCCACGCTTCCTGTTCCCTCCGGTTCAACATTGGTCGTCAGGGTGTATCTCTCAGGAAGGGAATCATCGAATCCCGATTGTGTGGTGTCACAACTAAAGGCTAACACTGCTATAAAAGCAGCGATGACAAATAGAAATCTTCTCATTTTTTTACCCCAGATGGTAATTCTTTTGAAACTCTATTGCCTCTTATTTTTTATCCGGTTTATCAGACTTTCTGATACCAAGAAACTAAATATGTCCGGGAAAAGACCGTATTCAGACAAACAGGCTGATATATATTAATTTGATAAGAAGATATTAATTAATTTACTCTAATTGTTTTAAAAAACCTCTGTTTAAAGTATCTGAGAACAGGCTGTAAAAATTACAACCCATCAGGGTTCAAACGATAGTTCCCACATAACCGGAGAATCATTACCAGACTGATCGGTAGTCACCCCTACAATCTGGCCCTGGTTGTTAATAGCCCGTGCGATACTGTTGCCTCCATTCGATGGCAACTCTATCAAACCCCGGCCGGCATCCCAGTAAAATGCCCGGTATTGACCATTGCCGATATCACTATAGCCAACCACCTGCCCGTGGTCATTGATATCAAACGCAGTACTCCACGTACCACCCAATGTACCAAGGCTTACAATACCGTTTTGTTCATCCCAGATAAAGGCTCTTGACTCATCAGTACTGGCCAGGCTCGTCTCAATAATTTGACGCTGTTCTTCTTCGCTCCAGCGGTGAAGAAGCTCTTCATTGATCATTTGGTGCTGATTGAACCCCTGAAAGCTCACATCATGCTGGTTAACCTGCAGGCTTATGGTAGAGTTGCGAAGCATCTGAATGACATGGCCATACTCAAAAACTCCCCTGGTATTTGTGATTCTGAGCAACTTTTCGCGATGGCTGATACCATCGGTCCGGGATTGACTGGAAGCCAATAAGTTACTGCCATTACTCTGAGTAGTTTGAATTGAACCTACAACTTGTCCATTGTTATTAATTGCGTACGATTCTCCCCAATCGAACCCATCATAGAATCCAACATCTCTGAAACCGCTGCTTAAATGATCCGTTATATAAAAATGATAAGATTCAACCCAGAATCCGGTTATTTGATTGTTATTACTAATAGCATGGGCTGTGCTAAACCAACCGAATGTATCCGGGCTTCCTGATCCATTCTCCCAAATCATGGAATAAAAATCGTATTCAACAGTATGACCCTCAGGGGATTCTATATAAGATTCAGCCTCTCCCACAACATATCCGTCATCATTTATATCATAAGCATGTGAAAAATTATGAGCTCCTTCACCGCCATAGGGCAAAGTATCGATTTCAACGACTCCTGCATTTTCGTCCCAATAATGATGTCTGCTGATAACCTGCCTGTTATTATTGAATTTCATTGCAGGGCCAGGCAGGGGTATATTGATTATAGCAGAAGAGTTACTGTTCCAGTAAGAATCACCACCCAGAATATCCCCGTGGTCATTGATATCGACGGCATTGGTCAGGCCGTATTGAGTTAGGTCAACGAGGGTAAATTGATCCTCTAAAGGAACGGTTTCAAATACTGCCGTCACCATTTTGTCCTCATCTACCGTGATCATGATCGGATTTTCATCCCCTGTCAAATCGCCTTCCCAGCGTATGAACTCCCACTCTTCAGCCGGATTCGCAGTAAGCTCCACATCTGAATGGAGCAGGTAACCGGTATCCGTTACCGTTCCGCTGATTAACGATTCAGAAACCGTTCCTTCACCTATAATATCGATCTCGATAACTCCCTCCGTATCTTCAAAACTGCCCTGAGCCGTCGCTTGGTTGTTATTATCCTGTTCGGTAAAGGTAAATGTCACATTCTCCTGGTCGGTCGTCGAAGTTGCCGTAAAAGTGGCTTGTCCGGAGCTGTCGGTCTGTTGTGATGATCCATCACCGGTATAGGTAATATCAGAGCCGTTATCACTGGCCGTAACCTCTACATTCGGAATCCGGTTCTCAAAAGCGTCTTCAACCGTTACCAAAAACTCCAACTCTTCATTCCCGTCGGCCGCCGCCGTGTCCTCGATGACCTCGACACTCACATCGGCAGCATCGGCTGCGACAACATCAAAAGATTCCGACGTTTTGGAATTGTTATCTCCCTCAATAGTAAATCGCAAAGTATAGCTGCCGGAGGTTTGGATAACAAGATCGTCAAATTCGGCCATACCTTCCCCGTCGGATTCGACCGTTGTCGTGCCTCCGTCGAACTCCATATCATCCAGCAAACTCACGGTCACTTCAATTCCTTCCACCGGGTCATCCAGGTGATCCTGAACCCGCACCGAAGGCGGGCCTTCGATAGCTTCGCCGGCAACGGTCTCTCCCGGCTGCCGGGTGATCTCCAGTTCCGGGGCTTCATCGGAGACAAACACGGCTGTAACACTTCTGGACTCTCCGGCAGGAATGGTGATTTCGGCCGGGTTCTCATTTCCGCTCAGGTCGCCCTCCCAGCGGTCAAACTGCCAGGCCGAATCCGGTTCGGCTGTAAGGCGCACAGTCGCCGACTGGTTCTGAAGTTGAACCGACTGCGTTTGAATTTGTGTGAAACCACCTTCTTGTCCTTGTTGCTCCAGTTGCTCCTGTCCTTGTGCTATCTCTGGCTGTTCCTGTCCGCGTTCAATCTGCCGCCCTGTAGTATCGAGATTCGTATCAGCATCAATATCAAATTGTTGTTGCTGCTCACGCTCGCCGATACGATCCGATAGAGTATCCTGTTCCTGTTGCACAGAAGCCGAAACATCCTCGTCTCCGGATTCAGAATCGAGCAGTTCTTCCAAGACGGAACCCTCTCCAATGACCTCAATCGTGAGGTCGTAAGACCCATCAATAAAATAAGCCGTCACCGTGCGATTCTGGTCAAATGTAATTGAACCCGGATTTTCGCTGCCTGAGAGATCGCCTCCCCAACGGTCAAAAATGTACCCCTCTGCGGGAATAGCTTCCAGTTCTACCGTTGATCCGATTTCAAATTCACCGCCGGACGGTTCCACGCTTCCGGCATCTTCCGGTTCAATGTTGGTGGTCAGAGTAAAGCCATCAGGAAGAGATTCATTCAGCCCGGATTCGGTCGTATCACAACTAAAAGTTATCACTGCAACAAATGCAGCTATTACATATAAAAATCTCTTCATTTTTTATCCCGAGTAGTGATAAATCTACAGTCTCCTATTTCTACTATTTCAAACTACCTAATACATTAGTAATAAAATCAAATTCTGTCTATGGGTATAAAACGGAAATGAGGCTTTAAATAAAAGGAAATGATTTTAATAAATCTAATCGAACTGTCATTAATATTGGGTGGAGTATAAGCTCTTGACAAAATCCTTTTTTAAAAAGTTAGGTGGTATTCTTTGAATTTATCAATTTGTCAACTAGACTTTTAAAGTCTGGATAGAAATTACCGTAATAAAAATGAACATCTCTAAATTCTTTTTCTTTTACTAATCCCTGTAACCATATTTCTAACCATTCTTCACCTAAGGGGTCTGGTAATTTGTGTTTTCGCAACTTGAATGTAAAAGCCAAATATTCGTAAAGCCTTGACATCCTTATATACTTTTTAATCCTATCGTCATTGTTCTGATATTCAGTCTCAAATTTTTCTGGTACTATCCAATCTTCAGGAAAAATTTTTAGATCTTTAACCTCTTCATCCGATATTGGTTCATACATTTTCCAATACATTTGGAAGCGATCTCTTAATAGTTGAGCTTTAAATAGTCGATTCTGAATTATCAGCTGCCAAAAATTAGCTAATAGAGTTAATAACAATACCATAAGGATAGAAAATTGTATAATCTCACCGATATTTAATTTTTCAATCAAATCCATTTTTTGTTTTTGGAATTAGAATACTGTCTAACGGTCTGGCGTTTAAGCGACTGTTCAATAAATTTAGTGTCGATAACCCAGCGATTTTAGTTGCTTGAAACGCTTGATCATTACAAAAAAGTACGTCCCCACCCAGATTGTAGTTCCACACTAACATATCTAATGAGGACGTCATCATTCACGATTATTCACGTAGAAATCGAATTGCATAGTCGTAATATGACACTTGTTGCAGTAAATGACAATGACAAGCTACTTACAAAGGTGGTTCACCTGCAGGTAACGTTGCTGGCAGGTCAAATCTGAACATTTCAGGATCACATTATAGCCCTGGAGACTGCCATCAAGGATCAAGTTAGTTTTCATGAAGATATGGATCAGCTATTAGCCGTGCCGGGTTTTGGGTTGGTTGTCAGCTGGAGTATTCTGGCTGAAGTTGGGAATATCACCCGATTTTCCAGCAGTTAACAGTTTATCAGCTATTGCCGGCTGATACCCGGAAGAAAAGACAGTGGCGGGAAACATCGCCATCGAAGCAAGAATATGTAAAGGTTATTTTTAAGTTACGTGTTTATATGCAATTGCTGAAGGTGTCTGAGATCCAACAATCGCTGGTGCTTTTTGAATGAGGTCGCCGTTTTCAAGTGCATCAACCATGAAAAGAGCGAAATCTGTTCGACGTGTTAAATTACTTTCAAGGATTGGATCACCGACATGCTCACTCCAAAAAGGTAATCCCTGGCTTTCACCCTCTTCAAGATCACTTCCACGGACTACCGTCCAATGTGTATCGCTGGCAAATATCCGACGGCAAGCCTCTACCTGATCATCTAAATCAACAAGACGCAATTTCTTTGCTATCCAACCACCAACATTGACTAAAAACTTTATTTTCCACGAATATTTATCTTGACCATCCCGGCTAATGTGCCAGCCACAGGAAAATATTATCCGAGCATTCGGTTCTGCTAAATCCATTACAGCCTGCGCTGTCCCTGATGAATAATTGTCCATTCCCCATGGCACCAAAACAGTAAGAACCCCATCACATCCTGCCACTGCTTCTTTAATGACTTCTCGATCATTTGTCATTCCCGGTATAAGCGTAATGCGATCTTTAAACCGTTCCAGTTTCCCGACACTTTGTTCTCGGCATACACCAATTACATGAAAGCCCCGATTCAGCGAATGTTGAACCATATATTGTCCAAGTTTGCCGGAAGCACCGACTATACAAACCTTTTCCATATTCAATTAATGTTAATATGCATATTCATCAATCAGGTACATAACGGCTCATGGCATGCATGTGAACAATAAATCAACTGTCAAACAGTATCACACTTTTTCTTTTTAACGCTTCTCAAAAGCAAATTCTTAAATGAGTCACGAATTTTGATTATTCCTTTCTCGTTATCGCAAAATAGATGACATAAATCCAGCTTAATAACCCGTGAAGTATCGCCCAGAGAATTGAGGAATTCCGAGACCATGATGCTACAACAGCTATAACACTGCCCAAACCAACTCCGCGATTAACGACCTCTCTTGTTGTATTGCTTCCTGAACCGAACGCATTGATATCTGCTACAAAAATAATAATTAAAAGAATAGTAAAAGTAATCACCTTGTATAACATAGGATAAGGGTTTTATTAACGATTTAGATCAATAGAACCTATAAAAGGTATTTCACGGCAATAACTTAACTGGTAGTGTTGTCCGATGATAATCCAAACATACCAACAACTTAAATAAAGCCGGGGTTTTGTCCGATTAATTCATATTCGTCCGTTTGGTAATGTTCGAATTAAGTGCTAAATAAATTTTATTTTTTCTGTAAAGAAAGATCCCAACTTGATCATACTAATTGAGAACATATCAAGGGAAGAGTTGTGGATCAAATTCAATTATGGAATCAATTCGAGAAGTTCCTGGACGGAGAACTGTCTTCAAAAGAGGCAGATCAGTTGTGAAAACAATTTTTTATCCGATTCGGAGCGTTACTATCTGTTTAAAACGGTGGCGAATCTACGGTATATTGGCATTGATGGCTTGAACAAAAGTTAGACCTGGAATCCTTAGGGAATTGTGACCTCCCCCCTAAAAACTGGGCCATCACAACTCTTGTACCATCCTTGTACCAGAACTAAAAGCGGCCTAAAATTAATACAAAAAATAAAAGCCCTGTATCACTGTAAATATATATGATACAAGGCTTTGGCTTGATGTGGGTGGTACAGGATTCGAACCTGTGACCCCCTGCTTGTAAGGCAGGTGCTCTAAACCAGCTGAGCTAACCACCCATTCTGGTGTAGACTCGCAATATACGAACATTTCATACTTTGAAAAAGGGAACGATCCATTTTTTATTCAGATATTGGTATCATCCTGGAACCAGAACTCAGTTAATGCAACGCCTGGAAAGTAAGAAAATCAGATGAGGCAACACGGGGGAATTCTAATTGTCGTTGATTAAACTCGCCCATGGCAATGAATTTCTACTTTGATATTCTGCTTTTCCAACTTTGCTGAGCTTCATTTAATACTTACCACAAATACCCCTGCCTCCTGAATTAACACCGTTAACTTTCCGCTTGACAAGCAACCGGAAACCAGCCATTTTTGTGTAAAAATTCTGACCATGAACAAAAATAACGGCTCGAATCATCTGGCAGTGCTTGTGACCGGCGGAAGGATCCCTTTTCAGCGGTCAATGACCGGGTACCGTGACCTGAGTGCGTTCAATCTTTCCAGAATGGCACTGGAGGGTTTAATTACAAAAACCGGAATCAAGCCTTCCACCATCGACCAGGTGATCATGGGAACAGTCATCCAGGATGTAAACACCAGCAATATAGCCCGTGAGGCTGCTCTCGGCGCCGGCATTCCCGATACCGTTCCGGCCTACACCACCAATATGGCTTGTATTTCTTCCAACATCGCTATCACCAGTGCCGTTGAACAGATTCAAACCGGACAACACAATGTTATTATTGCCGGCGGCGTGGAAACCATGTCGGATATCCCTATTCGTTTCAAAAAAAAATTCAGGCAAAAACTGCTGGATGCCCGAAAGTATAAATCCCCAACAGACTTTCTGAAATTTTTCAAAGGTCTGAGGCCATCCGACCTGCTGCCTGACATTCCGTCCATTTCCGAATATTCGACCGGTGAAACGATGGGATCAAGCTGTGATAAAATGGCAGCCAAATATGGCATATCCCGGGGAGAACAGGATGAATACGCCCTGCGATCCCATCAAAAAGCAGCCGAAGCCACCGAAAAGGGCCTGCTGGAGGATGAACTTTTTCCGGCAACTCTCCCGCCTGATTTTGAATCCATCCTGCAGGATAACACATTCCGTGCAGATTCCACCCTTGAAAAACTGTCCCAGCTCAAACCGGCATTCGTTAAAAAGTACGGAACCGTTACCGCAGGCAACTCATCTGCCTTGACCGACGGTGCCTCCGCTACATTGATCACAAACCTCCAGGCAGCCGATAAACATGGCTGGCAGCCAAAAGCAGCATTCCGGACCTACACGTATGTTGCTCAACAACCGGACGAAGAGCTGCTGATCGGCCCCGCAATCGCCGTTCCGAAAGTTTTGGACCAAATGGGCCTTACTCTCAACGACATCGATGTATTCGAATTTCATGAAGCTTTTGCCGGACAAATTTTAACCGTTCTAAAAGCCCTGAACAGCAAAGCATTTGCAAGGGAACGGCTGAACCGTCCCGATAAAGTAGGTGAAATCCCGATGGAGAAGTTCAACTCCTGGGGCGGTTCCCTTTCGCTCGGACATCCGTTTGGCGCTACCGGTGCACGGCTGATTACCACCGCAGCGAATCGCCTGCACAAGGAAGATGGACAGTTTGCATTGATTGCTGCCTGCGCGGCCGGAGGCCAGGGACATGCCTTAATTCTCGAACGAATCTGATTAATACGATAAACAAACCACATTTATGTCCATATTGAGCCTTGAAAAAAAAGACAACGTCGCGATTGTGACCATCAACGATCCGGATGAAAAGGTCAATAAACTGAACGAGAAACTGATCGATCAGTTTTACGATATCCTGGATGAAGTACGTGGCAATAACGACCTGAGAGGTGCAATCATCATCAGCGGAAAGAAAGATAACTTTATTGCCGGAGCCGATCTGGATATGATCAGAACAAGGGAATCGGCCGATGAACTTGAGGAAATGAGCAGGGAAGGACAGGAAGCCTTACTCGAAATTGAAAACTTTCCAAAACCGGTCGTAGCCTGTATTCACGGTTCTTGCATGGGAGGCGGAACCGAACTTGCCCTCGCCTGCCACTATCGTATTCTTTCGGATCACCGGGATACCAAAATCGCACTGCCGGAGGTAAAACTCGGGCTGATCCCCGGCATGGGAGGCACACAAAGACTGCCCCGACTGATCGGCATCCAGCGCTCACTGCCTTATCTGCTCACCGGAAAAAACATGTACAGCCCGCAGGCCCGAAAGCTCGGTTTTGCCGATGAAACCGTAGACCGCCAAAAACTCGAACAGGCCGGTATCGAAGCGGTCAGGCGTTTTGCCAATCGCAAGATTGAACGCAAGGACAGACGCGGATTTTTCGAAAAATTGCTTGAGAACAACGCCGCCGGCCGGCTGATTCTCTTTTCCCTGGCCCATAAGCGAACTGCTCGTGAGACACGCGGCAATTACCCGGCTCCTCCACAAATTATCGAAAGCGTCAGATATGGACAGAAGCAAGGTTTTAAAGCCGGGTTAAAAAACGAATCCAGGATTTTCGGTCGAATGGCGGATACTCCGGAATCGAAAGCCCTCGTCAGCCTGTTCTTTGAAATGAATGAAGCCAAAAAGAATCCAAAACAGGATCTTGCACGGGATATTCAAAATATCGGCGTACTTGGTGCCGGTTTGATGGGATCGGGAATCACGGAGGTAAGTATCGAAGAAGAATTCCATGTGTGGCTGAAAGATCAGAAGCTGGATCAGGCGACAGCCGGGAAAAAAACGGTTCATGACAACCTGAAGGATAAAACTGATAAAAAAATTCTTTCCGAATTCAAAAAAAACACGCTCCTGAGTAAAATTCACCCTGTTGAAAACTATGAAGGGTTCGGAAATATAGACCTGGTGATTGAAGCCGTATTTGAGGATCTGGAGCTGAAACAGAAAATGGTCGATGAAGTGGAGAAAGCGACATCCGAAAATTGTATTTTTGCATCCAATACCTCATCTCTCCCCATCAGTGAGATAGCTGCCCATGCACGACGCCCGGAAAATATTATCGGCATGCACTACTTTTCTCCCGTTCAAAAAATGCCTCTGCTCGAAATCGTCAAAACAGAACAAACTGCCGACTGGGTCACGGCTACCGCCTGTGAAGTTGGTAAAATGCAGGGCAAAACCGTCATCGTTGTCAACGACGGACCTGGATTTTATACTACACGTATACTTGCTCCTTTTATGAACGAAGCCCTGCTGCTGCTCGAGGAAGGAGCAGAAATCGAACAGATCGATACTGCGATGAAAGATTTCGGTTTCCCCGTCGGGCCTATAGCACTTTTTGACGAGGTGGGTATTGATGTTGGTGCACACGTAGCAAGTGTTCTTGGGGATATTTTTGAGGATCGGGGCGCCAAAAGCAGTGATAAAGCCGCTACACTCGTGAAAGCCGGATTCAAGGGACGAAAAAACCGGAAAGGGTTCTACACCTACGGGGATGATAAGAAGAGGAAAAAAGTGGTGAACAAGGATATTTACCGGTTTTTCGGAGGAGAAACCCGGCGGGCATTTCAGGATGAGGATATTCAGTTCCGACTTGCCCTGACGATGTTGAACGAAGCGGTCTACTGTCTGCAGGAAGGGATCTTAACCCATCCGCGTGACGGTGATCTCGGGGCAATCCTGGGCCTTGGCTTTCCGCCG